>JBHLRC010000020.1:0-31505 GCA_048882965.1 Candidatus Thorarchaeota archaeon
AGTCACGATCAAGAGTTTCATTCAATTGAGCGATGACGAGTTTATATGTTTCAGATGTTGGGTCAGTATCGTTCACAGCTGTTGCGATATACATCTCTGCAAGCCCTTGATGATCATCCGGTCTCAACAATGTTGGTCCCTTTGGAGTATTTATGTCAATACCGCCTTCCAAATAATCGATCATCATGTCGGTATCAAGATCTGGTACCGCATTTGTGACATCCACCAAGAACTGCGCAGTTGCAAATCCAGCCGCTGTGAAAAGCTCGGGCACACGATATGTGAGTCCCCATTGAATGTTTGGCATGATGTTTCTGGCTACATGCTCAGCCACCATCCAGTCATTTACTGCATTGTTTGGCAGTTCGTACCCATATAGACAAAGTCCTTGGGAACCGATATAGGTAGCGTTACCTGATAGACCTGCTTCAGCAGTGTTCATTGAAAGGATATCAATACATGCTCCAGCAAGCTCCATGTCTGCCATTATGTTATAGGTGTATAAGTCATTGTATAGACTAACGAACGAGCCTGCCCAAATGAGGAACAAATACTCAATATCGTTCACAGCATCTGCAGCTTTGAGAGCATCAATTGATGCCTGGAAATCAGTTTGTGTAAGAGGTTCATACAATGAAGTGACTACGGTTCCTCCTTTGTCCTGTATTACGCTCGTCATAGCGTCTACACCAAATCTACCAAAGGAATAATCCGCGGCAAGAAATGCGAATTTGGTGTAACCGAGAGTGTCCATTGCGTAGTTAACGCCTGCATAGGCATCGTGCCAGTTGTTTCTAGCAATCCTGAAAACGTACGGATTAAAGTCTTCAGCAGTTATTGAAGAAGCAGCTGCAGGAGTAACGAAGTATACCTTTTCATAACTTTCAGCAAGTGGTGCTAACGCCGCAGCAACGGAACTGGAGGTTCCTCCAACGAGTATATCTACACCATCTGTTTCGATGGCGTCGGTTGCTAAGGTTGTTGCAAGACTCGGGTTCGCCTGAGTATCATAATAGATAATCTCATAGGGACGCCCAGCTTCAGTTTCATTCTCATTGTCATATCCCATCATCGTAGTTGCATATATCATTCCCAACTCGAAGCCTTGTTTTGTCCAGGGTGCGTAAGCTTCCAGACCATAACCATTTGTAAAAGGAGCGAAAACTCCAATCGTAATTGGACCAGTCTGAGCAGCAACTGGTGCTACCAGGAAACAAGGTGCGAAAATGGATCCAAGCAATAGCAACGATAGAGACAGAGATATGATTCTCAGTTTTTTCATCATCTATCCTCCAATGGCAGTACTATGTTAAGTACTGTCAAAGTTAGAACATAGAATGTTCTATGTCTATCCCTAAAAAGAGGGTTCCCGACTATTTATCTCTTAAGGAAACTGGATTAATGAGAAAAATTAGTCCTTGTGTTTTTCTAGGAATCCAAGGACTATGCTGTTAAACTCCTCAGGTCGTTCGAATGTAACAGCATGTCCTGAGTTTCGAACAATTGTCATTTCTGAATTTGGAATACTTGCATGAATCAGGCTCGAGTATGGATATGCCGGTTTTAGGATGTCTTTCTCACCTACAATTACACAAGTTGGTATCTTGATATTTTTCAACTGGTCTGTGACATCTAGCTGGAGAAATGCATCCATTAATCTTACCAGTGCAGGATAGTCCAATTGAGTGTAGCGAACCTTTGCCTGTTCTAATATTGCTGTATTTTCTTGTATGAAGGTTTCTGCAAAATTCAATGGTACTGTAGCTTGATAAAACAGGTCAGAGTTCGCAAGTTCACATACAAGTTTCCACAGTAGAGCCATCTCCCGGAGCAAAGGTCCTACGAAAGAGACTGCGCTGCACACTACTAGACTCTTCAGCATTTCAGGATATTGTAGTGCAAAGACCAAACCGAGTTCCGCACCATAGCTTATCCCGACATGATGAACTTTAGAAACGCCGAGGTCATCAAGGAGTGCTTTTTGATCTTCAGCATGAATCTCAAATGAATATGGTCCTTCTGGTTTCTCGCTTTGTCCCTGGCCTCGCATATCATAGAGTATGACTTGATACTGTTTAGAAAAAATCGGGATTTGGTTGACCCATCCCAAGGTGTTCGAAAATACTCCATTACCAAAGATTACTGGTTCTCCTTCTCCATGGATTTCATAATAGATATCTATCCCATTTACATTGCTAACTGGCATGACTAGTTCCCCTCTTGTCCGAAGTCTTGTCGTAGTTTCCGCTTCAGTATTTTTCCTGCTCCAGAGATATATGGTGTAAAGCTTTCAGTGAAGCGAACTGATTTTGGAATCTTGAATTTAGCTAGTTTTCCCGAACAGAAATTGATTATCTCCTCCTCTGAGGCTGATTCACCTGATTTCAAGATGACAATGGCTCGTCCCACCTCTCCCCATTTTGGATCTGGAACTCCTATTACTTGGACCTGTGCAACCTTTGGATGCTCTTCGAGGAGCTTCTCAATCTCTCTTGGATAGACGTTCTCACCTCCGGAAATGAACATGTCCTTAACTCTATCCACTACGTAGTAGTACCCTTCATCATCAAAATAAACCATATCGCCAGTCGCGAACCATCCTCCCTTATCTAGAAGAGCTTTGTTCAATTCTGGTCGGTTCCAGTAGCCAATGGTCACAGTGGGTCCTTTAAACATGAGCTCTCCCACCTCATTCATGTTGCAGTCCTTCCCTGTTTCCGGATCAACAACTTTTGCGTCTATGAAGAAGTTTGGAGTACCGATGCTTCCGATTTTTCGTTCTGCATCCCATGGGTCAAGCGCGAAACATCCGGGTCCAACTTCAGTCATCCCAAACCCTTGCTTGAATTTGACCCCGTGAACTTCCCTAAATGTCCTGATTATATCCAATGGTAATGGTTCGCCACCAGATGTCAAGAATCTAACGCTACTGAAGTCAATCGATTTGAACTCTGGATGGTTCATCAACATACGGTATTGAGTGGGAACAGCAAAGAAAAAGCTAGGTTTCTCTTTGTTAATAACATTGACAACCGTTTCCAGATTCCACCCCTTCATCTGGATCACTTTTCCACCCATGATGAAGAGAGGAACAGCGTATACATATAATCCACCAACATGAAAGAGAGGTAGATGATTGATATAGGTGTCACCGGGGAGAGCATCTCTCACTGTGTTTAAGGTGTTGAAGGCAACCTGTCTGTAAGTGATCATTGCTCCCTTTGGTAGTCCTGTTGTCCCCCCGGTAAACACTATTCCCATAGCATCTTCGTAGGAGAGCTTCACTGGTTGAGGAGGAGTAGTTGGAGTGTCCTTCATTAGATCTTCATAGATAAGAGAGTCGCTGATGTCTGTTTTTTTCATATCCAGCGAGACCCAGTTTTTAATAGAAACATCCTGCTTCAATTCAACAGCAACATCTTCCATATTTGCATCATAGAACAGGACTGATGGAGAAAGGTCATCAATAAGTCCAGCGAGTTCTCGAGCTACCAAACGCCAGTTTAGGGGACTGAAGATTCCTCCACCCTTTTGACATCCGAAAAAGGTTTCCCAATACTCTAGACTATTATGGGCGAGGATACATAGACGGTCTCCTTTCTTGAAGTCAGTTTCTTGTTGGAGAAAATTTGCTACCTTAATCGCCCGTTGATTGAAAGCTCTGTACGAGTACCTCTTACCAGTTTCAGTGTCGACTACCGCCTCCGCCTCTGGTGAGTAAATATCTCTCTTTGATAGATAATCAAACTGATTTGCCATTGGTATCTCCTCAACAGGAGTCATATTCTATCCATCAAACCAGAATAAAAATCCCTTACCACCATTTCAAAACTGCAGCTGCCATATTGAAACCGCCTCCCGATGAACAAAGCGCAATGTTCTCACCATTTCCTTCTCCGGGAGGTGGAAGTTTTCCCTGATCGATGGCATCATACATTGCCAGTGCGATGCAAGCTGAACCTGTATATCCCCATTTATCCATTACATTGTGAGTTTTTTCAAGCGGCATGTCAAGTTCTCTCATGACTGCTTCAATGGTTCGTATGTTCACTTGAGTGAAGAAGATCCAATCAATATCTTCCATTGATAGATTTGCCTTAGCGACACACTCTCTTGTTAAAGATGGCCAATTCTGAAGGTTTGTGTCTGCTGGAAACCGTTTACGAAATGCTAGATGATGAGTGTTGTTCTTAATCGCCTCAATTGTAGGTGGTTCAGCAGTACCTCCGACAAAGATGCCCAAATGGTCATAGAATGAGCCATCAGCAATTAGCTTTGAAGCTATGAATCCTTCTTTTTCTTCATTTGTTTGTAACACCATTGCACCTGCTGCATCCGCGAACAAGGTGCAGGTATAATGGTCTGACCAATCAACGAACTTCGTCATTCCATATGCGCCAATCACTAAGATTGAATTGATTTCAGAGTCTGTTCGAATATATCGGGACGCTATGTCTAGAGAAGTAACCAGACCTGCACATGCGCAATTGACATCAAAGGTCCCTGCCTTCTTCGCACCAATTTTTTCCTGAACGACTACGGATGTAGCTGGAGAAAGATAGTCTGGTGTGTCTGTACTCAAAATGATTAGGTCAAGGTCTTCTGCACCTACTCCAGCTTTTTCTAATGCCTCACGACTTGCATTAGCCGCCAGATCAGATGTCACCTCATCGTCCGCCATGATGTGACGCTGTCGGATACCTACATTCTTCACCAACCAATCAGCTGTTCCAGGACGGTCAAGCATCTTCTCAATGTCTTCATTTGTTAGCATCTTCTTAGGGATATATATTCCTAGACCTGTTATCACTGCAGAGCGTCCCATCTTGTAGGTTTCACCTCTTATTGAAGTCAAGAGCGATTTATCCTCGCTCCACCTCGTCTATGAAATTCATCACTGCGTTATTGAACTCTTCATACTTTTCAATTATGACAAAGTGTGCAGCGCCTTCAATAAATTGCAATTTCGAGTTGGGGATTCTCTCTGCCAACAATTCAGCGTTCTTCGGCAATATGGTAAAATCATTGGCTCCCTGTAAGATAAGAGTAGGTGCTGTAATATTCTTCAATTTCGATTCAGAATCAAACTCAGCTGTTGCGGAGCTTTGATTTACTTGTGCGTACAATGGAGCGGGATGCTGTTGTACCCATACGTCGATTTGCTCCATCAATTCCTTGTTTTCTGCAATGAATTGTGGACTGAAAGTTGCCCTATAACGCATCTCTCTGGCTTGTTTATATGAAATTGTTTCAGTAGGTAGAGCCACTAATAGTGCCACAACATTATCGGGAATAGGAATATGATTTGGTCCTCCGAAGTGAGTGGAAACAAGAATCAAACTACGAACCTTCTCGGGATAAGAGAGAGCTATTTGTTGTCCAATCAATCCACCCATCGAAATCCCTAGGATATGTGCGCGGTCAACACCCAATGCATCCATCAATCCAACAGTGTCTGCAGCCATCATTTCCATTGTGTACGGGTAGTCTGGTTTGGAACTTTTTCCTGCGCCACGATTGTCAAAGACAATGCACTTGTATTTCTTCATTAAGGTTGGAATCTGTCTGAACCAGATCCAGCGAAAACTAGCCCAACCTCCAATGAGCACAAGAGGTGGGGCATCTTGCGGTCCATGAACCTCATAGTAGATATCAATGTCTCCTACTGGTGCATATGGCAAATCATTGCTTCCCTCCTCTAAATCTTGAAGAAATTCGTTCAAAGAAAGATGTCACTTTTGATATCAGCTTTCTGCTTGAAGATTTCATACCTGCCCAAATATCCTCTCGGAAGTATATCATGAGGAAAGCACCCCATACGGCAAGGAATCCCATTATACCAAGAGATAGATAGAATACACGCGGTTCTTCAGACATCAGTAATAACAAACCCATTGTGCCCAATAAACCGAACACCCAAAAATCTGAATCTCTCAATCCAAATTCAATTCCTCTTATTTTTCCTTGGCGTAGTCTAATTTTGAAAGAGTCGATTCTTCGTCCAATGGAACCTACTATTCCATATGGCAAGAATAAGACTATGATGATGTACATCACTCCAAGCCCAAACAACCACAATCGTCCGGGGAGACCTACAGCCTCTATGAAATCCACTAGGTTATGCTCTGAGTATACAACCACACCTGTTCCTAGTAATGGTCCGAGTAATGTAGCTATTCCGCCAATAATAGTGTACAACATTGCATTGATGGTGACATTGACTCCTAACGCAGTGTCAGGAGTGATGACTGTTGCGACTGTCGTGTACAATGCTCCTGCTAGACCTGCAATCGCTCCACTGATGACAAGGACTACAATCTTCGCATGGTAACTATTGAAACCCAGAGCTTTAGCACGTTCCTCATTCTGTGCAACAGCTGTGATCATCCTCCCAAATGGTGATGCAATTAGTCGTCTTACTGAGACATAAACTATCACTAGACAGGTTAAAACTAGATAATATTGAACTGGAATAATGAAGAAGAACGTAGAACTGTCTTCGATCCAAAGAGATACCATTTCAGCTATGTTGCTTCCAAAAGCAAGAGCCACACCAAGTAATGAAATAAATATGATGATTATTGGTAGTATATAGACTGTCAGTGGATCTGCTTTCTGTACGTCATCTTCGGAGTATTGTAGTGGGTCAATTACAGCTACATCTTTTTCAAACCAAAAGAGCACAACCAAAACAAAGAAACCAAGACCTAGTAACATAGGTCCAAGTATGTTCGTACCCAATGTCAATAAGATTCCAATCAGACCAACTATTATTGGTGCAACCAAAACTAAACTAATCCGGTCCGTCCTTTTCTTCACGTAGATAACAACTGACCAGAAGAATGCCGCAAGAAATACAAATGCTATACCAACAAAAAGGAGATAGAATGGACCTGTCCTGATAATGTCTGGAGCTGGCACTGTGATCCCAGTTTCACCTCCAGAAAGAGAATTTGTCTGGTGGTAGAAATTGTAGATAAACATAGAGATTGCTAGAGCTATAAATGCAAACGCTGTGCCTTTAATACGGCTGGTTGTCAGTCCCATTAACAATCCGAGACCAGCGCTAAGCAACATCGCGATGACTATAACTAAGGGATATGGAATTGCAGCTATAGCATTATAGGGTGGAGGAAGAAAATGTTCATTCAGCTTGTATGCCATGAAGTAAGCTCCGACTCCAAAGAGTGCAACATGTCCAAAATTCAGAAGTGCTGAACGCCCAAGTTGAAGATCAAAAGACATTGCGAGAAGACCAAATATCATTATCAGAGTAATCAGATTGATGAAAGTCCGAATGGGACCAAAGATAGCAGTTGTGCCCAATGGAAGCAGATACAAGAACGCAATAATTGCTATTATTGTTCTATTCTTTGATAACATAGATGTTAACCCGCTTCGTCTACTCATGACCTGTCAGTCCTCCTGGTTTAACTATGAGAATAATTACCATCATGATGAATACAATGATGGTCTTCAGAAATGGAAGGAAATAAGCTGAAAATTGAATTGACAGTCCCACTACAAGGGCCGCAAAGAACGTCCCTTCAAAACGACCATAGTGGGCTCCTCCTATAACAACTATGACAAATGCATAGATGAGGTAAGTTAGACCATGGCCAGAGCTTGCTCCAATCATGGGGACAAGTACCGCACCTGAAAACCCAGCGAGTCCAGCACCCAACATGAAAACAACTGTAAACAGCTTCCTGATATCGGTACCCAAAGCTTCAACCATCTCTTTATCCTCAATTCCTGCTTGTATCTGGAGGCCGATACGTGTCCTTCTAAAACCTAGAAACATTAGTGCAGCAACTGCAAATCCTAGAAAAATTAGGAAGATATTGTAGCTCCTTATTATGATATCACCATAGACGAGTGTCCCATCAATGAAGAACGTACCTAACTGGGAACTGGGAATAATGAAATAAGTAAACTGTGCAGGGCCCCAGATTATCTCAGCAACTTGAGTGATGACAAACATAAATCCAACTGTCAGTAGTATTTGAGCTATCGGATTTCCATAGAGTCGACGAATCGTAAAGACCTCTATTCCTCCTCCTATAAGAGCCATAATCGCAGCTGCACCAAGAGCACTTACAATGAACGCAACAAGTGACAAAGCAAAGTGATTCGCTCCAAAGAGAACAACGAAGGGTAGTGCTGGATCAAGAAATATAGATTCCGTCTCAAGATAGATTACATAACCCAAGAATCCACCTAACATAAAGAAAGCTCCATGAGCAAAATTGATGACATCACATAATCCAAAGATTAGGAAAAATCCAGAGACCATCAAGAACAACAACATGCTGAGAGCAAGCCCAGTCACTATAGATTTGGTAAGTGAAAAAATGAATCCGCTCCAGGTATAGACGTCTATTGCTACAATGGCCAAAGCACTTGCAATAAAAATGAGAATGACGATTACTACTAATGTTCTCATTATTCCTTGAGATTGCGAGTCTCTTTCGTCTTGCGATTCCATCATTTCATATACTCACTCCTAGGTATTGTGCAACAAGTTCTTTGTCAGCGATTAATTCAGACATGTTGTTTCCTTCCTGCACGATTTTTCCACTATCATAGATGTAGTAGTTATCACCCAACTTGGAAACCGTACGAAAGTTCTGTTCGACAAGCAAGATAGTTGCAAACTCCTTCAGTCTGCTTAGAGCAGCGATAAGGTTCTTTGCAAGAAGTGGACTCAAACCTTCAGTTGGTTCATCTATAAGTAGTAAATCATTTTCATTCACCAATGCACGAGCCACAGCCAGCATCTGTTGCTGACCTCCCGATAATGTTCCTGCCCGTTGCTTCAGGAATCTTCTCATGTCGGGAAACAGGTCGAAGATTAGCTCCATCCGCTCTTGCATCTTATCTTTCGAGGTTCCCTTTCTCCTTGATATAATCAAATTCTGTTCAACACTTAATGTGCCGAATATTCTTCTAGTATCCGGAACATATCCAATACCTTTGTTGACTATCTTATGGGTAGGCAAATCAGAGATCTCCTCACCTTTGAAGAGTATACTACCTATCTTCGGTGGATAGATTCCAAGTATTGACTTCATCGTAGTAGTTTTACCAGCACCATTTCTACCCAACAATAGAGTTACTTCTCCTTTGGGCACAACCATTGAGATTCCTTGCAAGACATAGAAGGAACCTATGTATACATGAGCATCTTGAATTTCAAGCAAGTTCTTCATCTGTACCACCTAAGTATGCTGTCAATACTTGTTCATTCTCTCGTATTTCACTCGGAGGACCTCTAGCAATCATTCCTCCTTCCGATAGAACAATAATCTCCTCACTGAGGTTCATAACGATGTCCATCTTATGTTCAACCACCAACAGTGTCAGCTCATCACCATACGATTCTTTGACTCGTAAAATAGAATCAATCACTTCGGGTATCTCTTCAATAGCCATTCCTGCTGCTGGTTCATCGAGTAAAAGTAGACGGGGTCCGGTTGCCAATGCCATCGCGATTTCAAGCTTTCTTTTCTCAGCATGTGGTATCAAAGCTGCGGGAATGTAGAGTCTTGTTGGGTCTAAACCGACAATTTCAGCGATACCAAGAACCTTCTCATGGAACTCCTCATAAGATCCTGCTTTCTTTAACATCCCAAAGAAATTCACTTTTGCACCACTGCAACCCTGGACTGCTAATCGGATATTCTCGAAAGTGGTCTGATATGGAAAGATATTCGTAATCTGATATGATCTTGAAATACCTAGGCGAGTCCTCTGATGCATCGATAATTTTGTTATGTCCCGTCCCTCAAAATAGATCTCACCGGAGGATACAGGTAGTGCTCCTGTTATGAGATTGAAAAGCGTAGTTTTTCCTGAACCATTCGGTCCAATGATCGCTTTAATCGATCCTCGTTCGATTTCAAGGGTGATATCATTAACTGCAACTAAGCCGCCAAATCTCTTTGTCAACCCTTCAGTGCTAAGAATAATCTCTTCCGTTGAGGACAATTCTAATTCCCTCATAATTTGTCTAAAATCGGACTATCTCATTGCCCTCACTTTGAGCGAATAATATATCTTTTGGATAATATTTGAAACCTACATTCAGGAAGACTAATACTCAGGAATGTACGCATTCTGTGTTGATAGGAGATGTCACAATGGACCAGAGAGATTGGTCATGGATTGGCGACTGGACTGGTAGAAGAGCACTATTAACTCCGAAACTGGAAGGACTTGTTGATAACATCCAGAACAAGAGATATACATTCGAAGATATGAACAAACGAGCAAATCAAGTCGCAAGAATATTGCTTGATTCAGGAATACGAAAGGGAGACCGAGTGGGTGTTTACTCTAAGAACAGGTTCGATTTTCTGGACATACTCTTTGCTTGCGGAAAGATAGGGGCGATTCTAACTCCATTCAATATCAGACTTGCAGCTCCTGAGACTGAATATCTTTTGAAGAAGACAAAGCCCTCAGTTGTGTTTTATGACCCGGATTTGAGTTCACAGTTTAAAGAAGTTCGTCCTCATCTAGGAAAACAGCAGATAATTGTCATGGGCAATAAGAAGATAGATTCTGATCCTGACATCTACTCTCTCATGACAGGAAAAGCATCCACTGAGGTGGAACGCCCTTCAATCACATTGGATGATCCATATCTTATCGTTTTTACAGGCGGAACAACAGGTCGGCCAAAAGGTGCTGTATTGTCACATGGATTGGTTTTCTGGAACTCAGTCAATACGATAGTATCATGGGGATTGAGACCCGATGACATCCAACCTCTACTCTTTCCGCTGTTTCATACAGGAGGTATCAATGTACTCCTTATCCCCTTCTATCATCTTGGAGCCCGAAGCATAATCATGGGCGACTTTGACCCTGAAGAAACACTTCGTGTGATTGAACGAGAGAAGACGACCATTGTGATTGCTGTGCCAACCATGTTTAACATGTTAACTCAGTCTCCCAATTTCCAGAAGACAAGTTTCGAACATGTCAGAGTGTTCATCAGTGGAGGTGCCCCATGTCCTGTTGCGATTATGGAAAACTATTGGAAGCGGGACAAGATCCTAAAAATGGGATATGGATTGACTGAGGTGGGCCCAAACAATTTCTACTTACCAAATGATTCTGTCAAGGCACGACCAACATCAGTTGGTTTTCCTGTTTTTCACTGTGACATGAAGATAGTTGATGATGAAAACAATACATTAGGTGATGATGAGGTTGGTGAATTGATGTTGAGAGGACCTCACATCTTCAGTGGTTATTGGGAGGAACCTGAAGAGTCAGCAAAGACGATTGAGCCTGATGGGTGGGTACACACAGGAGATCTTGTGACACGGGATAGTGATGGGTTCTATTACATTGTTGGTCGTAAGAAAGACATGTTCATCTCAGGGGGCGAGAACGTCTTCCCGACTGAAATTGAGGAAGTGCTTTTCAAGCACCCGGCAATACTTGAAGCAGCTGTCATAGGCGTACCTCATGAGAAGTGGGGAGAAGTAGGCAAGGCATTCATAGTTTTGAAAAAGGGTGAGTCTCTCAAGGAGGACGAAGTTAGAAAGTACCTAACCGACAGACTTGCAAAGTATAAGGTACCCAAGCATTACGCATTTCTGAAGGAACTACCAAAGAGTGCAGCGGGTAAGATTCTGAAACGAGAGCTGGAGGACAAATAATGATTAAGATTGGAATTGAATCGATTGGAACCTATATACCACCTGAGCGGCACACCGCTCAGTACATTTCAGAACAATCCGGAACACCCGCAGAAATCATCGAAACGAAGATTGGTATGAAAAGCAAAGCAGTACCAGGACCTGATGATCACACTGTTGCAATGGGTGTCAAGGCTGCAAAGATCGCCATAGAGCGAGCTGGTATTGACCCGGCAAAGGACATTGATCTTGTTATTTGGGCTGGGGAAGTCTATGCAGAACATCCTATGCAGACCTATGCCATCAAATTTCAGAATGAGGTTGGTGCAACAAATGCTTGGGCGTTTGATGTCAATCAGAGATGCGGAACAATTGTTGTTGCTATGATTATCGCAAAGGCCCTTATGGAAACTCAGGGGTACAGTCGAGTGCTGATAGGTAGTGGATATCGGAACTGTGATCTGATAGATTATTCAAATATCAGAACACGATTCATGCATGACTTGGCTGCAAGCGGAGTGGCTATGATTCTCTGCAAAGATCACTCAAAGAACATCGTGTTAGAGGGTAGCGTTATCTCTGATGGCCAATTCTCAGAGGATGTCTACGTGCCTGCAGGTGGCACCGTCATGCCGATTTCATGTGAGGCAATTGAGAATCGACTCATCTACTTGGATGTGACAGATCCTCCTGGACTAAAGGAACGTCTCGATAGGTTATCTATGTCAAATTTCCTAAAGGTTGTTGATGAATCATTAGAGAAGAGTGGGTACACTCGAGAGGACATAGATTACCTCGGGCTCATCAGGATGAAGAGAAGTGCATTTGAGTATGTAGCTAATGAGCTCGGAGTCGATCCTTACGAACAATCCACATACTTCACAGAGTGGGGTCATATGGGCCAGAACGATTCTATAGTATCGATTGAGGAAGGTCTGAAGGATGGTAAGATAAAGGATGGTGATGTTGTTGTCCTTACAGCAGCAGGGATTGGATGGTCCTGGAATGCCATCACGATAAAATGGGGAACTTGGAAAGGTGAATAAGATGAAACTTACAAAATACTCGGACCTCAAGATTGGACAATCTGCAGAGGTCACACACACGATTACAGCGGAGGATATTCAAACATTTGGAGACCTCAGTGGAGACTATAATCCGTTGCACTTCAATGATGAATGGGCTAAGACTACGATTTTTGGAGGAAGAATCGCACATGGTTTGCTCTCAGCATCGTTCATTAGTACAGTCATTGGCATGAAGCTACCTGGTCCTGGGACAATTTACCTATCCCAAAGTATGAAATTCATGCGACCAGTAAGAATTGGGGACACAATCACTGCAAGAGTTGAGGTAGCTGCTCTGAATGATGAGAAGAAACGCGTTACCATGAAAACAGTCTGTACGAATCAGGACCAAGAAGTTGTTGTTGATGGTGAAGCTCTCATCATGCTCATGTCAGAATGAGGGGTACTTAATTTCAAAGACCTTCAGCTCTTCGTGGTCTGTCATCACATAGTGTTCCTCATTAGCCTCTAGAAGAATGAAATCGCCACATTCAAGATCAAGTGACTCTTCACCATTTGTGATCCTTCCTGAGCCTGCTATTACATAGATTAGTTGCTTTTCTGGATGAATATGAGGCCTTGTTGGGACATCACTGTGCGGTTTTACAATACGAACACCAGCAGTCAAGTCACCTTGAATCGCATCATAGACATCGACACTGCCTTTGACACCTTGAATACTCCCAGGAGTCATATCTCCTTGCCTAATCTTCTTCATTTGAAACACCTATCGACGTTTATTCCAAAAAGAGAAAGACCTTATCAGGGCTACTACTTCCGCCAACTTATGGTTTCAATACGGTCTCCACTCAAGGGAAAGCATGTTGGGATCATTGGTTTTAATGCACGACCGATCGCATGTTCTGCAAAGAGAGCAGGAGCAAAGGTCTTTGTATCTGACTACTGGGGAGATGAGGATCTGTCCGCGTGTTGTGATAGTTGGATTGCTATACTTACTCCGACCCCTGGAGACCGTCAAAGGCAACCCTTGGAGATTCCGCTCTATGAAGGTTTAGTCGAGAATCTATTTTACCTAACAGAGGAACAAAAGATAGACTACTTCATAGTTGGAAGTGGTTTTGATGACCATATTGATGCACTTCAACCATTGTATGAAGAAGGAGTTTTAATAGGCTGCTCACCTCAGCAGATGAAGAGAGCTCGAAACTTCGAATCCCTCAAGAAAATAGCTGAAGCCTATGATGTTAGGATGCCCCGACGTTTAGAAGTACGAGATCCAGAAGAGGCTATTGAGAATTCAGCGGCATTGCGTTTCCCTTATTTGGTACGTCCCACTCATTCAGGCGGAGGCAGTGGAATTCGTTTTGTGAGGAGTACTGCTGATGTTGCCAGAGTGTTCGGAGAACCTGAGGATGGTGAGTATGAATCTAGGATATTGCAGCAGTATGTAGGTGGAAATGATATCAGCTCCAGTGTTCTTGCAGCTGGAGACCTGGCTCTTACAGTTTCTGTCCAAGGACAACTCATTGGAATGCCAACTGCAGGAAGAAACTGTGGATTTGCCTACTGTGGTAACTATTACCCAAGTGGATTGGACAGAGAAACTGAATCTAGTATTAAGAAAGTATCAGAAGCTATCAGTACTAAGTTGAAACTAAGTGGATCCGTTGGTCTAGACTTCATCATCGACATGTCAGGACAAATCTGGTTGATGGAGGTTAATCCTAGAATCCAAGGAACTCTCGAATTAATCGAGGCAGCAAGTGATATGTCATTAACAAACCTTCATGTTCTAGCATCTGAAGGAGTTCTCCCGGAGAAAATTCCTAAAATCAAACCTGGAGTCAAGATGATTGTATATTCACGACGAGATGGTATAGTACCAAATCTATCGAAATACCCGAACACAGTTGATAGGACACCATCTGGTGTTGTGGTGAACATGAGAGATCCGATATGCACAGTTATTGAAGTTGGAATATCAATGAAGGACTGCTATGGAAAAGCCTCTAAAACAGCATTAGAAATACAGCACCGGGTTTCAATTAGATAACACGAATTTGATTTATTAATGACCATTATCTCATCAATAGTAATTCGCATGAAGAGGTAACTCTAATGGCAGAAATTCCAATGAGTACACCTGCTTATGGTGGACCAAAAGAACGCCCCCTAGGTGTAACGATCATTGCTGTTCTTCAGATGCTTAGTGCAATAATACTACTTGTTTCAGGAGGATTATCGATGGTCGCTGCTCTAGCTCTGGGACCCTTTGGGTTCCTGTTTGTTTTCCTAGGAGCAATATTTCTGATTATTGGAATTATCGGATTTATCATTGGATATGGTCTATGGACTCTGAAAGGTTGGGCATGGATGGTTGCATTCATTCTGAACCTACTCAGCGTCATATTGGCCATCATCAGCTTTGATATCATCAGTCTGATAATCCCATTGATCATCGTCATCTACCTTAATCAGGGTGAAGTCAAAGCCGCCTTTGGTCGATAGACCTTTGGCTAGCACAAGACGTTAGTATTCCGAGCTTCACGGCTCGGAGTACCTTGTTTTTTTTTCATATCTTCTCAATATTGCGGATACTGACTTTTCTTAGATATAATGTGCAGACGGTCATAGGCGTCTTTCGCACTGATTAGGACTGACCACTCAGTTTAGCAATCCTTCTCTTGACGCCCATTATCCTACTCTTTATGAAGTAGAGAACAGGTACAGAGATTGTGTCTTCTGTGTCTGAAAAGCCAGTAGTGGGCGTGTCCTGTGAATTATCCAATTCAGAATGATGGATTATACTGATTGGCTTTGAAAATACAAGAAGTGAGGTTCCAAGTATGAATAAAACGGGGAGTGGAATGATAATAGTGAGATTTAGAGCATCAAACACTGCCATTGAATAAACCACGGTGAAGGGGATAAGAATGCTTGAGACCCCCAGTAGAAAGACTCTGCGTCGTGATACACCACCTCGTAAGTATCGCAAAATGGAAAAACCATAGAGAAGATTCAGCCAGGTGTATACAGAGCCAAAGATTAGGCTCATTAAATCAAAAACTGCGAAGGCAATGTTTACTTGATCAGCTGATTGCCATGGAACTCTGGTGATTGAGGCTTGATACCAGAACTGATAGGATGGTGAGATAGCTCGGTAATATGTAAAACCACCTTCTAAGTTGCCAGCAATCCCTGCAGGCACCAGAGTGGCAATTAGAACCACTATATAGGCTAGAATTCTATGCTCTCTTTGGAAGTCCCGATGAGAGGTTTCTCTAATCATCAACGGAAGGAAAATTAAAACAACTATTACCAGAGTACCAAAGCGAAATAGTTTCCATACGGGGGATGTCTGTCCCAGCCACTCAAGCTCAGCTAATGGTAAACCTTCAATGAGAAAAATCGTCAATATTATTGTGCCAAAAAGCGTGGCTAATCCTGCTTCGAGGATTGATTTGGTAGATCCTTGATTCCTGATTCGACGATTCAAGAGAATGGCAGGTAAGCAAATAGCAATAGCTGAGGCTATAGTAACGGGTTCATTGAGTGTCAATGGAGGAAGACCTCGATCCCTCCAGTCATTATAATCCACCATGACTGAGCTAACCCTGATGTCATAATAATCACTGGCGGGTACTGGCTGGACTGCCTCAGAGTAGGTGAATTCAAAGGGTATGAACAGGAGTATGATTATTGCAAATGTCATCATCATCCAGAAAGCCAAATCTATGGACTGTCCCCTCAAAGTGACCTTGAATCTCTTGCGTTCTCCACAATTGATCAAAAGGTGGTCTCCTAGATGATCTTTGAAACATTTGATGAGTAAGGTACTTCTTAATCATTGCTTTTGAAGCATGGTTGTTCCCCTCTTTTGTGAGGAAACCAAGCTAAGTCGCAGTTATGACTACATTCCCTTTCTTACGCCCGGTGTTGACATACCTATGAGCAGTTACAATATCCTCCAGAGGATACTTCTTGTCTGTAACAGCTCTCAATTTGCCTGTTTCAATGAGCTCCTTGAGGAATATCCAGGTCTGTGCTTCGGAAGACTTAAGTCCAAGCTTTCATGTCATCCATGTTCGATCTATTTAATTCCCAATAGACTTAGAGTCGAAGTGGTTTGAGGGGAACGCAAGAACAACGACCGCTATATTCTGTGATTTCATAGGTCAGTATGAGTTAGGAGGAGAGAAATTGAGAGATTTTAGTATGAAACTGCTAGCTGTTGGGCTCAGCGTCTTACTTTCACTCAGTGTATTAAGCTACTTTGTTGGTGCTACTCAGAAACCATCTATTTACAATTTGGATGCATTCAACTATTCTTCGAAGGATTGCAACGAGGTTGGCGGCTTCAATATTGATGAGAGAAATTATCAAACTGAATTGACAGCTGTGCCGGTGGATTATGAAGCGGTCCGCTATCATTCAGGCTTAATTGAATCCTATATATTATCAACTTCGGCCATTCCTCATGGACCCATCTACATAGACGGTGATAGTGATTTCAGGATGCAAGCACAGGCTGAGGGATGGTCAGGTGACGGTTCCAAGAAACTACCGTATATCATTGAGAATTACTTAATCGATCTTAACGGCGCCGACGGATACTGTATAGAGGTATGCAACGTCAAGTCTACTTACTTTATCATCCGAAACTGCATCATCCAAGGGGCAACAGGGCCGTATGCTATTCTGGAGTGGCCGTATACTGGCGCTCGAAGTGGAATACATTTGTACAAAACTCATAATGCTGTTGTTGAGGATAACACATGCACTAATAATTTGGTTGGCATCTGGCTCAACCAAAGTGAGGATTGTGCTGTTACAAGAAATACATGCTTTGGCAACTTGTGGGATGGTATTGATCTAGTTGTGTGGAGTGATAATAACCTAGTCAGCGAGAATCACTGCTTCGAAAACATCTATGATGGAATTCTAGTTTGGTCCGGATGTGAGAAGAACACTCTTTCGGATAACATATGCGAGTTCAATGGCCGAGGAGGTATATCTCTTACGGGGTGGTCAGAATGGCTTGGCGGCGCGAATAAGAACAACATTGATTCCAATACATGTACTGGGAATGGGGCGTGGGGTATCGCTCTCAGGGGTGTCTGCGAAAGAAACACTGTGATAGGCAATGATTGTCGAGAGAATTATGACAGTATATTACTCGCAATATCAGACAAGAACCAGATTATTGGCAATACCATTATTGACAATTTCTGGGGCATTCGTATTCTGGAAAGTCATTCTTGCGAGATCATTGATAATACATGTAGTGATAACCAGAGGTCAGGTATCTACCTTTCTCGATCTGAGTCAAATACAATCGAAAACAACCTCTGCTCGAGCAATGAATGGGATGGCATCTCAGTGATTGATGGAAGTTCATCCAATAAGATCATCATTAATGAGTGTACATCAAATGACTATGATGGAATCTTTATTGGATATGGAGAGCTTGGATGCAATAAGAATCTTGTAAGGGGCAACGACTGCATTGAAAATGGTTATGCTGGTATTCATGTTGGATATCCATATTCAACACTTCAGGACAGTGCGGATAATCAACTGATAGACAATGTATGCGACGATAACTACTATGGCATCCTGCTCGAAAGCTACTCCATAACAACTACTGTGGACCAAAACTCATGCAGTGGCAATATCCAATGCGGATTCATGCTGTATGATAGCTCAGATAATACTATTCGGAATAACATCGCAACGAACAACTACTATAATTATAGACTAGACTTCTCTGATTTTAACTATCTTTTTGGAAATACTGGTTCAGGTGAACGTGACGACGTCTACTTCAACGTTGTTGTCGGCATCCAGTTAATTGCTAGTCAGGAAAACCTGATAGAGGGTAACGAGATTTCTGTCACACACTACGGAATCTCTCTGGATTATTCTGACAACAACTTACTCAAGGATAACACTGTGACTGGCACTTGGCACGGATATGCACTTACCACTTCTAGCTGGAATTCTATTGAAGCAAACATCGCAGATGATATCGATGACATGGGTTTTTGGCTCTGTCAGGATTCAAACCATAACGAACTATATAGCAATACTGCTACCGATTGCACGCATGGCTTCCGTCTTGGATTCACCTATATCACGGATTGGACCAACCACATTGTTTTTCATGAGCCTGTTGAGGAAAATGTATTGATGGGCAACACAGCAACAGACTGTTCTTGGACAGGATTCCTGGTGGACAACTCTAATGGGAACATATTGGAAGGTAACACAGCAGTTGATAATTTAGCCGGATTTCGCCTTGAATGGGGCAGCGCTGATAATCTCATCATTGACAATGTTATTACCTCAACTACAGGTCGGGATGCAGGAATTCGTATCTGGGGCTCCAACAATGTTGTCACAGAGAATACTATCAGTGGGGACCACTGGTGGGGCATCGCGATGGATTACGACCTGCAATGGGGAATCACTAGTATGGGGAATTTGATATACCACAACAACCTGATTGACAATCTTCATCAAGCAATTGACTGGTATCCTGAAAACAACTACTGGTATCATCCTGATTTGCTTGAGGGTAATTACTGGTCCGACTATCTAGGCTTGGATGATGGCAGCAATGGACGAGTCCCATATGATGGAATAGGGGACACCAATCTCCCATGGCACTATGATTGGTATCCGTTAATGACTCCATTCCCATGAATCTAACAACAGAGAATAATGGAAAGAATCTGACAATATTGATGGGACTCAGATGAAAGGGAAATTGGGGGCAATGTGCCCTCATTTCCCCGATCCTTTATTGCTTGTTCTGTTTGAGGGAATTGATGTCGGTATAATTGTCATTACAATTACAATTGCTAACATTAGATGGATTTGAATAAAACCGAAGGGATGAGGGTCTTCAGATATCATCTTTTCTTCAGAGTTACATTTCGTTTTATACATGCAATGTCTTCTCCAAGTCTAGCTGACCTACTCTTACGTTACTCGGTATTAATGCATTCCTCATCGTTTCTAGTTTTCTGCTTTTCAATCGTCGAGATTTCCCTAATTAGAAATCCTTCATATAGGTAATTAATTGGCCACAATGATGACAACGTTACCCTTCTTTCTCCCCGTATCGACATATTGATGAGCCTCTCTTATTTTGTCTAATGGGAATGTTCTGTCGATGACCGCCTTCAACTTTCCATCTTCAATGAGCTCCTTAAGGAATGTCAGATTCTCAGCACTTTCTTCTGTCGAAGAACTTGTGGACAGAAAGACTCCATCTTCTCTTAGTACTCGTTTGCATTGTGATGAAGAGAGCTTTCTTACAGCATCAAAGATGACATCATAGGTTTCGTCGCCTGTTGTGA
The DNA here is from genome assembly GCA_048882965.1 of Candidatus Thorarchaeota archaeon. Classification (GTDB taxonomy): domain Archaea; phylum Asgardarchaeota; class Thorarchaeia; order Thorarchaeales; family Thorarchaeaceae; genus SMTZ1-45. The sequence goes on from JBHLRC010000020.1 coordinate 20,047, forward strand.
AGTCGGTCTTCTTGTAATCAATCACTCTATCTGCACCTAGGGATTTCACCAATTCATGATTAGCGCTGCTGCTAACACCAGTAACATCAGCTCCCCAATACTTTGCAAGCTGCACTGCATATGTCCCTACTGATCCAGAGGCTCCATATACGAGAACTTTGTTTCCAGGCTTGATGTTCCCGTTCCTCAGGATATCAAGTGCTGTGTTTCCGCCTATTGGAACAGCTGCTGCTTCTTCAAAAGACATTGTTTCTGGTTTGATTGATATCATTGCATTTTCAGACAGACAGATGTATTCAGCGTTAGCTCCACCTTTTGAGCCGGTAGACCCAAAGATTTGGTCGCCTGGTTTGAAAAGCGTCACTTGATTACCGATTGATTCGACTTCACCCGCAAATTCATGACCCAGTATCTTGCCTTTTCTTAGCCCACCCATGAAGAGACCAAAAACCATTCGAACAGGGAAACTCATTCTCCTGAGAACAGCGTCACCGAATGTCACTGTGGCTGCATGAACCTTGATGAGTATCTCATTTTCCTTGGGCACAGGTTTCTCTTTCTCTATGAGCTCAAGTCCTTCAGGAGGACCATATTTTGAAACAATGACAGCTCTCATTTGTTAAGCCTCGATATGCTTGTCCTATTACCAACTAGGTGTGTTTTCCTATTGCATTATATGAACAAGGACTATTTGAAAACAGTCATGAATTCTTTTCCTGCTTCAGTGTATTCAACAATGCCCATTTGTTTGAGAATCTCTAGGTTGTCATCGACCTCCCAACCCTCCACAAGCTTTCCATTTTCCAAACGCCAGATGAAAACCATGTTCATCTCTATCTTGTTGCCTGTTGGTGGGACTGAAATCCCAAAGAGTTTCCACTCATTGGTATGTGTTCCAGTGGCTTTGATCCACACCCATACCTTATCATCTTCTGCAATGATATCCTGAATTGCCTCATACCAGTCCGGAAATCCGTTGAAGGCCATAGTGAACATCTCTTTGAATTTATCTCGACCTTTCTGTTGAAACAGATGGTCAAAATAATCAGGTGCTACCAACTCCTCGAATACGTTCATGTTTCGACTATTATACCCATCAATGAACTTTCGAATGATTGCTTTGTTCATCTCTGGAGAATCCTCATACTCTTTTTCACTTTCATCTACTATTGTCATAGCAAAAACCTGATTCTTATATATAATTAACTATATTTAATTTATTGGGTATGTGTCTCAATAGAAGATTGCTTTCTTGTCAATTTTAGTGAAAACTAATATCTTGGTCATTGTTGCCTTGTAGATTGGATATAATCTGGTGGTCTTCAATCATGTCTTCAATTATGAGATTAGGCGCACTTGTTTCCCCTTTTTTCAAATTGAGAAATTGGATAAGTAGAAACGTTTCTCAACCAATAAGACGCTATTTTGCACCAAATCCTTCTGACCACACCTATGAGCTTGGTAGTTGGAATAACGAACCAACTGTCCAAACAAAGTATGGTCTAGTGGTAGGATATTCGGATAAAAACACGTGGTGCTGGAAAGGAGTTCCCTACGCGGCTCCGCCGATAAGAGATTTGAGATGGAAAGCACCTATAGATCCTATACCTTGGCTTGGAATACGTAAAACAAAGAGATTCGGCAACTCCGCAGCACAGGTCATGCTTATCATGGGAGCGACAGGTTCGGAGGACTGTCTCTATCTCAATATATGGCGTCCCAAGAGTTCAGAAAGTGGACTACCAGTTTACATGTATATTCATGGTGGCGGAAATTCCATTGGATCATCTGCAACAGCGTCTTACTATGGTAACGCTGTAGCTGAAAAATCAAACATGCTATACGTTTCTGTCAACTACCGTCTCGGTGCAATGGGCTGGTTCATGCACCCTGCTGTGACTGGTACTGGTTCTCTAGAGGACAAGAGTGGGAATTATGGAACCTTAGACCTCGTGAAGTCTTTAGAGTGGGTAAGGGACAACATCACAGCTTTTGGGGGAGACCCAAACAATGTCACAATTGCAGGTGAGTCTGGCGGAGCGTTCAATGTACTCTCACTCCTCATATCTCCCTCTGCACAAGGGTTGTTCCACCGAGCTGTTGTCGAGAGTGGGATAGCCTCAGTCTGGAGTACTGAAGAGGCAATAGCCCAGAGTGAGGAACTTTTGGTTGCCCTTCTAATCAAGGATGGGAGAGTTGCGAATGAAAAAGAGGCTGAGAAATACATTGACGAGATGCAGAATGATGAGATCAATGAATATCTTCGTTCGAAATCAGCCTTCACGATTACCAAAGGCATCCCTACAATGGATTTTGGAATGGCACTATGGCGGACTATCTTTGCTGATGGTGCGGTTATACCTAAAAATGGGTATGACGTTTTCGCGTCTGGTGAATGGGCAAACAAAGTACCAGTGATTATCGGTTGCACGAAGGATGAGATGAAACTCTTTGGTCATTTCAGAAAAGACGTTTCACTGTCTACAAAGGAATATGATTTGGTGTGGGGCTATCATTCCATGCTATGGCGTGCGAACGGAGTTGATAATCCCGCTAGTAAAATGACCTCTAAAAGTGATACACCTGTCTATGTTTACAGATTTGACTGGGGAAGCTCTGATAATGAGGTAAGTGTTTTACCGGGGAACAAAGGTCAAGAGCTAGGTGCTCACCATGGATCTGAGATTCCATTCTTTTTAGGAACGGGTGAATCAGACTTTGCCATTTTGATAGGAAAGACACACACTAAGGATAACAAGCCTGGTCGTGAAAAATTGACTGACTTGTGCATGAACTATCTAGCCAATTTTGCTAGGTCCGGAAATCCCAATGGTGAGGGTTTACCCCAATGGCCTAAGTGGAACAACGCTGAAGGTAAAGACAAGGTTCTTGTCTTTGATGCAGATTTCACTGATTTGAAAATATCATACTTGGATGAGAGAATTGCTATTCAGGATGTTATTGATCGCATCAATTCTGAACTTGAAGAACCCCTACGAGGAAAGGTGCTATCCATGCTCGATGATTTCATCGGTTTCAGGGAATAGATAGTTCATTGTGATTCTCATTATGGAAAGACCGAGGTTCACTGCCTTAGGTTCGATCTTTCATAATCATCATTGGGTCTTTTCCAAGTTTGACATTGCAATCATGTTTCTTCTGAAATCTCATTGATTGTTTCTATCATATTCTCTGCAATCGTTTTAGCTAGTGCTTTTCGGATGGTTTTCTTCGCTAATTTGTATGCGCCTCCGACTTCAACTTCAAGTTCCATGAAGACTCCAATACCTGACTCTAGATCTTTGAAAGTTATGGTGTAGATGGTATTGATAGGAGTATCAGGAATAAGCTTGAATTTCGTAGATTGGTCAGTTCTAGGACCTATTTCAACGGTTGAAATCTCTACTCCCTGTACAACAGATTTTCGTTGAGTTACTGTATCAACGAATTTGTCCATGAATTTCTGAAAATCAGTTGGTGCCTTCTTCATCTCGAAAATGAGCTCCTTTCCATCTTTGGTCTTCTTGCCTTTTCTTCGCTCATCTTCTGTTACGACAACTCTCACGCGACCGATGTTCTGGACACGTGCATATGGGGTTTCAGGGTCACCATTCCGATGTAAGGTTGCACGAACTGCGGGGAAGTATGTGCCGCTCTCAGAGAAGGTGTAGTCTGTTTTCACCTTCACATTAGTGCTCTTGGTATTCTTTAGCTTCTGGACTACTGGATAGTCTCCTTCTCCTTCAAAGTCCCATTCTACATGAACTATTGATCCAGCATCTGGTGGTGCTTCAATAGCTGCTTCGAACTTGACCTTCTTCCCTTCTTTGACCTCCGTACGTTCGCCCCCGTTTGCTGTAACAGTGATCACAGGTTGAATTCCCTTACGACCTGAAGCTTTAGACGGAACTTGCACTTGGCCATCTACTACCTTATACTTGGTGCTTTCAAGAGGAGCGACACCTTTCTCAGCCCATAAAGCCACATCGCGTAGTGCTTGCTGCAACACACCACCATAGTTGATTATTCTTGTAGTTATGACTGGCGGGGAGTCGAGCGGCGTGATTACTGGGGGTGTGTGCAAAGCATTGTCAATATACCAGAGTCGGTAATTGTCCTCGAAGCCTTCTCCTAGTGCTGCTTTCACTTTCGAACGATACCAGTCAGCCTGCCAAGCATAAGCAATCTCATCTGTTATCATCTGTACCACAATCATCTTGCCATTGAACCTACCTGATTGGATGGAACCAGCGCCTGTGTCAGCTTTAAACTCCTCGGTTCGTTGTGGATACAAGGGATTACCATCTGCATCACGGAAATAGTCATAGACATAGTATTCACGTGACGGGATCTGGTGGCGATGATATGTTTGAGAAGCAAGATACACTGAGTTGTCAATCTCTACTTTGTCTCCAGCTTTGAGGCCCGCCAGACCCCGTAAGTTTTCTTCACCAAAGCCAATCATGACCATATTATCGAATCCCCCTGCAATGTAACATACACGACCCTCAGCATCACCACTCTTGACGAATATTGAAGCTCCTTGAAGGTCGCCTTCTGGCACATCCTCCATCATCAATGCAGCAGGGACTTCTATGTCACCTTTGGCCCCAGCAGAATATGCTACTGGAATGCCCATCTCCTGCAGGTCTTTTGCCATCAATGTTTTGTTGATGGTAGTTTCGTGATTGATCCGATAGGGCTCAAGAGACTCAGGTTTGTCAGCGCCTAGGTAACCAGGCACTTTCCAAAAATCATCAAAGTATGTAGGATCGCGTTTAATTATCTGATCAAATAAGGAGGTCAATACTCCTGTGTACCCAAATGCAATCATCCTATAGTGGAACCAAGCACGCGGGGGAAAGCCCATCAATGTCACTTCTTCGAGAGCGGCACGTTCCTCCTCATTTAGACCAGTATACATGTCACCGCTACCACCAGGTTCTACCGCATCGATGATGGAAGACATTTTATCCTTCAATATACGCATGGCATGAGCCTGTACTGAGAAGTTGTGGGGAATGGCTATTGGTGTGGCATGAATGAAGGGAACAACGCCATCCCAGACACCATCCGTGTTCTCGATACAGCTGATGGTCTTGAATGCTCCACCACTTCCTCCCCAAGCATATCCATACGGACGATGTTCGCCATACATCTCCGATGCCAAGACACGAGAGTACTTTGCCACTGCTGCACTGGTTCTATATCCAACAATAGTGGGATCATCACCTGTGAACATGTCCATCCTACCCAGGTTCGATATCACAAGATAACCGCCGCTGTCGATGGCAAAACCTATCGAGTAGCTTGAAGACTGAGCACCCGGTGTGTCTGCAGTACGCTCATCACCGGAAATCGGTTGGATGTACTGGAAGAACCTTCCCTCGTATTTTTCCTTTGTTGGGAAGTAGAACGAGAATCGTGCATCAGTACCTTTGAAACCACCGTGGACATATCGATGGTGTACAGGCTCGTCCCTCCATTCATCGACATCCACATATGGTTCATTGAAAAGAGGATCTTTTGATTCAGCAGTCACTTTGATACTCATTATAATTCACCTACATCCCATCAATTCAATTGATGTCAGAGCTCGACCTCTTGAAATTTCCTTTACGCTAGCTGATAGAAAAGTCTTGCTTCAGAAGATAGTATCCATAAACACTCTGTGAAGTGTCTGGGATGGGGGATACAGGTTTTCTAGAATTTGATTAGATATTTAAATGACCGAATAGTATTGTACCTTTCATGACAATTCAGGAATATAGAATGATTCCGCTAGAGGGAATTCCTTCTGATCGTGTTCTAAAGATTAGAGATAGAATGCTCTCCATGCCGAGAGAACTTGATATTGAGAGGGCACGATGCTATACACGAATTTGGAAAGAGATGTTAGACTCGCCACCCTGCATGCGAGATGCTAAGGCATTAGAGGAATTCTTACGGTGTACTCCAATTAGGATTGAAGATGATGAGCTTCTAGTAGGAGTAAAATCCAGTAAAATACGAGCAGATCCTTTTGAAATTGAACGCGGAATGCATGTGAACCTTCTCAGCGTTATTTTTGATGATAGGCTAAAGACAAAATTTACGAAAGGATTTCTAGGGCTTGTTGGAAAAGTAAACAAGAGTGCAAATGCAGCGGTCGAACATCTTTTCCACGCACTTGATCGCTATGTTCCTCTTACAGAACAAGAAATCAATGAGCTGAAAAATGATATCCTCCCCTTCTGGAAGGATAAGACGTTGTCTAGTCGAAAATTAGAGGTTTTGAAGGAGGCGGGATTATACACGGATGCTACTGGACCTATGGCTGAAATGCTAAACAGTTTCCTCGCCCAGAATCCAGATACGTATATACTAGCAGCGGATACTCAAGGACATGTAATTCCAGGTTTCAGACGGGTTTTGAAGATAGGCTTTCAGGGGATAGAAGAGATGGCTGAAAAAGGCCTTAAGAAGCTCAAAGAAGCTGACGAAAACTACGAACAACGCAAAGATTTCTATGAATCAGTTTTGGTGACTTCAAAAGCTGTTTGTGATTATTCCAACCGATATGCTGAGCTTGCTTTGGAGATGGCTGAGAATGTAACAGAAGAGAGAAGATTAGAGCTGTTGGATATCGCTGAACGTGCGAAGAGAGTACCAGCTCTTCCACCTAGATCATTTGTGGAAGCGATGCAATCGATATGGATGACAAATGTAGTCATGGAAATGAGTTATGGCGATGGAAATGTATTCTCTCAAGGACGAGTAGATCAATATCTCTATCCATATTATGCAACTGATTTAGCCGAGGGTAGGATTACCTATGAAGAAGCTTTAGGACTCGTTGAAGAATATTTGGTCAAACTTGCGTCCGTTGTAATAGCAGGACAGAACAACATTACAATTGGTGGAGTTGACAAAGACGGAAATGATGCCACAAATGCTGTAACATATATGTTTCTTGAAGCTATTGCAAATGTAAAGAGTCTTCTAAACACATTGTCAATACGAGTCTCCTCCAAATCCTCACATGAGTTTATGAAAAGAGTGATTGAAACGTTTCGATATACTGCGGGAATGGCCATTCACAATGATGATATCCAAATACCACATCTTCACCAAGATGGCTATTCACTCGAAGATGCACGCGATTACTCTGTTGTGGGATGTGTAGAGCTTACAGGCACCGGAAATGACTTTTCCTACACAGGCGGTAACGGAATTTTCATGGCTGTCGTTTTCCACATGGCATTAAATGAAGGACGTGTTCCGATGTCAAGAGGACGACAAGTTGGTGCTAAAACTCCCGACCCTAGTACCTTCGAATCCTTTGAGGATGTTAAGCAAGCTTTTGTTGATCAACTTACTTATGCAGTAGATAGATCCGTGAAAATGTCTGAGTTAAAAGACAAAGTATTTGCAGAACACTTTCCGGCTCCTTTGATTTCTTCTACCATAGAAGGATGTCTAGAGAGTGGAATGGACATCACCCGAAATGGTGCACGTTACAACAATAGTTGTATGAATGGGCAGGCATTAGGGACAGTAGCTAACTCACTTGCAGCAATTCAATGGGCTGTTTTCGAGGAAAAAATAGTAACAATGGGCGAATTGATGGAACATGTTCGGAATAATTTCAAAGGCGCAGAAGAGCTACGGGAACAACTAGCGAATAAAGCTCCTAAATATGGTAATGGTGATGAAAAAGCAGATGAACTTGCCAAGTGGGTCGCAGATGTATTTAGTGAAATCCCAAGAAAATATCATGTTAGAGGTGGTACAGGCATATATCGTGCCAGCCTTGTGTCTGCCGCAGGATCACAGGTTAGTGAAGGTCAGATGATAGGAGCAACGCCTGATGGAAGATTAAGGGGAGAGCCTGTTTCTAACGGACTTTCTCCTGTAAACGGTACAGAACGCAACGGTCTTACAATGGTACTCCGATCAGTTGCTGAAGCCTCACGAGATGCTCTTCTTACTGATGGAGTAGGAGTCAATGTTCGACTCAATCCAAGCTTGATAGAGGATGATGAGGGAAGAGACAAGGTAGCCTCTGTAGTTGAGGCTTATTTCGAGCTAGGAGGAAGAGAGCTTCAGATTAATCCAATAAGTTCAGAAACGCTCAAAGATGCACAAGTTCATCCAGAAAAATATCCTGACCTCTCAGTCAAGGTGACGGGGTACTCTGCACGATTTATTGACCTAACTAAACCTCTTCAGGATGATATCATAGCGCGAACTGTCTTCAATTGATGACAATTAGCGAATTAGACCAGACCACTTTACACGTTCCACTCCAGTGGTTTTTGCAATATCCAGAAGATGTTCCATCTCATCTTTTGTCATTAATGGCTCATTTTCCAAAGGCCATGACAGACCCAGCCTTGAGTATTTAGTTTCACATAGTTTGTTGAAGGCTAACAAGTCCCAGACATCAGGAATATTGTTCAATTCATTCACAATGAAATCTCCAATCCCCTTCACATTCTCATCCGTAGCAGTATAGTTGGGGATTATTGGAGTACGTATCCACATTGTTTTCCCATTTTCTTTGACATAATGGGCGATCCATTTGGCATTTTCCAAAATCCTGTTATTTCTGACTCCTGTATATTCCTGGTGTTGATCAGAATCTATGACCTTTAGATCTAACAGGACTATGTCGACAAAAGGTAGCAACTCTTGGTAGACTTTTTTACTTGAATATCCACAAGTATCTAATGCAGTAGAAATCTCATTGTTTTTACATAGCTTCAAGAATTGCAGGAGAAACTCTGGTTGCAAAGTAGGTTCGCCGCCAGAAACAGTGATTCCTCCTTTGGTCTTCCTGAAGAAGACTTTCTCCTTCTCAACTTCCCGAAAAAGCTCTTCTAAGTCCCACCAGCGCCCAAACATGGTCAGTGCAGTGCTGGGGCATGCCTCAACACAATCTCCGCAATTGGTACAGGTCTCTCGTTGAATATACAAATCATCTTTTTTGAATTGCAACGCATGTTCTTTACAAGCTTCTATACAATGTTTGGATCTGATACACTTTCGATTTATCCATTGAAGTTGAGGTTTTTGAGGAATTGATTCTGGATTATGGCACCAAATGCAGTTTAATAGACATCTATTGAAATAAATCGTTGTACGAAGACCAGGGCCATCGTCAGTGGTCATTCTCTCAATCTTAAAGATTAACCCTTTTGACTTATCAATAATCGATGTCACATTCACTTTGAATAGTAAAACACCTAATAAATTGGTCAGGCTAATTTCAATCAAATTCTGGAAATTTCCAGTGTTTCACCAGATTACATAATATATTCCGTTAGAGACTCAATAATCGAGTTGGTCCATTGCTACAACAACATTCCCTAGTTTGCCGCCTTTTTCGACGAATCTATGGACTTCAACCATTTGCTCCAGAGCATAGGTTCTATCTATTACAGTTCTGATCGTACCTGCTTCAATAAGTTCTCTGAGCTCAACAAGAAGGTCAATTGAATAGTCTGTGTATTTGTCAATAGCTGACATGTTGTTGTCATTTGCAGTGGATTTGTCTCCGCGGGATATCTTTCCATTTCCTTGAAGATAGGTTCCATTCTGATTTAGTGAATTCATGCATCCCGAAAATTGAGTCACACCTACAACGTCGAAGATGACATCATAGGTTACATCTCTCTCTGTAAAGAGCTCTTTTTTGTAGTCTATGAAATGATCGGCTCCAATGGATCGTAGCATGTCCTCCTTTACAGCACTATCCACCGCAGTCACCTCAGCTCCATTGGATTTAGCAAGCTGTACTGCTATAGTTCCTATACTTCCACCAGCTCCATTGACTAACACAGATTGTCCTTTCTGGACATCTGCCAGCTTCATGAAATGGAGTGCCTCGCTTCCACCGACTGGAATAGTAGATGCCTCTTCAAAACTCATGTTGCTAGGTTTTGTTGTAATCAGACCGTTTTCTGGCATAGATTTGTACTCAGCATAAGCTCCCAGTCCAAGCTCAGTACATGCAAACACCTCGTCCCCAGGTTTGAACAGAGCCACGTTCATCCCAACTTCCTCCACAACTCCTGCTAGTTGCTGGCCCAGTATCTTTTTTCTTGGTCCTCTTATACCAAATCCAAGTCGCATAAGGAGTTTCAATGCGACACTATAGTAAGGGAAATTGAATCCTCGAAGTTCACAGTCACCTAGTACTACTGTTGTTGCATGATTTCTGATCAGAATCTCGTTGTCCTTCGGTATTGGCTTCGGTACTTCAACCAATTTCAAGACCTCAGGAGGACCGTACTTCGGACAGACGACCGCCTTCATGATATCATCACTTCGAGTTATTGAAGAAAGAAAATGGAGACCATCTAGTGGTCTCCTCTTGAGTGGTTTATTGTTCCTCTAGTAGAAGTCCGGGTAGCAGGATTAAGAATCCTGGGAGACTCCAGCCAACAAGTAGCATGAGGATCCCAATAATAGTAAACCCAGTTCTGTGAGCCATAGGATTCTTTCGCCATGTCCATATGACAAATAGGAATATGAGTTGAACAACCCCTAAAGCCATTATAGCAATCGCGATAGCTCCTTGATAGTCAGTGATGAACGCCAAAATAGTTGGGTCAGTGATGAAGGTTGCTGGGTCAATATATATGAGGGCTAGGTAAAACAAGACGCCTCCTATTAAAAAGGCCAAAGTGGTGAGTAGGATAAAGATTATCGCAAACCACAATATCCTCTGTGCAGTTTCAGTTTTCAAATTAAATTCTCCTTTTTTTAGGTTACAGTGTGTAACCAGTTCATTATAGTTATCTAAACTCCATAATAAGTGTTCATAAACAATTAGTTTAGCTCGTTAAATCCTCAAAATACCTTAAGTGGGAGCTTCGATAACTTGGTAATGCATCGATACACGATCAAATCTTGATAGCAGTTGCCTAGCTTTGGGTGGCACAACTGCAACCTCATAATCTTCTCCCGCAAATGCTCGTACTGCTTCTAAAGTATCAAACCACATTATTGTCACAAACTCCACGCCATCATTAGCATCTCGACGAAGCAGGTGAATTCCTTTGTAACCCTGAATTGACTGCTTTGCAATGTTAGTGAAAATTTCTGTGCGCAGCAATTCTTCGTATGCGTCCGCGTTCTCGCGATTCGTCCATCCGTGCCATATTCTGCTAATCATCCTTCATCCTCTCGTTCCTGATAAGGTCGTGTTTACCTGTTGCTATGAACAACAATCTAATTCATTGTTATTACTACTTTTCCTAAAGCGAGTCCCTCCTCTAGATACCTGAGAGCTTCAGGAACCTCGCTCAAGGGGTAAACTTTGTCTATTACAGGTACAACTTTGCCAGCTTCGAAAAGTTCTCCAAGGAATTCATAATCTTCCATCAGGTTTTGATTAAAGGGATTGATGCCGTATTTCTTACTCCCCATCCTTGATACCAATGGACCTAGGACTATTGCCTGAAAGATAGCGG
>JBHLRC010000021.1:0-28860 GCA_048882965.1 Candidatus Thorarchaeota archaeon
GAATCTATTGAAGCGCATTCCCCACGGATTCAAGGTCTAGTCGATGGTATTGTTCGATATCTTAATTGTGAAAACGTCCAACTCCCTATGGATCTTCTCGACACCTCTGTTTGTTATCCCTTTCAGCTCAATGTCTTGATGGCAGAGCGTGAAATCCCAAGAGGAATGGTTGCCAGTTATGGATGGGTCGCGCGTCAGATTGGTACCAAGGGTGTACGCGCTGCTGGCAATGCTTTGGCACGAAATCCATTCCCTCTTGTTATTCCTTGTCACCGCGCTGTACGTTCAAATCGAACTTTAGGTGGTTTTCAAGGAGGGTTAGAAATGAAAAGAACACTTCTTGAAATGGAAGGTGTGGAGTTTGACGCACCGTTTCGGGTTGCGTCTGAGTTCATGATGACTGCTGAATCAACTCACAAGGCTGTAGATATTAACAGGTATGTTGGTTCATCTATCTGGTTGATATAGTAAGCAACTAAATACCGGGAAACATCTCTACGGAATATGTCTCGAGTCATTGTCTTGGGTGGTTGTGGAGTTGTTGGAATTCAAGCTGTAAAGGCTCTAGTTGCATCCAGGGACTTTGATGAGGTTGTCATTGGTGATATCAACAAAGAGCTTGCAGACAAATATGTTGAGAATATTGATGATCCTAACCTGTCATCGTATCTGGTTGACCTTACTGATTCAAAAATGGTCAAAGATGCAATCAAAGGGGCTGATGTTGTCCTCAACTGTTCTGGTCCATTCTATAAACTAGGTCCGATCATCGTTAAAGCAGTGATTGAGTCTGGGATTAACTATGTGGATGTCTGTGATGACTTGGATGCCACGAAGACACTCCTTGAGATGAGTGACAAGGCGAGGAAAGCTGGGATCACAGTGCTTATTGGCATGGGTAGTTCCCCCGGTGTAGCAAATCTCCTAGCTAAGTTCTGTTCAGACCATATGCTCGATGAGGTTGAGTCTATAGACATTCTCCATGCTCATGGTGGCGAACCATCAGAAGGTCCAGCTGTTGTAGCGCACAGAATCCATAGCATGGTATCTCCAATTCCCATGTTTCTAAATGGGGAATACACCACTGTTGATTACTTTCGAGAGGATGGGATTGCACTCAGAGAGGAGATTGATTTTCATCAGATTGGCACTTACACATGCTACCCTTACCCTCATCCCGAAACGATAACGTTACCAAAATACATCAAATGTAAGAGAGTGACCAACCTTGGTTGTGTACTCCCTCCAGAGTACTACCAACTCACACAGGATGTGGTCCGAGTTAGAATGATTAGTGAGGACACGATTGAGGTTGGTGGAGTCCGCATTGCACCTCGAGAGTTTGCCATTGCTTTTGTCATCAGGGAACGAGAACGCATTCTAAAGGAAACCAACTTTGGTGAACAACGGGGGTGTCTAAAGATCACTCTGAAAGGAATCGAGGATGGAGAGTTCCGACAGTATAATTTCCAGATGTCCTCGATAGGTCAATCTATGGGAGAGGGGACCGGTATTCCTGCAGCTTTTGGTACTATCCTGATGAACCAAGGAAAGATTTCCGAGAAAGGTGTGCTACCTCCAGAGGCATGTGTCAATCCCATTGATTTTCTAGGACTCATGCAGGAGCAACTCAAACTCGATGGGATGACTGGTTCAGGATCTCCATTAATCATTGAATCCATTGATAAAAACGGGAACATGGAACAGCTGAAGATGTAGAACCTACTCGAGCCAATCTCTATATGTCGGTTTGACCGTCAGAATCAGTGGGTCAGAAAATGACTGTAGAGAGAGATACAAAGTATGTGATTGCAGTAGACCATGGAACTTCAGCTATGAAGGTTGCTCTTGCTGACACCTGTGGTGAGATTCTTGGATTTGAGTTCGAAGAGACCCCGTTGTACCTTTTAGAGGACGGTGGTGCTGAACAGGATCCTGCTGAATGGTGGAGTGCATTCATCACTGCAACGAAACGACTCATCGGCAAGAACTTGGTTTCTGTTGATGATATTGTTGCCATTTGCGTATCAAGCCAGTGGTCTGGAACTGTTGCTGTTGATGAACAGGGAAACCATCTGTATAATGCAATCATCTGGATGGATTCACGGGGTGAGCCATACATCCGGAAAATTAACGAAGGAATCATCAACATCTCTGGTTATGGAATCCTCAACATCGCTCGTTGGATACGAAGTACGGGGGGTCTTCCTGCTAAGGCTGGAAAGGACCCAACTGCTCATATACTCTTTCTGAAACATCAACGTCCAGAAGTCTATGACTCCACCTACATGTTCCTAGAACCCAAAGACTACATGAATCTGCGATTGACGGGAAAATTCGCAGCCTCCTTCGACTCAATCATGCTATATTGGGTGACTGATATACGCGATATCAATAATGTCCACTATAGCAAAGGTCTCATCAAGAAGATGGGAATTGATGCTAGTAAACTCCCTCCTTTGATGAGTTCAGTTGATATCCTCGGCCCAGTGAAACCTGAGATTGCTCAGGAGTTGGGTATTCGAGAAGACACAAAGGTGGTAGTAGGTTCACCTGACCTCCAATCTTCGATCATTGGCTCAGGAGCGGTACGCGACTTCGAGGGTCATATCTACATCGGAACAGGCAGCTGGACAACATGTCATGTTCCGTTCAAGAAGACTGACATCTCTCACAACATGGCTTCTGTACCATCGTCAATTCCAGGGAAGTATTTCGTCGCCAATGAACAGGAGAGTGCTGGTGCTTGCCTGACATTTCTCAGGGACAAAGTGTTCTATTCTGATGATGAAACTAGAAAGGGAAACCCCGAGGTGTATCAGGAATTCGATGATATAGTCACAAAGTCACCTCCTGGAAGCAATGGACTAATCTTCACTCCATGGCTCTATGGAGAACGGACTCCTGTTGAGGACCATACACTCAGAGGCGGATTCCATAACATGTCCCTCCATGTGAACAAGGAGGACATTGTCCGAGCTGTCTTTGAAGGAGTCGCCTTTAACACTCGCTGGTTGTTTGAGCTAGTCGAGAAATTCATCAAACGCAAAATGGACCCAGTCAATATGATTGGAGGCGGAGGCCAATCTGATGTGTGGTGTCAGATCTTTGCTGATGTTCTTAATAGGACTATTAGGCAGGTCAAAGATCCCATCATGGCTAACGCACGAGGTGCTGCTTTCATAGCAGCTTCTGGGCTTGGTTTCTGCACTTTCGATGATATCCCTAACCTCATCCAATACTCGAACAGCTTTGAGCCAAATCCAGAGAATCGTGAGCTCTATGACACCCTCTTCAAGGAGTTTCTCAACATTTACAAGAACAACAAGAAAATGAACAAACGCCTGAATGAATAGAGGAGTGTCTATGACTCAATTAACCTTTGAATCTGTGGAAAAACAGGTCCGAAAGAAAACATTTGGAGTATTGACTACAATCGACAAGAAGGGACACCCACACAGTACAGGAATCATCTATGCTGTCGGGCATCCTGAGAAACCTTTTGCTCTCTATATTATTACAGGGCCTGATTATGCAAAGGTCCGGAACATTAAGAGAGACCCACATGTTTCATTGGTTGTGACTTTCCCGCACTACTGGATTCGATTTGCCCCAGCAAGCTATGTGATGTTCAGAGGTACAGCTGAAATTCTTCCACAGGATAACGAAGATGGAGTCTGGGCAATGAGTCAGACCAGAATCGGACGGATGAACCTTCAGACTGAAGCAGAAGAAACGGGTGCTGAGTTTATCTACATCAAGATAACTCCTGAACCAACTGTGTTTTGCTTCGGCCTTGGATATAGTATAATGGAGCTACGTGGAAACCATACAGGAGCTTCTTACAAAGTCACCATCCCTGAATCTCGGCGATAGGCATCTATCCAAGATATCGTTTCAAGACCCTTGCTGCTCGAAGGGTGATCCACTTAGATGGTTTGCCTTTGGTTTCAATCTCGCATAGCATCTTCCCATTGAATGTGTTCTTGAGCATCCATCGACCCTCCTGTTGATCTTCAAGAACCAGGTCTATGGCGTCTTGCATTCTCTCATCCTTGACTCCAAGTGATGTCAGAGTATCAAGGACTTCAAGGAGGTCCGATTGGTAGAAGAGCGGAAAACCAAACCTCTTCCACCCTGCTTTTTCTTTTCGACTCCCATCGGTTTTTCGCAGGTATTTGTAAATCCCATTCTCTAGGATTATTTCGACCTCCTGATCTATTATTCGTCGGAGTTCGTCAGACCTATGTTTCTTCGGGATTCGTGCCAGTGCTCGTAAAACCTTCACCCCTCCCATGTAACAGTTTTCAGGAAAGACTCCGTCTTTATTAATTGGAAATGCTCTGCAGTTCCAACCTCCTACATCATCTGAATGATAGTCAATCTGGAAATCGATTAATTTCTTTGTTCTCTCATCATCCAAATATCCGAAGTGAACGAGGTAGTAGAGTATGTTCCCGTCTAAACAACATGCATCTTTGACAATACTTGCTTTGCCTTTCTCTGTTTTTGGTAAGTCTCTTAGAAAGTGTCCTGAATTCCGTTGGAACATGAAGAGGTGTTCAATAGCCTTCTCAATCTTAGGAGTCCTTCTGGCACCCAGTTCTGCCAGTATCAACAAAGTATGCGTAGTCGCAGTATATTTTGGATTGTACATGTCATCATACTTGATCCAGTGCCCTTCTCCTCTCTGAGCCTTGAGGATTGTCTTCACACAAGGAGTTGCCATGATGGCCTCCTGTGCATCTTTCACATCAATATGGTCAGCAGGTTTGTTCTCTAATTGCTGCAAAGCCCAGAATCTGATGCTCGGATTCTCTGGTCCAAGAAGCCAGTTGGACGTATCCTTAGTCACGATGTCTGACCAATTCATGGTATTGATTGATAACAAGATTCTATCAGTCTTTCCATGGAATGATATCTTGTCCGCGACCATCTAGGATTTTCTGGACAAAATACGGGTCAGCCAAGAGACCTCGCCCAATACCTAACATGTCGCAGAAATCATCCTCCATTACTTTCTTGACGAGTTCCTCGTCACGGACCTCTCCAACTCCAATCACTGGTACGTTCACGTGCGGTCTGATTTTTCCCGCAATGGGAATACATGAATCATAGGGATAGTCTTTGAGAAAATCTGGTTGTGTGTCTTTATCAAACACATGAGGAATCCCTGGGTTGTAGGTTGCATCAACAACACATGAAATATGAAGAACATCAATGCCAGCTCGTTCGATAATCTTGGCAATCTCAATTCCTTCATCCATCGAGATACCATCAACAACATTCTCGAACCCGTTCATCCGGAAAATAAGTGGATAGTCGCCAACCTCTTCACGAACCCTCTTAATGACCTCTACAGAAAGTCTTGCTTTGTTTTCAGTCGATCCTCCATACTCATCATCTCGTCGGTTCGTATAACCTGAGAGAAATGCACTCAGAAGGTAGTAATGTGCACCATGTATCTCTACGCCGTCAAATCCTGCTTCCATAGCTCGTCTAGCAGCGTCTGCAAACATCTGTGGTATTTCTTGAATCTCATCCTTTGAGAGTGGCTCGGGTATCTTGTGTTTTACAACCGGGATGTTGGATGGACCGACAAATCTTGTATTGAAGTGTGTTTTCGAACCCGAGTGGTTGATTTGGATGAAGGCTCGTGCTCCATGGGCTTTTATCCCCGTCGCGAGTTTTCTTAGTCCTGGAATCATCCTATCGTCATGAATTCCAATGTTCTTCATGCCAATCCGATGTTCCCAGGCAATAGCCGTTGCTTCCACTATAATGAGACCAACTTGACCCTTACTGCGTTCTTCATAATGTTGGACAACCTCTTCAGTCACATGTCCTTCTTCTGATGCATGGTCTCGTACCATTGGAGGCATCACGAATCGATTCTTGACCTCCAGACCTGCAAACTCAATTGGTTCTGTAAAGTCAACCAATGCGCAATCACACTCAAACTAGAGGTCTGCTCCTGTTCTTCCAGAACCCCAAGCTGCCATCGCAACCTTCAGTTCTTCATGACCCTCTTCCTTGGCATATTTGCTCACAGGAATTCCCTGCATCTTTGCCTCAATAGCCTGTCTGAAGGCTATTGCGCCTGCCCGGGGTCCATTGGGATGTGCGTGGATTCCCGCTCCTGTACCAATCACAATGTCTGGACCGAGATCATCCATGACTTCCTCAACATGTCCCTGACTGATTCCACCACTAGGCATCGGTGCTGTCTGTTCGATGTTGTGTAGTGGCATGATCATATCATGAGCGACATTGAGGAAACGTTCCTTGAGTACTGGCGCCTTTCCATAAGGTGCTGGGAAGACAGTGATATCCGAACCACATATTCTGGGTAGCTTTCCAATCACAATGTTTGTTGATATACCGACTATGGGCGAATAAGACAACGCTCCTGTTACATCCATATGGGCAAGGAGTGGCACCTTTGGTGCGAGGTTTTCACTCACATGCCGGAATGCTGAGTATCCTACTGCAAGAAAATTGATCATCAGTCCATTTGCACCAAGCTCTATCGCTTTCTCAGCGTTTTCAAACATCCTCGGAAGTTTGTCCGTGATGTTGACGGTGTATATCGTCTTCTCTCCCTTTTCTGAAGAAGCTCGATCAAGCGCCTCCATGAACATGGGAATTCGATCTTCAAGTGTATTGAAATCCGGATTGGCAAGCAGCTCGTCGTCCTTGATGATGTCTGCGCCGCCAGCAGCTGCTTCATAAGCCAACTCTGCTCCCATCTGGCACGATGTATAGACACAGGGTTTCACCATATTATTCAGGAGAGGTCTCTTCTTTATCTTCAGCAGCTTTCGAAGACCTTTCATACCAAACTTAGGTCCTTTGAATCCCTTGAGCCAGCTCTTCGGGAATTTCATGTCTAGACACTTGATTCTCCCATACAACGAGATATTCCCAATTACTGTAGTAAGCAACATCGGAATCTGTTGACCAAAGTTCTCCCATGGGTATGCTACTTGCATGATATACTGTCTTCTCTCAAGGTCCTTAGGATAACTATACTCATACTGAGGGACCTCGTAGACTCCAATCACCTTAGCAACATGCCGCCTTCTGACGGCTGGGGTTTCTCCAGGTACCAGTGTCCATGTTCCAGTGCTCTGTTCAACAGCTGCAGCGTGGGCTAATTCCCTTGCATCCATGAAGGGTGGGAGTCCAACGTAGTACGTACAGATGACGTACTTATCTTCGTCAATAGCATCTGGTAATGCGTCAGGTAGTGCATCAAGTGGAAGCTTTTCCATTACAATCAACCACACTTTCTAATGCGTGACCGTCTTATGTTCTTTTGGAGAGATGATTCATGTTACCTCTTCAGTCGCACAACCAAAGCAACTGCAGCTATAACCACAACTCCAACGAGTATCATACCCTCTATAGGACCCATTACAAATGGTTCTCCTTCTGGATAGATATTCGTGACTGCATCCACAATGTCACTAACTGTTGCATCATAGGGAAAATAGTCCTCAACATCAGAGGAAAATACCACTACCATGTCGTGTTCATTGATCACGTAGATGAACTGCCCATTATAGCCTCTGGCTGAATACCAGTTGTGGCTATCATCAATCCACCATTGGTAGCCATAACTGACATGAGTATACGGTGTTGAAGGACCATCGCTTGAACGTTGTACCCACTCTGAGGATACAATCTGACGATCATCCCATGTTCCATTGTTTAGATACAATAGACCTAATTTCGCCATGTCACGAGGTCTCAGTGCGAGGTTCGAGCCACCAAAGTTGATTCCTTGTGGATCTGTGGTCCAAGCCCTTTGAGAGATTCCCAGTGGTTCGAAAAGATACTGGTCGGCGAAGGAAAGAGGAGTTCTACCCGTTGTCACATTGATTATTGCAGCCAGAAGATGAGAGTTTCCACTGTTGTAATAGAAAGTAGATCCCGGTTCATACGCCATTGGTCTGTCGAGGACATATTGCACCCAGTCACCAGAATCTCTCATAGCAAAGAAATCGTTGTATTCATCATAATTGTCTTCATCCCACTGAAATCCTGACCTCATCATGAGCACTTCTTCTAGAGTGATGTCTTCTTTCCATGCACTCATGTTAGCAACCGTCCTCTCTGGGAAGAAATCTAGTAACAACTGACTAGTGTTGTCGATAAAGCCCAAGTCAATAGCGATACCAATCAAACATGAAACAACACTCTTGGTCACTGAAAAGAGGATGTGCGTGTTGTTAACATCATAGAGCTGTGGTGTAAAGTATTCCTCTGCAACAATATATCCATGCCTTACAACAAGAAGGCTACGAACATCAGCTCCTGATGTTTCGACATAATCGTAGACTGCATCAAGAGTAGTGGAATTCATCCCCTGTGTTTCTGGATCCTTGGTTGACCATCCCAATGTTGGCCATACCTCAACTGAATGGTCAGATTGAGCATCTATAGGAATTATTAGAACTTGCATTGAAATGAAAAGAACTGCTACAACTGAAAGTATGAATACCCTTCCTCTCATGCTATAGAAACCAACTCTCAATCAATTAAGTCTGATAATCTACGCAACACCTTTCCTTTGCCAGAGAGCTTGGTTTATCAGTGAGTGGCTCCTCCGAAAAAATGTTTGACAACTGTATTGGGTAGTGAGATTTTGATTCCGATATCTGATGTAGCAAAAAAAGCTGGTATTGATGAGAAGTACCTTGAACACTATGGAGAGTATATGGCAAAGATTCGCCTGAATATCAGAAAAGATCTGGGAGAACGAAAGGGCAAGCTCATTCTCGTCACAGCAACGAATCCCACCCCGGCTGGAGAGGGCAAGACGACCAACTCAATCGGACTCTCTATGGCATTGAATGCACTGGGACACAAAGCAGTTGTGACCCTTAGGCAACCATCTTTAGGCCCAGTTTTTGGTATAAAAGGAGGTGCGGCTGGTGGCGGGAAGTCCACAGTTGAACCTTTTGAACAGATCAATCTGATGTTTACTGGAGACTTCCCCGCAGTTTCAGCTGCTGGTAATCTACTTTCAGCTATGATTGACAATTATATTCAACACGATTGTCAGCCTGAATTGGATGTCCGGAGGACCTATTGGCCTCGCAATGTTGACATGAATGATCGTGCATTGAGAAAAGTCATTGTAGGTCTGGGTGGAAGGTTTGATGGATTCCCACGTGAGGATAACTTTGTAATCACTTCAGCCTCTGAGGTGATGGCTATTCTCGGATTATCAACTGATTATGACGACCTGAAAGAGCGGCTAGGGAGAATTCTCATCGGTCGGTCAGAGCAGTTGAAAGATATGTTTGCCAAGGATATAAAGGCTACAGGAGCTATGGCTGTCATTTTGCGAGATGCTCTCAAACCCAACCTGGTACAAACGCAAGAAGGTACTCCCGCCATAATTCATACTGGACCCTTCGCAAACATTGCACATGGCACAAACTCGATAATTAGTACTGATATTGCATTGCGCTTGTTCGACTATGTCGTAATAGAATCTGGATTTGGTGCTGACTTAGGTGCTGAAAAGTTCTTCAATATTGTAACCCGAGCTGGGAACTTCGACGTAGATACTTGTGTTGTGATTACTACAATTCGTGCTTTGAAATATCATGGTTGTGATGATCTCCAAGCAGGCTTCCCCAACCTTGAGAAGCATGT
This sequence comes from Candidatus Thorarchaeota archaeon, assembly GCA_048882965.1. Classification (GTDB taxonomy): domain Archaea; phylum Asgardarchaeota; class Thorarchaeia; order Thorarchaeales; family Thorarchaeaceae; genus SMTZ1-45. Next base: position 9,670 of record JBHLRC010000021.1, read on the forward strand.
AGAGAATATCAGTAATTTTGGAGTTCCAGCAGTCATAGCGCTCAATCGGTTTCCTGATGATACTGACGAAGAAATAGACCAACTAAGATCATTCTGCGAATCCAAAGGTTGGAAAATGGAGGTTTCGGAGGTCTTTGCCAAAGGTAGTGAAGGTGGCAAGGCTCTTGCACAGACTGTCATTGAATCGATTGAAACGAAACCTGCTAAACCAATCCAGTATACTTACAATCTTAAAGATCCAATCAAGACTAAGATTTTGAAAGTTGCTCAGAAGATCTATGGAGCTGACGATGTTCTCTATACAGCTGGTGCGAAAGGAAGAATTCGATCACTTGAGAAACGTGGTTACGGTAATCTACCCATATGTGTGGCAAAGACACAATTCAGTCTATCTGACTCAAGAAGTCTACGATGCCGACCGACAAATTTCGAGGTTGAAGTCGATGGAGCTGATGTTAGTAATGGTGCAGGATTTATTGTCATATACATGGGTGACATCAATCTCATGCCCGGACTTCCCGAAGAACCAGCAGCCGAAGGAATGGACATTGATGCTGATGGGAACATCAGTGGTGTATTCTAAGAGGTGAATTCATGTCTGATGATGAACCAAAGCCAATCTGTGAGGACCATGTCATAAAGGGCCGTCGCCTTTCCAATCGCATCAGAAACGAGGTCAAAGCCGAGGTCGAGAAACTGGTCGAGAAATATAGAGTATCCCCTAAACTTGCTACTGTCATAGTCGGCGATGACCCAGGTTCGCAGATGTATGTTCGAATGAAGCACAAAGCATCAAACAAAGCTGGTATTCTCTCAGAGCATCATGACCTGCCAGAAACAATAACTCAGGAAGAACTCCTTCAATTAATCCGAAAGCTCAATGCTGACAAGACAGTACATGGAATTCTTGTTCAATTACCTCTTCCAAAACAGATTGACGAGAAGACCATCATCAGTGCAATAGATCCACTGAAAGATGTTGATGGATTTTCTCCTGCTAATGTATACCGCCTCTTTTACGGTGAAGAGGATCTAAGTGCAGCTACGCCTCATGGAATTGTCACAATGCTCGATCGAATAGGGTGGAATGACCTGTCTGGGAAACAGGCTGTGATTATCAATAGATCAAACATAGTTGGGAAACCTCTCATCATGCTGCTACTCAACCGAAATGCAACAGTCACTGTTTGCCACTCACGTACAAAAGACCTACATACTTTCACGAAACAGGCTGATGTTCTAGTTACTGCCATTGGTAGACGTACAAATGATGAAGATCCATTCTTCATTACTGAAGATATGGTCAAAGAAGGATCAGTCATTATTGATGTGGCCACACCTCATGGCGATGTAGATTTTGAGAAAGTGAGTAAAAAGGCATTATGTGTCACTCCAGTCCCTGGTGGAGTCGGACCAATGACCATTGCTATGCTTCTGAAGAACGTATTAGCAGCTTACACAGCACAAGTGTCTCGACAACAATTGAAGTGAATAATTTATCACAAAGTTCTGTTCCATTCTACAGCACAATTTTCCTCCGGGGAAGTGATGTAACGATGGAGATTGAGATTAAACCAATTGATTTTCGTAAGGCTTCAAGAGAAGAGTGGAGTATGTATCATACTTTCCGTAGAAAGATGTCTGAAGAGGATTATCCTGGTGATCCCATTTTTGATGATAAGACGGAAGAAGTGTGGATGGACTCAGTCTATGAAGACTTTGAGGTCTTTGCGTATTATGTGACAAAACGAGACAATCCAAACGAGATGATAGCACTGCTCAGAACTAGATTTGTTAGTGAAGGCACCCCTTCATATCCTGGGAATGAGCACATCCTACGAACATTGCTGTATGTTTTGAAAGACTATCGCAAACAAGGTATTGCTAGAGAACTAATGAAACTAGTAGTCAAACACGCTCAGGAAAATGGAAAATCACTCATTATGACTGGAACATCTCAAGATGATGGGAGAAAAGCTCTCAAAAAACTTGGTGCACAGGAAGCACTCACCCAACGAGATAACAGGACAAACCTAGAAGATATTGATTGGAAAATGGTTGAGCAGTGGGTGAAAGAAGGTCCTGAACGCTCACCAGAATCGAAGCTGGAATTCTACACAGAAATACCTGATGAAATTCTAGAAGACTATTGCAAGGTTTACACTGAGGTTTTCAATCAGGCACCTCTTGATGAACTAAAAAGAGGTGATATTGTCTTCACACCTGAATTATGGAAAAAAGAGGAGCAACGGGTTAAGGATACTGGAATTGCATGGATTACAGCGATGCTTCGGGAGAAGAATGGTGATATTGCTGGCTTGACAGATATCTATTATGAGTCCAAGCATGCACCTCTATTATATCAAGCACTCACAGGTGTACTGGAGAAGTACCGTGGTAGTGGAAAAGGTAAGTGGCTCAAGGCTGCGATGCTTCTAAAGATTCGGGATGAGTTCCCTGATATCAAGACTATCACAACTCAGAATGCTACATCTAATAAACCAATGCTGGCAATTAATGAACGCCTAGGATTCAAGGTCCATAAGGAGCTATATAGTTGTCAAGTTGCAACAGAAAAGGTTGCTGAGTACCTGAAAAAAACGTAGCGCTTAATGACTATCAATAAGTATGAGCAGGCCCAAACCCTTTTGTAGATGGGCTCATCGAACCGGCACGGGTGAATCTTGTGAAAGTAGTTGAGTGTGTACCCAACTTTTCAGAAGGCAGAAACAAGAAGGTCATAGATGCCTTGGCAGACGCTATCAAGAGTGTTGAAGGTGTTCGCCTTCTAGACATAGAATTTGACCCGGATCACAACCGTTCAGTCTTCACTTTTATTGGCGAACCTCAGCAGGTGAAGAATGCCGCAATGAAGGCTGCAGAACTTGCTGTTGAGAAAATAGATCTTACCAAACACGAAGGTGCCCATCCAAGAATGGGTGCAGTTGATGTTGTGCCTTTCATCCCTCTTCATGGAACCACAATTGGTGAATGCATCGAACTCTCCAAAGAGTTTGCTGAAGAGTTTTCAAAGAAGTGTAAAGTCCCCGTTTTCCTCTACTCAAAATCAGCAACCCGTCCTGACAGAGTAGACCTCCCGAACATACGTGAGGGAGAATTTGAAGCCCTCAAGGATGAGATCGGCACGAACCCTGAGAAAGAACCTGATTATGGACCAAACAAGATACATCCATCAGCTGGTGCAACAGCCACAGGGGCTCGCAATTTCCTGATTGCTATCAACTTTAATCTTAGCACAACAAATCTCGAGGTGGCAAAGGTTTGTGCAGACGCAGTTCGTGCAACTACCGGTGGTTTCGTCAATGTTCAGGGGATTGGTCTTGACCTCCCTGCAAAGAACTGTGTACAGGTCTCTCTTAATCTAACCCATCCGAAACGCACGAAGATTCATCAAGTACTTGAAGTTGTGAAGAATGAGGCTAAGAGGTTCGGAGCCACTGTGATTGAAACCGAGATAGTGGGAATGGTCCCTCTATTTGCTTTGCTTGATGCAGTTAGATACTACATTCAACCAGAGAAGCTAGACGAGTCGATGATCCTCGACCTCTATTATCTTGGGGGTGGGTCTGATCCAACCAAGAAGACCTTCACCGAGATGTCAATGATTGAGTTTGGTAATCAGGTCCGTCGGGCTAGAGCCACTCCTGGTGGCGGTAGTGTTGCTGCTGCTCTCGGTTCCTTCGGTGCTGGTCTGATTTGTATGGTTACTGGACTATCAATCTCTGGACGCAAATTTGCTGGTATCAAAGAGGAGATGGTCAAACATCGTCATGCCTGTGAGAACGACAGAGGTATACTAATGGACAACATAGAGAAAGACTCTGAAGCTTTTGATGTTGTCATGGCTACGATGAGGGCTCCTGCAGAAACCGCTGCAGACAAGAAAAAGAAAGAAGCAGCACTTGAGAAAGCAACGATTGAAGCCGCCAAGATCCCCCTGAGTACTATGCAACATTCATTCAATGCCCTGACCCATGCAAGGGATGCTGCTGAGAAGGGAAATATCAATGCGATTACTGATGCTGGTGTTGCGGCACATGCACTCATGGCTTCCATTGAGGGGGCCGCATTGAATGTGCGGATTAATCTCGGTAATATCGCTGACAAGACTTTCACGAATAAGACCGCGAAAGAAGTCGAGAAACTCTTGACTGATGGGGCAAAACTCAAGGCTGAAGTCCTAGAGATTGTAGAAACGAGAATGAAGGAGCTTGCTGATAGCAGCTAAATGGTTCTGGAAAGAGTGACTCCTTTCCCCACATTCACGATATAGGCATTTCCTCCCGCTTTCTCAATTGATGTTGCCACTTCATGTTCACGTCCTACTGCATATGCCATCATAGATCCACCGCCACCACTTCCATTGATTTTGCATCCAAGTGCTCCTGCATCATATGCTGCATTAATCATTCTCTCAATTTTTGGTGTGGAACGTTCCAAATCATCCCTCAATATCTCATGATGCTCTTTCAACATCTTTCCAATTTCAACATTGTCGGGAGATGGATTGTTTAGCAATCTAAATGCTCTATTAGTGAGGTCTCTATTGCGAAGTGTGGCTTCTGCCATATTTCTCTCCTTACCCGGGGTATCCTGTCTCAGCTCATAGACATTGTTTACAGGAGTTGTCCTTCTGTCAAATGATCCCAATTGTTTGCCAATCTCTTCGTACTCCCCCTCAACTGTGGTCCGGATATATCGAAGGTCTCCAACAGTATCCTCTTTCTGCTCTCCTGAATCACCAATGACAAAGGAGTCTAACTTTGCTGCAAGTTGGGTCACCCTATTTTCTACAGTGTTTACATGAATGACGCCACCAATTGCTGATGCATAGTGGTCCATGGTTCCTCCACTCTCGCCAAATTCAGCAACCTCCGCGTCATACGCCCTCATTGCAACTTCGTTAAGAGGGAGGTTCTCTTCAGACATCTCAAGAATTGCTCTTATCGCTCCTACGGTCATAGCAGAGGAACTTGAGAGACCTGCGCCAATTGGAATTTTCCCTTTAACTTGCAAATCCCACCCATGTCTTGGACTTATCCCCTTACGAGCCATCACATTGAATGCGCTTCTGATGTAATCCCTCTGTGTTCTGTATTGGATCTCCGAATCTAGTGAGAATTCATCAGACTTGTTTAGATCGAGGTAGTTTATCCGAATTGTGTTGTCTTCACGAGGCGCTGCGACAATCACTATAGTCATGTCAATCGCTGCAGCAATCACGTCCAAACCCAAGTAATCACTATGCTCTCCAAATAAGCAGACTCTTCCAGGTGCATTCACACGAAAAGATAGTAGAGAATCGTCGCTCACGAAACCAAGCTCCTCCGTAAGTTCCGATTCACATACACATCCTTATGGATTCTTCTAATTCTATTTCTGCTCAAAAGCTAATTTGATAGCAGTTTCAACATCTTCTGGTGTCACACCAGGTGAATCGATGTTGTATCTTGAGTAAGCATCTTTGACCTTGTTGAGGACGTCTCCATTCTCTGTCTTTACTCCTTTGAGAGCGTTCTCGAGGTTTGCAATCGCATCCATAGGTAACATGAAGAAGTCACCACTGATGACAACTTCGTTCAACCTACCTTCGACCTCTTCTGCAGTCACTCTCATGAGACCTCCTGGAGCCTTGTAATTGGATGTTCCCACACGGGTTGTGGCCGATATTCTTACTGTTCTAGCATCCAGTCTACCACCGCGTCTCCAGTGAAGCCATTCATCCGACTGGTACTTAGGCTTGAGTTCTTTGACCTTGTCTGTTTCCCACTTATTGAACTTACCAGGAACCAGCTCGATATTGAGGGTTTCTTCGTAGAGTCTCAAAAGGTCCTCCTTGACCTCTTTCTTATCAGGCATTGAACCTGTTTCTAGCAGGATTGTAGACATTCTCTCACGTAAGCTCTGAGCAATTTTGTCTCTGAATTTCTCATTTGGAACCTTGAGAACTTTCACCATCATATCAAAGTTGAAGTCAAAAATCATGTTTCCAACAAGAATTCTGGCGTCCCCAATATCTCCTGCACCATTCCCTGAGATCTTCTTTCCATTAGCAATGATATCATTCACAGGTTTGAACTCAGCTGGGACCCCTAGGTTCTTGTATGCCTGAACAGGGGCTTCTAAGAACTTGACATAATAATCATCAATTCTCTTTGGAGTGATAGGACTGTCCTTCCTTCCAATTAGTTGGTAGAACAACTGTCCCTCATCTAAGTAGACTCCACCTCCACCTACTGTCCTACGAGTGTAGAAGATGTCATTCTCCTCGCAAAACTTGGTGTCTAGATCCGCCTCAATCTCTTGGAAGTATCCAAGACTAACAAGTGGTTTGGCGGGCCAACAAATGATGAGAGTGTTCTCTGATTCTCCCTCAGTGATTCCTTGAGCAATCATATCGTAGTTTATCTGGGTCTCGATTGGAGCGATTGGCCCAAGATCGAGTAACCTCCAACTCTCAAGTGCCATAGGTATTTGCCGCAGGGTTTGTCTTATATTCGTTACCAAATGAAACCAAAATTACTTGTTTAGAAGCTAAGGCATAAATGGCTTTCAGAGGAACGACGCGTGATTCTGATGATTGAAGCGATCGGATTAAAGAAGATGTTCAGCGAGTTCACTGCTGTTGATAATCTGTCTTTTCAAGTCAATTCGGGCGAAATTTACGGATTACTCGGACCAAATGGCTCAGGAAAATCAACAACGATGAGGATGCTACTCGGTCTGTTAAAACCAACAGAGGGAACAGCAAAAGTGATGGGCTTTGACATCAGAAATGAGATAGTTGAAGCAAAACGAATGATGGGTTATGTCCCTGAGGAACCAGTGCTTCCTGAACGACTTACAGGATGGGAATATGCAAATTATGTAAGTGATATCTGGAAGGTTCCACGAGGTCCTGAGAGAGATGAAGAATTGGATGAACTTCTGACACTACTTGACATCAAGGATGCTAGTGATGACCTCATTGAGACCTATTCCAAAGGTATGTCCAGAAAAATCAGTTTAGTAGCGGCACTTATACACCAGCCAAAGGTCCTCATTCTCGATGAGCTCCAAGCTGGTATTGACCCAAGAGGGGCTGCGACTATCAAGGAGATTCTTAATGGACTGCGTGCAAAAGGTGACACTATTCTGATGAGCACACACATCCTAGAGATTGCTGAACAGATGTGCGATAGAATTGGTATAATCAATGAAGGAAAGATGGTGGCTGAGGGGTCAATGGATGAACTCCGATTACAGGCAAAGGGAGAGAAGTCTCTCGAGGAAATATTCCTCTCTCTGACCGGTGGCCCTGACATGCAAAAGATTGCTGAGTATTTAGGTGACGTAAAGTGACCCTCAACGACCTATGGGTCTTGTTGAAACAAGATCTTGCTCAGAGTTTTCGAGTCTCTGGTGCAAAGGGAAAAAGAACTGAGCAGAAGAGCGTCTTCCGCAGGCTCCTCTATCCAATCGGTGCAACCCTCATTGCATTGTTGATTATCAGTATAATAGTCTGGTTTGTCCCTCTCATCGGATGGCCACTACTTGATACAATGATCACTGAGAATATTGGAGCTGGCTCGTCCTTGTTCAATGTCCTTCTACTCTTCTCTTTCATCGGGTCAATAATGGTAAGTGCAACAACTGTTGGAAACTCCTCACGCATGGAGTATCTGATGACCATGCCCATCTCTCTACGTACACTATTTCTAGAGAAGACAATCATTGTCATTCTCTATAGCTCCACCTTATTCCTTGTCATTGGTACTCCTATCTTCATCGGCCTCAGTATAGTTTCTAATGCGCCACTCGCCTTTCTTTCTGTCCCAGTTTTTCTCGTCATGATGCTTGTTCTCTCTACTCTAGGGGTCTCTATTGGGGGTCTTTTGGGTCTCTTGTTCTCTCGATTGCTTGCAGGGAGAAGACGGTTGAAGCAGGCAGGTTGGTTCATTGGGACATCACTAGCAGTTCTTGCGAGCGCTGTCTATTACTACTTCATCTTCCTGTCCAATGGATTTGAACAAATCTTCCCAATCCTTTTTCAAATCGCACAGCAACTTGGATTCACCTCTGGTATTAGTCCCGGTGCTGCAACAAGCGCCCTTTCTCTAGGATTATTGGTTGGTGAGCCAATAATCATCAATGATCTACTCCTCGCAATGATCTATGCTGGTCTTGCATTTCTTCTTGTCAATCTTAATGCATATGTAAGCGAGATAGCACATTATAGTGGATGGCTTGCTAGCGGGTCAAAGCGTTCCTCAAAGGCTAAGGTACAAGTCGCCCATGAAATATGGAATCCTCAACCAATCCCTGGCCTATCCTTCAATACTGCAACGAGTGTATCAATATGGTACAACATCACTAACATTCGCCGTGAGGGCCGAGTATTTGCACAGTATCTTGTTGGCCCTCTGAGATTCATAGTCATCATCATGTTTGGTATCTTCGCTGGAGGTCAGATGATAATAGGGTTCACACCATTCATCGTTATAGCAATTACAGTACCTTTTGTTGTATCCTATGCTGTCAGCTTTGCAGGCTATGAACTGGTTTACGAAGGGAAGAACATTATGAATCTGCAACTTGCTCCCCTGAGTATGTATGATTATGTCATGGGGAAGGTTTACAGCTCAGCACCGTTTGCTCTGGTTGTGAGTACCATAACTTCACTGGTCGTGGCTGTACTTGCCCCAAGTCTTCTGATCTATGTTCCTGTGGTGATTCTCTCTGCAGTGTTCATCAATTTAGCAGCAGGAGGTATTGCTGCGAATGCAGCCGCGATTGGTGGTGACTTCAAAGCGGAGCGCATCATAACACGGCAAAGAGGAGCACAAGTGCAGATGCCTATTCGTGGATGGTCCATATTACGTGCGCAACTGATTCCTAACATGCTTGGATTCATAGGTCTCTCGACAGTTCTAAGCCTGGGTTTCTTTCTAGGACCATTCTTTGCATACATTATTCTGGTCCCCTTTGTTCTGATTTGTTTCACTCTCTCCAAGCGATATGCCAGAAGTGCTGGTGAAAAACTCGCTTTGAAAGAAGCATCTGACTACCTATAACTTCAGTTTACCCACTACCCTTGCATTAGGAACCAAGATGTCACAATCAAAGTATTGTCCAATCATTGGGGTTTCAATCTTCACGTGACTGAAATCATCACGAGGTCCCCCATTAATCTCAATATCAACATCACCAGACCGTCCATTCTTGATTGTGTATTCAAGATAAGCTGCTGTCAATACAGCAACATCATATCCCTTTCCGGATGCTTTTGGAATCACCTTTGCATTTATGTTCGGACCACTGTCAATCCACGCACCCTCATCCTCCATTTTGCAGGTTGCCTTGTAGATAGTTGTTCCATCTCTCACTACTTTCCCAACTATTGTGTCCTTTTTCCAATCAAGTGAGATATCTGCAAGCTTACGGGGATATCCCCAAATCTCACGACCTGAAGTTAATGCGACATCAGTGTCTACATTGCCGTAAGCAAAATAGACTCCCACTTCTTCCTCCTTGGTTTTAGGATTATCAAAAATACACTGTACCAGAAGGGCAGACTCCATGAAGGTTCCGGTTTCCTTACAGGGCATCTCGCCAAACATGAGTGCTGCAAGAGGCATCTGTGAGGGCCTCAATGGAGCTGGAAGGAGATCTTGTATTGTATCTTCTGGTGGATTGAACATTGCCAAAAACAGTCTGGCATCTATGTAATGATATGGTGGCGGAGGGTAGATTGGTGACAGCAATGGTGTACTCACTCCCTTAGTCATTATGGTTCACCCACTTTCTCTATGAAACCTGATTATTGAATCTGCCGAGAACTCACTCATAGATTGACTCTCTTGAATATCGCTGGCCAGATGAATATACCAGTGATCGCAACCAAACTGTATCTAAGTGCACGATACCAAATCAAATCGGTAGGAAGAATGGGTGCCAGTCCATACATTACAGCAACAACAAGCAATAGTCCAATCACTACTCGTGGGACTAGACGCCATCTCTGTCCCTCATAGGGGTCCGTGGTGAAATTCACAAATCTCCTCTCAAGAATGAGACCGATAGCCAAACCCATGGTCAGTCCTCCATAAGCTCCAAGGTTGTCATTGGGTGGTTGTGGGAGTAGTGCAGCAAGCAAAGTCAGAAAAAAACCAACAATCAAAAAAATGACTAGCAGGTGTTCTACCTTGTATCTAGACAAGTAGTCCCGTGCTGGCTTTTCCAAGTATGCCAACAGAACAACGATCACGATGCCAATACTCCATCCCAAAAGTACATCTCCAAGGTAGTGTACTCCTAGATATATCCTTGAAATCCCAATCAACCCGACCATTATGATTGATGTTAGTGCCATCCACCATGTCCTTACTCGCGTTGTAAGCCATCCATAGAGAGTTGCTGAATTCTGAGAATGACCACTAGGAGTGCTATAGTTTGGAGGATCCACTCCTGGATACCAGTTACTCGATGGCGGTCTCTCTTTAGCAATGATGATTTTCAGATAATACTCAGTCAGTATTGAGACAATGAGCACACATGACAGAATAATGGCACCTCTTTTGTTGTACGCCCAGTAGGCTATTAGAAGCAGAATTACATAGAATAAAGTACTACCAACTTGGGTCATCAAGAAGAAGAAACCTCCCAAATTTGGTAGCGCATCTCTCAGAACATCGGTTAATCCAGGATCGAATAACATCAATCATCACATCTTCAATAGGAAGGAATCATGTGTGGATTTGGTGAGTGAAAAATCTGTTTGTTCAATGACAAAACCTTATAGTAGCGCGACTAGTCTTTCAAAGGCAAGGAGGTTCTCTAATGGTCTTCGAGAGCTTGGAGCCAAAACTTGTTTGGGAGATATTTGAGAATGTTTTCACTAAGACACCTCGTGCGTCAAAGAAAGAGGACAAGATTCGAGCGAAGCTTAAGAGTTGGATACCAGAGCGTGCAAAATCACTCGGTATAACAATCGAAGTGATTGAGGATAAGGCTGGCAATTTGCTCGTGAAAAAAGGGCCAACAAAGGGTATGGAGTCTACACAGCCGATTCTTCTTCAAGGACACATGGACATGGTGTGTGAAACCGACAGACCTGATGGATTTGATTTTGATAATAGTCCAATACCTATCAGGATTCAAGAGAATGGGGAATGGGCTGATGCTGACGGGACAACACTTGGAGCTGACAATGGAATTGGTTCATCAATCGGACTTGCGTTAATGCTTGATCCTGAGGTCAAACATGGTCCTCTCGAACTACTCATCACTGTGGATGAGGAAACGGGTCTTGTAGGTGCTTTCGCGCTTGAGCCAGAGAAGATGGGGATTGAGAGTAAGATCATGATTAACATTGACTCTGAAGACTTAGGTGTCATCACAATAGGTTCAGCTGGTGGGGGTGACACAATCCTCTCAAAGAAGATAGAACTCAAAAAAGTGACAGGTGAAGCAACCTTCTACAACCTCGTTGTTTCTGGTCTATTTGGTGGACACTCCGGTGTTGACATCCATAAACATCGGGCAAATGCTAACAAACTAGTGGCAAGAATCCTTTCTGTTGTTTCTTCAGAGATGAATGTTCATCTCTGTAACTGGAATGGTGGAAGTAAGCATAATGCTATCACCCGAGAGTCACTGGCTAAGTTTGCCGTGGAAACTGACAAGATTGGAAAAACCGAAGACTTGATGGAGACTGCTAGAAGTGAAATCATTGCCTACTACAAGGATCTTGAACCTGACATCCATATATACTGGGAGAAGTCCTCTGCGGAACCAGCAATCTCTCTTGAGGAGTCTAAGAGAATAATTCAGACCATTAATATCATCCCTCATGGACCAATTAGATTTTCACCGAATGTTGAGGGTCTTGTTGAAACCTCCAATAATGTTGCTATAGTGAAGACAGAGAAGTCAGAGTTCTCCGTTCATCTCTCTACAAGGAGTAGCGTGGATGCAGAGCTAGACTCATTTAGAAGAAGCATCGCTGGTCTTGCACAGCTAAGTGGATGGAATGTCACTCTGAAACCCTCATATCCCGGTTGGAAACCCGAGCCTAAAAGCCCGTTTCTATCATTTGTACGGAATCATTTTGAATCAATTACCGGGCGGGAAGTTAAGGTTGAAGCAATCCATGCTGGTCTCGAGTGCGGGATTATTGGGGCTAAAATCCCCGGAATTCAAATGGTATCAATCGGCCCCAAACTGGAAAATCCTCATACCCCAGATGAACGGCTTCGGATTATCGATGTTGAGATACTCTACAACGTTCTGAAATCTATCATAGAGGACCTTGCTAGTCTCAAAAAACTAGTGCTTAGGTGAGGTTTCCAAGTCCTAGCTTCTGTAGCTTGTCTTTGGGGGGTTTTCCTGACTCTCTATTCCACCCACGGTATTCATACCACGTTTTCAGCTGAGCCTCAATATCAGGAACATGGCCCTCAGTTGCTCCTTCCAAAGGTCTCAATATAAGCTCAGGGAGTCCTTCGTTCTTTGTGTCGTAGCCGAGCTTTAGATTGAGTAGTCGCATCATTGTGAAGATTCTCTCGCCAGTTAAGACCAGTTCATCAATGTCTATATCCCATCCTGTTGCCAGTTGCAAGAGACGCAGAAGCTCATGACCATCAGCTGGGTAGAAGTTACACAATACCGATGAGTTTGTCAAGGCGCGAAAGTCTTGTAATCTGGCAACTAAGTCTGCTTCATTTGCAAACCTGTCTTCACTCTCAATATTGAATGCTTTGTTGGGTTGCCCCATCTGGACATTGTACATATCTGCACTCATGTGGCAGGCACCACGAGGCGATGTAGCATACCCAATTGCATGTCCTGAGAAACCCCTCGGGTCATGCATTGGAAATTCTAGACCATTCACTTGGACTGCAAGTTCCCGGACACCAAACTTCTCTCCTAACTCCAGAGCTCCTTCAGCCATTACATCTCCTATACCTTCCCGTTTGGCTATTTTCTCTGCTAGGGCTACAGCAGACTCAACCTCTCCCCATTCTGGTGTGATTCCATCGAGGTCATCTGCAGATATTTTGCCCTCCTTGAAGAGATAATATGCAAACGCAATGGTGTTCCCTCCAGATATTGTGTCAATTCCAAGTTGGTTGAGTTTCCTATTGGCATATGCCACTGCTTCAACGTTGTTGTTTAGAAGCAGTGACCCCATTGTCCCGGTAACTTCTAGCTCCGGACCCGCATACTTGTCCATTTTGTATTTTCCCTCAGGAATCTCGATGACTCTGCCACAACCAATTGGACACCGATAACAAGCTGTCTTCCCTACCAAGATCGTTTCTCGCACTGATGTACCACTCAGATTATAGGTGTCAAAATCGCCAACTGTGTAATATCCCGCAGGAAATGATCCCCACATCATACTTGCCATATCTGTAAAACCAGCTGTGCCTAAATCGGAATACATCCGAAATGTTGGATCTTCCTTTTTATCCTCATTAAGCCCTGAGGCATAAGCACGCATTCCCTCATCGTCCCCAACAGGTACTTTCCTATCAGTTCCTTTGACCACAATCGCTTTGAGTTTTTTCGATCCCATGACAGCTCCTTGCCCTGTTCGACCAGCTGCCCTGAAATGATCCACAATGATATTTGCGTACTTGACAAGATTCTCTCCAGCAATGCCAATCCTAGCAATTCCTGCATTCCTGTGACCGGTTTCTTTCTTCAATATCTCCCAAACATCTTCCGTGTTCTTTCCCCATAGATGCCTTGCACTTCTAATTTCAACATCTGTGTCCTCAACAAGAAGATACGATGGTTCCTTCGCTGCTCCCATGAATATTATCCCATCATAGCCTGCAAACTTGAGGTCTGCCCCTATATGCCCGCCTACAGTGCTGTACCCGAAGAGCCCCGTCTTTGGTGATCTGGAACAGAATGTCGACTTACTCCCAGTTGGTGCCATAGTCCCACAAAGTGGTCCAGTCAAATACAGAAGCGGATTCTCAGGACTAAGAGGGTCTGTGTCTGCATCTATTAAATCGTACAAAAGACGAGCCCCAAGACCCGCACCGCCAATGAATTCTCTCAACAAGTCATCATCCAACGACGTTACTGAAGTTGAACCATTAGTCAAGTCAACTCGTAGAATCTTCCCTCTGTATCCGTACATCCCACTCCCGCCTCCTAGAAATCTATGCTTGTCCCATCGAACATGTAAGTGTATATCTTCCTAATCTCTTCACTGTCTGCATTTCGAGGATTCATAGTCAAGCTGGTGTCCATCATGGCAAACTCGACCATCTTCTCGAGTCCTGCTTTGAAGTCCTTCTTTTTGATGCCTGCTTCCTTGAAACTTTTCGGACTGCCTATTTTGGTCATTAGTTCTCTGATTGCTGCTGCAAACTTCATTGCAGTTGCCTTACCTGCTTTACCTGAAATTCCAATTAACCGGGCTAACTCCGAATATTGTATGGCTGCCTCTTTATTCTCGTTACAATTGAACTCAATCGTGTATGGAAGAGCCATTCCTACAGACATTCCATGATGGGTTCTCAAGACCGAACCCATGCTATGACCAAGTGAGTGAGCGAGTGCGGCCTGTGAGTTTCCAAAAGACATCCCTGCAAGACAGGCTGCAATCAACATCTTCTCTCTTGCCTCAAGGTCTGCAGGATTATCAACTGACTTTGGAAGCCATTCGAAGATCATCCTGACAGCTTGGAGTGAACTTCCATCAGAGAAGTCATTCTTCCAGACAGAAACATAGCCCTCAATCGAATGGGTCAAGGCATCCATCCCGGTATATGCTGTGAGATTCTTTGGCAATCCCTTTACAAACTCTGGGTCAAGAATAGCTATATCGGGAGTCAATTCAGGATTGATTGTTGCAAACTTTCTACCTGTTTCATCATCACGGATTACAATCGCTTTGGTTGCTTCAGAGCCAGTTCCGGTTGTTGTCGGGATACAGATCAGTTTTGCCTTCGTACGAAGCCCCAACTCATCAAATGGTGTCAAGGCCTGGAGTTCGACATCTGGTTTCTCATAGAGTACCCATGCTGCCTTTGCAGTGTCTATAACGCTACCGCCTCCAACAGCGATGATCCAGTCTGCTCCGAAAACCTTGATTGCCTCAGCTGCAGCCTTAACAGTAGAGACCTTTGGATCTGGCTCTACTCCGTCCCAGATTGCAGCCTCCCATTGCCTCTCTGTCAATATTGAACAGACCTTCTCTGCGAGACCAAGTTCATTGATCACTTTGTCCGTCACGATGAATGCTTTCTTCCCCTGGATTGTTTCAAGCTCAGAAAGAGCATCCTCTCCGAACACAATATTCGGTACATAAAACCACCAGACCATGTCTAACTCTCCTAATTATGCAATATACTACTAACCGTTGGCATCGGTCCCCTTTATTTCCTATCACTGGAGGATTTTACTTTTTTACGACAAACTCTGGGACCTTCTCGAGTACCTCTGATGCCTCTGAAATGATTCTCTCTATGAGTTCGTTGGTTGTGGGCAGGTCTCTAATCCTCCCAGCAACCTCGCCACCAAACATGAGTGCTGTGTTCTCTTTTTTATCTAGGAGATCATCGAATCCTGTCTGTTCCAGTTTCAGGATTTTCTCGTTTGAATCAAGAGGTTCACCTAGGTAGAAGTTCGGGAGGTCCTCAAGTGTCTGGGTAACTATCTCCTCAGCCCTCTTGTTTCTCAGGAATCTCATTGGTCCAAAGAGACCTCTGCCAACAAGTGTCTGACGCTCCTCTCTATCCAAGATTGCTTGCTTCCACATAGGCTCAAAGTCGCTCTCCTTAGTGGCAATAAACCGTGTCCCCATCTGTATACCCACAGCTCCCAAACAGAGAGCTGCAGCCAGAGTTCTCCCGTCACAGAATCCACCAGCACCAACCACAGGTGTCTTTACAGCCTTTGCTACCTCCGGTATTACTACCATAGAATGTACCGGGTCCCATGCAACATGCGCTCCTCCCTCATGTCCAGATGCCACGATAAAATCTGCACCTGCAGCCTCTGCTTTTAATGCATGATATCGACTTGGTACAACATGGCCCCAGATGAATCCCTCATCCTTGAGTACAGACCACGGTTTTGGATTTCCAGCTGAGGTGATGACAACTCTCAGAGACCGCTCAGTGTCTGAATCTGACTTGCATGACTCTATAGTCTGTTCTATAAACATCTTTGAAGCAAGGATGAACTCTGCAGCCACAGGTACATTGACACCAAAAATGCCACCTGAGTTTTTAGTCTGCTTTGTGACTGTTTCGATTGACTTCTCAAGAATCACTGCTGGTGGGTCTGAACCAAACAACCGTTCTCCATCAATTGGAGCTGCTTCTGGCAAAAGTGATGCAGCCATCCCAATACAACTAATTATTCCTAGGGCACCAGCATTTGCCACAGCAATAGAGAGTGACTCTGTCTTATACGGTCCCATGCCCCCTTGGATTATAGGGTGCTTGATTCCGATGATGTCACAGAGTTCTGTATGAATGAGAGCCATAGTCTTCTCGCTTCGCTACCAACGATTTAAGTCTCTACTCATCCAGGTATTTGGTTGGAACCTGTCTTGTTGTCGCTACAAGTTCCAAAGCTGCTTTGGTGTAGCGCATGACTTTGCCCATATCACCATCCAGCTTGAATTTTCGAGCCATGATTCCCTTAATTGGGTCGATTTTCCCATCAAACAGGAGTTTCCAGTTTTTGTAAGGTCCTGAATATGTAAACTCCGCTGTGTCCTCAGGTCCTACCATCTTGGCTTCTCGACACTTGCCATGCCAGAGATCCATG
Organism: Candidatus Thorarchaeota archaeon; assembly: GCA_048882965.1. Taxonomy (GTDB): domain Archaea; phylum Asgardarchaeota; class Thorarchaeia; order Thorarchaeales; family Thorarchaeaceae; genus SMTZ1-45. Next base: position 26,470 of record JBHLRC010000021.1, read on the forward strand.
TAGAACCGTATTGGTTCATTCACAATCTCTCCATCTGCAGTTATCTCGAAGACGAAATCTCCTTCCCAAGTCTTAGCCGCATCTTCATAGCGGTCATTCTTGTTCAAGAGGTCCATATACATCTCAATCCATCCATCTGAGGGAAATATGAGTTTGTCACCCATGATTGTCATCTCCAATATCGTTTCTCTGTATATCCTGAATGAAAAGGCTTCTGGATTTGAGTACTAGGAGATTTTCACTATTTCGAGACCCATACTAGTTGCGAGATTCTCTTGGAATTGAAGGTCGCCAATTGTGCTTGTATGGTGTGAATCACTACCCATAGAGAACTTACACCCATATGACTTTGCGAGTTCGAGGAATCCAACATGTTCAACCGAGTATCTCCCATTCAGTTCAATAGCAACTTCTGCTTTTGCCAAGGCTTCTGCAGCAATTATCCCATCGTCCTCTCTGTATGAGGAGAGATATCCGTCCCAGTGTCCCAGAATCTGAAACTCATTTCTCCGTAATGCCTTGACTAATGCTGACGCCCATGTCGTGGAGTCAGTATACCAATGAAATGACCCAATCACAAGGTCGAACTGCTCTAGCCCTCCAGCAACTGGGGCAAGCTCGCCATTTGATTGGATGTCTACTTCAGCTGCATCAAGAATCCTGAGATCCGGGTAATCATTACGACAAGTTTCAATCTCGTGTCGCCTTTGCTCGATGAGGTTTAATCCTCCTTGTCGAGAACCTAGTGATGGCCAGAAGTGATCTGCGATTGCTATCGTCTTGAGTTTGAGTGCAGCTGCTCTCTTTACAATCTCTTCTACGTTGGACACTGCATCAGAGTAGTTTGAGTGAATATGTAAATCCTCTAGACCGCTTGTCATTTCATACTTCAAAATTTGTTTGTCAATTTAACTCAACCTCTCGTCCATAGGTTAGTGGTTTTATGGCGGATATGAGCACATCTTTCAGTGGTCACAATGACACCTTCTCTTCAAGTCCCTGTTTTTGGGGTCTTAATATACTAAGGACAAGAACTGGATATTAGGAGCGGTGGGTGAATTGTCAAGCATATTCCTTCTTGTCGTACGTTGCGCAAAACTACCAGCTAAGAATTATCACTTTGTGTTCAAGACTCATGCGGATATCGGTAGCGAGTTCTTCTCAAGAAAATCGAATCTTGAATGGGTTGAGGAGATTGACAGACCTGTTCGTATTGACATCAGCTCAAACTGGTTGACCGATGTTGATCTTAGCCCTTTAGAATCATGCGAACATCTTGAGTACCTGAGCCTTGCTGTCAATAAACTAGAGAAGATTGACTTAGCACCACTTGAGACCTGTCACAATCTTGAACACCTTGACCTATCCCACAATAGGTTCACTGATATTGACCTGACACCCCTCGCGGGATGTAAAAACTTGACATACCTCTACTTGCAAGAGAATCAGTTTAACAGCATCAACATTGCCCCTCTTCTAGACCTGAAACATCTAACCACCGCAGTGATCCAACTGACCCGACGGGGTCCGAAACCGAAGATTGTGATTGATACATTCATGAGTAATGTCCCACCAAATCTCAACGATGAACTCTTCGCCTTCTATACTGACAGGAGAGCTGGTTTTGTTCCGGAATGGCTCTATGAAAAGAATACTGAGATTGAATACTCCCCCAGGACTTATCGTGAACTAGTGGATCAATTTGGATGGGGCGGTGTTAAGAAACACCTTCTGGCTCTATCCAAGAAGTTTCCAATTAAGAATGAGTTCAACGCTCAGAGAGTTCTACTTAGTGCTCTTGGAATGCCTGAATTAGCATGCTTTGATGGTCGTGTTCGTGATATTGTGAAACTACTTCCAACGAAAGGCAGTTATGACGAAGGCATCCAAAGATTCTACTCCGAAATGGTAAACCTCTTGGAAACGCAGCTCCAAAGAGGCGGGAGTACACTCTATTTTAATCTAGACACTCTTTCCACAACTCCTGGAAGTGTTCTATTACCTTCTGTCCTATCACGAAGAGACACTGAGCTACAGGAATTGGTCCTGTTTGACAGAGCTGGTAAGATTGACTTGTTTCCCCTTTGGCTCACAAGCTATGGTCATCAAATACTATCAGCTATGAACATCAGAAGATACGTTTCAACATCTAGACTTGTTGAGATCAATAAAGCATTGAAGGATATCAGTCATGAGCTTGCTGTTGAGAAAGTTGTTCATGATGCCCGTAAGAAGAAGACACTGAACCTCACAACTGGGGAAGCAATTCAGAGTTATGTTCGGCAGACTACCTCACTGTGAAACTCTGCGCGTAGTTAGCAATGCATAAATCTCAGTTCTCAAGACCTCAGATGGTTGTCGAGCTTGCGAGGATGTGCGCGTTTTGGATGA
>JBHLRC010000022.1:0-28735 GCA_048882965.1 Candidatus Thorarchaeota archaeon
GAGCATCGAAACAAAGTAGTGGACCTGATGAGAGAGCGACTATTGCTTCCCATCTCTCTTACACATTTTGAAGAACTCGATGTTCTATTCGTGTCTGCAGGAAGAAACCATTCTCTGTTTGATCGTGTTATGTCACTTCTATCAGCTTACGGGATAGAAACTCGAGGTAAGGTACCTGCTTTGTTGTCAGAAGCCATTCAGATGATACCAATTATTGATGAACAAAATGGATTGCCAATGAAAGAGTACAGACTTGCAAGGGATGAAAAGACTGTTCGAGATCTCTTGCTTCGCTGGCCATCTCGAATGACCATATTTCCTTCTGAGGAGGGTTTGAGAGTCTTAGTACCAGAGATGGAAGTGATGGGCTATAATGTTGAACCCTTGAAAAAGGGATTCGAGTCTGATGTTCTCCTATATCGTGACTTCACTAGTACGCAGGAGGTAAGAGAATCCATTGAGAGCACCACTTGAAACACTTGATATCCCAACTGAACCGATGATTCAACTCACTCCTCGCGTTCTTGATCAGGCCTTTAGGAGTATTATACTTCCGAGACAAATCAGCCTGCTGCATGGGTCCGAACGTGCTCCTCTGAGTATCATCGCTCATGGAGTGATTGTATCCGCAGCTCGATCTTTACCAGATGCAAAATGCGTGTTCTTGGATTCTGGAACTAACTATAGTCCGACTTTGGTTCGGTCAATATGCTCCTCAACTGATGATGCTACAGAAGTTTTGAAGCGAATCGTCATTAGTCAGGTGATGGGACTTTCTGATGTTGAGTACATGATGGAGATGCTATCAGGATTGGAAGAAGTTTCAGTAATCATATTGGATAGTCTCACTGGTACTTTGAACCTAACAGGAACTCCAGGGACCAAGGGACGCCAGCGAGAGTTATTTCATACGCTTGAGATCATTCGAAGAGTGGTGAACAAGTATAATGCCCATGCGTTAATTACAGATTACTCTTCAAGGAACTGGAGTTCAGGAGAACCTACGCCCATTGGTGGAAATGTACTCTCTCATGCTGTTGACAGTGTTGTACAAATCGACAGACTGAGAACTAGTCAAAGTCTGATTCGAATACTAACAGAACGTTGTACAGCTTCAAAAAATCCGCCCAGCATCATTGTCAGAGCTGATTCCAAGGGAATTCGGAGTATGAAGTGAGATGGGTGTAAAGCGATGGAACAACAGTATAGTCCCCTGGCGCTGGACGGGTATGGAAGAGATACAGCCAGGCACTATAGCGATTGATGTTCCAAACTACCTCACAAGACGAATTGTCGTAATGAAGACGACCAAAGTACAGGATGGTAGAATTCCACTCACTCATGTTGGAACTTTTTTGAGTCTAATCAAAGCTACTTTACAAGTTCAAATTCTGCCCGTAATGATTTTTGAAGGGCCGCCACAGCCAAGAAAAAGAGCACCTAATCCAGAACTCATCCAGTTGGCACACAGTCTATACAGGCAGTTTGTGAAGGAGAGAGACCCTTACAATGAGGAAATTTCAGACGTCCTTTGGAAGAGTAGAGCTGTAAGAATGTATTTTGCATCAGAACATATCAAAGACCTATCTCGTGCCATTGGGATTCCAAACTTCACAGCTCCGTCAGAGGCTGAAATGTTTGCAGCAGCAATGTGTCGGGATGACTTGGTAGATACAGTTGTTTCTAACGATGTTGATGCCGTTCTTTTTGGAAGTCCACATGTAACAAAGCAGCTCCAGGTGTCAAGTAGCAGAATTCTGAGAGTGCGATTAAGTGAACTTGAAGAGAACATGAATCTAGAACTTGAACACCTGAGAGACCTCGCAATTCTTTGTGGCTGTGACTTTCATGAGGGAGTAAAGGGGATAGGACCTCGTAAAGGAGCACTATTGTTGCAAAGATATGGTGGATTAGAAGAAGTCCTAAAAGCCAAAGGATTTTCGAATGCAGCCCGTGAAGACTTCATAAAAGCTCGAGAAATCTTTGATGAACCTGTCTATATATCAACGGAGGGTATTGTCTTGAAGTTGAGCCCTCCAATCATACCAAAGCTCACACGCAATCTAAGAATGGTTATGTCTGAGAATATCGTTGGAGTCACGACTGACAGAGTACTTAAACTATGGAAGGAATTTGGTACTCAACAGGAGTCACTCGAACAATGGATGTGATTCAATTAACCCATGGGTCTCTGGCGACATCATCTCGGAATAGTCTTTGAAGCACAGTCATTTGATAGGTCTTATAGGATCTTAACCTGGCTGTGAATGAAAGCGATGTAATTCGTTTTCTTTTTCCGCCTTCAGACAGCTTCTCTCGGATTTCACCGCCAATAACATCGGTCTTGTATGGAGGCAACCGAATAGAAGCAACCAGATTAGTTGACCGGTCCATGAATGCGTGAACGAACGGGATTCGTGAGATCAACCAATCAACAAATGAGACTCTTGATTGTGGTTCCTTGAACTTCCCAACAACAATCATTCCCTCTGGCAAACCACAATATTCAAGGGCGGGTGTATAGAGTAGTCGCAATACTTTATCATCAAGCAACTTTGAGAGATAACGTCTTACAGTTCGTGGAGCAAACCCCATCTGTTTCATCATCCACATACGGGATGACCGTAATCCTCTAAACGCTAAAGCAGGTCCAATAAGGTCCAGCTGTCTTTCTGTCAGGTTTGACAGTTTATTATCCGACAGGGTCTCACGTAACAAGTGAGATTTCTTCCTTCTTTGATTCCTTGACTCGGATTTCATTTGCTCCAAGTCCCATTCTCTCAATGTCTTATCGAAAAGGTCCATTCTCAGAGAAACAAGCTCAGAGTCTGTAGTCATTTGAACTGCATTTGGAGGAATGATATCAGAAGGGCCCTTGCTCTGCGTGGGCTCGAGATGAACTGTACAAGCAGCATGGTTTGATTCAGATAGAAGCATCCTTTCAATGAGTCCATCACTTAAAATTCCAGGTTTTTGTTTCTCGGTAAAGATAAATCGGTATCGTAGACCAATCTTTGGAACAGAAAGTAAGTATCTCTCTGTCAGAACAGCTTCTAACCTATTTCGAGTGTAGTGGGACATTCGTTTCTTGGACCCGGTAACTTTCTCTATTTCTGATGCAGAAGGTCTTCCAGGTCTTTCACTACCTGATAAATACTTGCAGATTTTCACCAGTGGCTCATATTCGAGTACATTGATATTTTCACGGTACATCTTCAACAACTGCTCATAACGCATTGCAGAAGGTCCATCAGCGCGTAGTGAATGAATATTCCATTTTGTTAGCGTCATTGGTTGTACAAGTGCCACGTCTTGAGATTTGTTCTCAATATCAGATCTTTTGTCCCCCTTTCTGATCCTAATGTCATCCAGTACTTCGCTAGCTTTCTCTCGGCGGGTTACACGAGCATCTTTTTTCCGGTCCTTATTATCAGCAGACAATGTTTGCATCCAATCGTCTATAACTCTACAGAGAGGATCAGGACGTGCTATGGAGGGATCAATTTTCTTATCCTGTACAAGTAAAAAGATGATAGAGTTCTTAACACGTTCAATTTCTTCGAGGACTGTTTCGAGCTTTTCCTCAGACATCAATAGTTCATGAATCTCTTGAAGACAAGACAATTGATGTTGTTCAACTTTCATTTGCCAGAGCGGAACAAGCCATGAATTTCCCCCTCCAATTAAACGAGAGATATTGTAGATTGTGAATAATGCTGCTGATAATGGATCAAGTCCTTCAGGAAGAAGGGACCAGTCATCCTCTGGGGGTGTTTCTTCTACCACAAATCTAGCAAATACATAGGAAAAGGTGTGTTTCTCTACATTACTAAGGTTGGAAGGAAGCAAAGATTTGACCTGCTCCCTGATAGTGTTGCCTGTTGGAAAAAGAGGTATCAGCGGCTCTGAAACTTTCCTATACCCAATTGTCCGGTCTATTGTTTCAGCGCTTACAGGTTCGGCTGGCAACGGGGGAATGCCAAACCTGTTCTGGAAGAGTTCTTCGTTTAGCTTAGCATTTTCCTCTTTCCATGTTAATGAGTCAGCTATGAGATTTCGAAGGATAGTAAGATCATCAATCCTGCGGCCCTTTCTAAGCCAGTCTACTGTGACTCTCGCTCTATTTCCCATTTTCACCATTTGGTAATTACGGCCCCACTTATCAATATAGTATACATACTTTACGAGCTTATTAGAATACATCAACACAATATTGCATGAGCGATAACCTGCTTGTCCTTGAATACAAATCAACTGCACCTGATTATTCAACTCCAGCCCTTCAAGAAACCTTAACTGAGAGTCTATGGGATACCGTCAAAGATGTGTCCCTACATGTAATTCTGCGAGAGCCAGCTCTGCTTGAGCTTGCACGACGACAAGAGCCAGGAGTACTCTCCTACTGTGACAAACTTCTTCTCTCCGATGACAAAGAATCTTGGTTCTCTGCATTGAAGACTCTAGAGGCATTGAATACATATGATGCAGTTCAGAGATTGCTTGTTATTTGTGGTACATCAGGAACAGGAGATCGTAAGGTCGTGATGAATTTTCTAGCTCGAGTTCTCACTGACTCCCACCGTGAAGGCTTCAGGAGAATCCTTCGTTCATTGGTCACACCCGGTAGACTGGATGTGACAGGATGGTCGCTCACCGCACTTCGTGTCTTGAAGGCTGTATGTATTGAGCGGGGGATTGATGTTGAAACCTCCTTTCACTCACTTGCTCGTTCCTTCAAGCAATCTGAATCTGATACTGAAGACACTATACCGGTGCACATTCGACCACAAGAAAAAGTGAAATAGCACTCATAAGACTTATTTTCTGTATTATATTATTTATTATTCCTTTTTATTGATTTGGAGATATATGTTGTTTTTAATTTTACTTTAATATATTATACAATCGTATCCAAGTGTATCAAACAATTTGTTTGGGTTTATTGCGATTATCTTCCTAGGACTGGAAAATGAAATCGGAAGAGAAAAGCATAGACAAGGAGGTCTGGTAATGCAGACCGACATACTTACGCTATTAGCGACTAACCTGGTGTTCTCTGTTAAGATAGCGCCATTGGTTGTGATAGTCGCAACAATGATCAGAACAGCGCTCTTGTTGACCGGGAGGAGGAGGGCAATACTATCATGGACACGAAATACAATATTGTCATTAGCCACTATAATCTTCTTACCCGGGAGTATCATTAACACAGGAGTACGCTATGGTGTATGCTCCCTCTTTGGTATCGATCTAGATTCCGTGGGAGTTGGGTCAACTTATGCGGAACTGAACTTATTCCTGAAGGTTGATCGACCACCCAAGGTCGCAGTTCTTGTTTCTGCACTATATGTGAGTACAGTAGCTTCAGTGTTCATTGGATTTACACTTCTCTTCCTTCCAGTAGTGCTTCTGCTTGGAGCACCGATTGTTCTCCTAAGCTGGTATCTAGCTTTGTGTGTGCTGTTTAACAGTTCGCTAAGAGGCGGTGACTTCCAACTTCTCGGTGCAGCTCTTCAGAAGCATCCAGGAAAGGGGATTGCTGAGCTCTTCATAGCTCTGGCTGTTCTCATAGTCTTCTACGCATTCATTGGGGTGGGATTATGAAGATAGAAACAACATCAAAGTCCCAGCGGGTCGTACCAATCTACCCACACCCTTGTTCTACATCTCATTCAGGTCTGTTTAGTTGCCATACCCCCGACCTGTCTTCCGCAGCGGTTCGACCCGTTGGACACCCTTCAACAAAACTGAGGGAGGACCAAAGATAGTGAAACGTGCACTTGTAATCCTAATCATTGCCTTCATGATAATAGTAACTCCTGTGGACAAATCTAGCCTTGAGGGATCCCCTGACGCACCCAAAGACATTGCCACTAACAATTACAGTGAGCCTTCAGCCAATTCCGCGATTTTAGTAAGTGGTCAACAATACATTGTGCTAGAAATGACAGGGGGAGACATCACAAATCGTGGAGATGAATGGTCTCAACTCTTGAATGCTTCCGGGATTGTGAGTAATGTAGTTGAGGCTAGTGATGTGATTGCGACTCCTGATGTCCTGGATAACGCACCCACAATTGTAGTGGATGCAAGCATTGGGTCCTCAAATGGTGCGATAGCTCCTCAGGCATTAATCGACACTCTGATTCAGAAAGACATTAGTCTCATCTTTACCGGTCGTTCATCATGGATACTGCATAGATTAAGAGGTACAGATCCACCCTCTTTGACAGCTCCCGCAACAGTTGACTTACTCGATTCTGCAGAGTATGCGGGAGCTGTCTTCATAACATCACCCAATCCTCTCAGTGTTGGAACACCCCTAACAACAGAAACCGGAATTGTTCTACCAATTGACCAAAAACAGACAGAAACATCTCGGATTGCCGACCTGACTGGTGCAGCACCCTCAAGCATAGCGAGTCTTAGGTATGACTCCTATCCTCTTGATGTGTTCCTCCTGTCAATTGAAGACCCCACACTCTTAACTGCTACAGGACAAGGTCTCCTACAGAACACCATCGCATTCGCCACAGCCATTAGAGAAACTCAGACTGCATCAATACTCGGAAACCTACAAGCGGAGGAAGGGTCTCTCCTTGCGGGAGGTTTTCATTACATGCATGAACCAACCATTGCAGAGACCTACTACGCAGTATATTCTGCATACACACTACTCACTGGCTCATCATGGACAAGTTGGGCCACTCAGAATAGTGAACTTGTTCAGAGCGTGTTAGAGACCCTTCAGGTTGATCTTGGTACAGAAACCGGGTTCATGACCTCTGAAAGCGAAAGGACTGTCAACTGTAGAAGCACAGCAGAAGGGCTCTGGCTCACTGAAACCTTAGGTCTCGGTGGTTCATTCAACAAAGCGAAGATTGTTTCATACTTGAGCTCACGTCAGGTCGATGGAGGGTTCGAGAACAGCATCACAACAACATTTCATGTGACAGAGGCACTTTATAGTTCAGGTGACCTGGGATCAATTAACATCGTAGACTTAGAGTATTGGTTGAGATCCTTGGTCATTGATAGTGGAAAAACATCCAATCCAGATTTGTGGGGTGCCATTGGAGAAAATCCGACGAGTCTCTCTCCAACAAATGACTATGCGATCAAGTATCTGATGTCTCTACAATTCATTGGCAAAGCACACCCAGACCCAGGAAAATTGACAAGTTGGATTCTGACACGTACTGCAAATGGTGATGGTTCGTTTCGAAACTCCAACAACCCTGATGAGGAGGTTGTCACAGGAACAGCATCTGCTTTAGCGTCTCTGCAATTGTTAGGAACCCTTAGTGCAAGCAACAAGACTAGCGGACTCTTGTGGTTCCTAAACAACCAACTAGACTCTGGAGGTTTTGGTTTCAAGTCAAAGGCTTTGGATCTTGTAGCTAAGACACGGGAAACCAGTCGTGTGGCAATCTGTTTGAGTGAACTGTCAGAAGATGGAGGGATTCTCGCTACTGGGATTATGGGATATCTAGCTTCAATTGCAACGGATGTCGGGTATGAAACCCAAGATGTACTTCCATCGCTAATGTGGAGTAGTTGGATCCTGAGCGCAAGTCGGTTTGCTCATGCAGCAAGACCCAAAAACATGAATCAAGCAAGGATGTATCTCAGCTACTTTGAGAAATTGGGGATGTATCCCTTATGGGAGAATATCACAACCATCAACCCTCCTGAATATGGGTACAATGAATACAGGACTATGAGCGTATGGACACAATATTTTGGTACATCATTAGCTGATTCTCTTGGCATTGATTTATCAGCAGGACTCGTTTCAGAGGCGACTCTGTTTCTCTCGCAAGCACAATGGGTCACAGGACATTATAGACCCAGTTCAATGAGTGGGACAGCTAGCATGCAACACTCAGTGGCAGCAGTGGAGACCCTCTATCGATTAGATGAACTAGCGACCATACCCTACAGAGCTGCTCTCGAAACAGCGATTCTCTCAGAGTACTCTTCAGGTTCTTGGGACACGACCGGCTGGACATTGCAACCCTTTGCAGGAAATCAAGAAGCAATTGACTTCCTCTCCACAAGAGCAGCATTAAGGTTGGGCATTGTCACACCAGCAATAGCATCTGAGATTACTACAACAATAGAAGCACGTATTCAATACACAGATCTCATGGCGTTAAGTTATGACGTAGCTACGCTTTCTCTCTTGAACTCCTCAGCATTCTCCACAGATTTAGAGTCAATATCACGTCCTATGGTACTCAGTGCTTTGGGATCACAATTCGAGGAAGGATGGTATAACTCAACGGCACTGTGGCAACCCATCATAACAGAGACTATTCTTAGGATGGTGTCTATTCTGGGTCTTCGATGCGGTCTCTATGATGTTGCAGGTACAATGGTTGCCACTTCTTCAGGGGGTAGCGCAGCTCCTGGCACAACGTTGCCAGTATCCATCACGATGACTTCTCCGAGTTCAAGTCACTCAGTACTGGTTTATGGATTCGACGAATGGAATCTCTTTACTAATGTAGCAAATGTCGATACATTATTGATACCAATCCCATCGAATCTTGATACCCTTGGACCTGCAAGCCTTTCCATAATGGTAATTGATTGGGGTGCTTCAAGAGCTTTTGATTCACTCAGTGTGACCATTCAAGGTAGTATTGTGGGGTCTCTTGACCTAGCTACACCAACTGTAAAGATGGGAGAGAACGTGAATGGAACAATAACTTGGTCTCTAGTAGGAGGGATAGATGCTGAGCAGTGCCAAATCACGATCTCACTTGGATCTCTAGAATTGTACTACGATGAGACCTCGTCTTTCTGGTTCTCCATACCTACCTCTGGATTTGAGGCAGGAACATATCCACTTACCGTGACGGTTGAGAAGACCTATTGCACAGAGCTTCTCCTGATAGATGTTGTAGTGATTGCTCAGCCAAATCCAACGTACATAACCTCACCTTCAAGTCTGAGTGGGATTGCAGGAGAGAATGTTCTCATAGACTGGTCACTGAACTTCGTATCAAACTCAAGCCAGATTGCTGGTCAGGAGGTCACCCTCACCATTAGAGATTCTATGGACTCCGTTGTTTTCACACATACCGGGATCTCTCAGATTGGCGGAGGCTCATTCACTTGGATACCTACATCAAGAGATGTCTACTCCTACACATTGGATTTCCCAGGTAATTATTCTCTTGAAGGAAGTCAGACTTCAGGGGAAATCACAGTTTCAGAGCACACTAGAGTTTCTTGGAGTGGTACTGGGGTGAATATCCAGTTCACACAAGTCACCGTTGAAGTCCTACTAGAAACTACAACTGATGAAGCTCTTGGAAGCCAGACGGTTCATGTGACCATCACTGCGCCTTCAATGAGTATAGTGTATGATTCCGATCTAATTACCAATTCCACTGGTTATGTCACTATCACTCTAACAATCTTAGAGAACGGAGTTTACATGCTTCAGGCTAATTATGGAGGTGCAGGACTCTTACTTGGAACAACAGACTCAGATTCAATCACCTCATGGTCATCTAGCAACCTCCAGGCTGGAGGCGTTGAAACTGAGGTATGGATAGGAGAATCATGTTCATTCTGGGCACAATTGAGAGACTCTCAGTTGAATCCAATATCAGGTCAGTCGGTGATCATGAGAATCATACTTCTTCCTTCTACGATTATTGAGGAACAGACACACAGTACAAACTCAACAGGCGAGGTTTCGATTTCATGGTTAGCAAATTCTGCAGGAGCCTACAGACTTGAAGCAGTATATGGTGGCACACTCTCGAGGGGGACTGCCACAGATCAACAAAACTTCGATGTGTTGATTCCTGTAACATTCAGCATTTCTGTTACTGCAGACCCGGAGGTTGGTATCGCGAACGGGATGGAGATCACTGCGGTTGACCATCTAATAAACCAGATATCGGGACTATCTATAACCATCGAGATTCGAGGTCCGGGAAACCAACTCCTGTTTACAGACACTGCAGTGACATCAAGCAGTCCAATCACGATTCCCTGGACTCCAAATATGAGAGGTGTAAACAATATCACGGTTTCTTCTGCGCAACAGCTCTGGTATCAAAGTGCCACCCATTCGATCACAGAGGAGGTCTATGAAACTCCAACAATCAGTCTCACACTGCCATCTAATGCGATTGCTCCAACTTCAAGAAACCTTGAAGTAATGGTAGTAGACACTAGCCTGAATCCAGTTCAAGGAACAACTGTTCACTGCTTTGTCACTTTAGATGGTGTCACAATCCATGATGCATATCATGCCACTGCAGCAAATGGAATTATTCTAATCACACTGAACCTCGACACTCCAGGCATACTACAGTGTGATGTTACTATTGAAGCACAAGACTGGCTATTGGAAACTTCAGACCAAGAGTCATCCACGGTCTATGCAGCAACCACATTGACAATCACGACACCTGGACTACCAGTTGAACAGGGCTCAACAGTGGGAGTCGTCATTGTTCTTCTTGACTACGACAACTCACCGTTGGTTGGATCAGAGGTAAGCATTGTCATCAGCTGGAGCAACGGGTCAATCCTAGCATCTATGACTAGAATCACAGATGGTTTTGGGAAGTGCACTATAGCTCAACAGTTTTTGATTGTCGGAGATTTTGTCATCAATGCTACATACGCAGGCTATGGACTTAATGGCTCAGCAACAGACGCCGTTCCACAGCGGGTCTATGTCATACCTAACATAGAATTCATTCATGGTCCTAGCTGCATTGTTGGTGAAACTTTCGAGATTCAGGTCGGTTACAAAGATGCCCTAGGTGAATACATACCGGGTCGAACTATCACTATCACGATAAGACAGAATGCCGCTACAGTCTTTGAAACCACGGTTTCATCGGCGGTTGGACTTGTAAGCATTTACTGGGACCCAACTGAAGGTGGACTCGCCACTATCACAATCGTTCATCCTGGGGACACCTATGTTCTAACAAACTCGACCTCATCAACTGCATCCGTAATGGAACATGTCACAGGCGAACTTTGGTTATCGCCGGCACAGGTTGATCTGTATGACACAACCACGCTTACCTATAATCTGACAAGCAATCTCAGAGTAGGCATTACTATTCACTTTGAAGTATTGGACATGTATCTAGTACCCACATGGAGTGCAAATATAGTCACAAACACATCAGGACTGGCATCAGTTGACTATACTGCCATAGAGAGTCATGGAGTACTTAGAGTGAACGCAGGACCAACGGATGATGAATTCCTCATTGGTGGGGATGTCCAAGAACTGCTGATTGTAATGACTGACGTGATCATATCGACAAACCTAGTTCCTAGTCCTACTTCAGTGAACACTCTGACAAACATCACGCTCTGGTTAGAAGACGAATTGGGAGTTCCAATTAATGGAATCACAGCAACGGTCGCTCTATATGACCCCTATGGTGAGCAGGTCCAGCTTGGTTACTGGACAATGTCAATCTCTGCAACAGTTGTTGAAGGAGCGGCGGTTGTCGAGTTCACTCCTGACATGGTCGGGCTCTATACTCTCATTGTTTCTTCAAGTGGCTCGACTTCCGTTCACATCTTCTCTGATACATCATATCACACCATCTACTCCGGAACTCAGTTATTTACAACGGTTTCAACCCGCGAGCTTGAAGTTGGAGAAACTCTCACTGTTATTGCACTCCTGACCAATCATGTAGGAACGCCTCTCGTAGGTCGAAACCTCACACTCACAGTCGATGGTCCAGGAATCAACTATCTTGGACCAATCAACCTCGTCACAAACGCTTCAGGTCACATCGAGTGGAGCTCTCCGTTGGATGATGAGGGTCTCTGGACGCTGGAGGTGTCCTTCAGTGGTCTTGGAGTCTACCTTCCTGTTTCAACATCTGATGACATCTCTGTTCGATATGGAACAGTAACTGAACTTTCATTGATTGATACAGGTGATGTTATAGCTGGTACTTCCCCCGCATCCTTCTCAATTCTCCTGAGGGATACAGGAGGAACTCCCCTTGAAGGTTTCACTGTGCACTATGAGGCACACCATGAAACTATTGGATTGGTTTATGAGGGTAACCTCATTCAGACTGGGACAAACCCAATGTTGCTGAATCTTACCTTTGAAAGGATGGGCAACTATACCATTATAGTATCCTTTTCTGGCACTTCTCATTATCATGCCTCAAACGCTGCTCTGCAGCTCTCGGTGCTAGGGCGAACAGAGGTTTCTGCAGAAATACCCGATCAGATTGACAGGGCTGAGGATGAACCAATCTCCATCACCATCATCGATGAACTGGAAACCGCTATCGCACTTTCTGACCTAGAAGTTCTCATCAAGCTAGTTGGACCAGAGGGATTGGTGAACATCACAAACCATCTTTTATGGAGTGAAACCTCTGTTTCATTCAACTCGTTCGGATTACCTGTGGGCTTATACACTCTGAATGTCACTGTGTTCAGGACTGAAATACGAGTAGGTTGTAGTTCACTCCTCGACTTCTCTGTTGGAAGTCTTACTCATGTTGAGATTATTGATCAGAACATCACGGGACTGATTTCTGAATCCCACTCATTATCTTTCATCCTGAAGGACTCGTTGAATGAAACCGTGATTGACGCGACAGTCTGGATCAGTATCTACAATCCTTCGGGTCGGGAGGTGTATGGCAGCCCGCTTACTGACCGCACTGCAATCACATCAACGGCGGACGGTAGCGAGGTCTCATGGAATCCGAATCTCACAGGAGAGTATCACATTGTGTTCCTCTTCGAGGGTGACGCTTTCTTGAATTCCACGACACTTGAGATTCTGTTAGATATTCGCTATCCAAGTTCGTTCTCTCTCGACATGCCAGAACTCATGGAGTTTGGCGAGGTCATTCCAATATCAGCGACCTTGAACGGCGCTCTTGGAAGAATCCCTAGCGTAAATATCATCCTGACAGTGACTCAGAATGGAGTTGTAGAACTAGAAGAAACCTTGACAACCAACAATCAAGGAGTTGCTTCGTTCAACCTTGTGGGACTCCTGTCCGGAAATCATACGGTCACACTATTGTTTGTTGGATCTATGACTCAGGCTTCTAGTACTGTAGAGGTCAATCTAGTAGTGACACCAGTGGTGGTGATAGAAATTGAGTCAACCTCCAACCTGTATCTTGGCCACAACTGCACTGTGAACCTGACTCTGACAGTTCTTGGAACAGTGCCAGACTGGAGCGGAACATTGGAATTGCTACTCTGTGACCCGAATGGTGACTCAGCTGGTCAATGGTCATTCGGCATCGGAGTACACACAATTGTGACTATCGGGTTCAAAGCGAGAGCGGAGGGAACTCATATCCTCAACGCCACAATCAGCAATCTACCAGTTGTCTATAGTAAGGAGTATCCAATAGCTGTCACTATAACCAATGAGACACTGCACCTAAAATTCGACGCTGGAACAACTCCACTCTTAGGAGGTTTTAGTATACTTGCAGTGATTGGTGCTATCCTAAGGAGGAAGATGCAAGGGGTTTTTGGATCGTTGCCAAAAGAGTGGTCAGAGTAGACTACTCGTCACGGTATTTTGATAACCGAACTTGATTTAGAAGTCCGGACAAATCATCATCCCATGTTCCATCATGATTTAGAAGTCTTGAGTATAGATTATTCCTGTATCCTGCATAGGCAGAGATTTGTGAAAACCGTAGAGTCATGTGATTATCATGCGCATATTGATTCAATTGAGAAACTAAGTCGTATTGTTGATCCTGAGGTACTCTTGAAATAACGATACATGACTTCCCATCATTCACAATGCGAACTTGGGAGCTCGGTGTATGTTTCAGAAATGCACGAGAAAGGGAACAGATAGCATTAGAAGGTCCACTAGCTGTAATGCAAAGAGAAATCACTTTCTCAGGGATTAGAAAATACTGATGCATAAGTATCCCAAGCTCGATCAGATTCACGAGTTCTTTTTTGATATCAGAATTTTGAAGATTATAGTATCTGGCATATTGTTCAGATTCCATGGTGCTAAGATACATACCCCAAGATGCGAGGTCAAGTATTCTCGCCTGTTTGTGAGAGAGTTTGTGGTAGGTCTTTCCTTTCCATGTTCCAAACTCATTTCTTAATTGACGTATTGTTCGTTTCCGTTCAATGGATTTTGCGATTTGAGATATTCGTATCTTCCATGTTCGATCAGTTTCACTAAATAACGATAAATTGACAGAAGACATCTCCCAATCAACAGCTTGTATGTTAGGCATAATCCTTGACATCCTCTCAAAGCCAGTTGGGGGAACAGCAAGAATCTGTATATATTGGGGTTTATCATATCCAAATCCAAGTCGAGCGGACCATTCAAGATGTTTATGAGGCCACCTATGTGCAGCACCTATGTATATCGCAGGCATCAATCCTATTGATTCTTTTAATACGAATGCTCTCATGAATAATCCATGATGAGCCATTGCAAAGCGTTTACTCCATGCTGTTTTTGATTTCTTTGCTTCTTCCTTTGAGATAGGTAGTTTAGTTATGATTTTTCCTTTAGATTGAAGGTTCTTCGCTGCTTCTACTACGTAGCCCATCCAAGAAGGAAATAACTCATTCAATTTGAGTTTCACCAGAGTCCAGGGATCTTGTTCAGTTACTTCTGATTGGGGCCTTTGGGATAATTCCAGTTGTTTTCGATCCGCCAGTTGCATTATGCGAACATATTGAGGAGGTTCTTCATTATCTATAATGCATTGAGTATGACCTCTCACAAGTACTCGGTATACTGGAACTGACCTATATTTACTAACAAAAGCAAGAGGATCTTCTTCAGGGACTTCGGCTTTTTCCAGCCAACCGAGGAAAGCTATTATTTGGTTCTTAATATCAGGAGGGAAAGACTTCGGTACAAGTTGAGCAAGAGTTTCATGCTTTGTCTGTTTCATCGAAAGCCCCTGAATAGTTACACCCTCAACAAGCTTTGATAGAGTCGACCACGAAACAGACTCCTGTTTCAGTCTACTGAATATGTCAACTTCAGAGTCCTCTCTGTGTAGTATTTCATTGTGAACAGTTCGATCTCGTTTCATAGATAGAATAGCTGGTTCATAGGAATGAACCAAACCAATGTGATATATTTCTGAAGAGTTCTTGTCGATAATAGTCAATAATTTCTTGTCATTGTCTTTTATTCCTTGTATCGTGAAAATTGATTCAACTCCATCATCAACAACATGTGACAACCAATCATTCGAACTCGGAGGATAAATCTGGAAATGACTCGATTTTAAAGGAGAGTAGTTTAATTCAACCACAACCTCGGGATCAAGTATAATTCTCTCCGTAAGATCCAGTTTCGAAAGTTGGCCTCCTAGAGAAGATTCGATAAAGCTAAATTCTACATCAGTTGAATCACTTGGATGGATGCCAGATTCGAAATTGATGACAGGTCCTTTCTCACGATAATGAAGGATACCATTGATAGAATCTCCCTCTTTCGAATGTATTATGATTGGAATCCCATCTTGTTTCCGGTATGACATCAAGATGAGATTGCGTATTGGCTATATTTATTCTACGCGTTAATTGAAAGTATCAAAATAAAGGGGGTTGGGAAACGGGCAATATGCCCGTCCCAATATATGTATAGAGGATCACCAAGGTTCTACTGGTTCTTTGTCTGGGTCACACTTTATGATGGTGTAATCAAAGGGGGAATCAGTTACCTTGGTAACATCATTAAACCGGTTAAGTTCATGTTTGTACATTTTTCATTACCATATTCTAACACAGAGAAAACGGTGAATTTTCCCCCGCATCCGAATTTCAGAATTGAAAATGAAAACTCCAAAAAATTGTCACTTTGCGAGAGTGAAACTGTTCCACTTTTCCTACGGGCTTATAAGTAACATAAATCAACATGAATAAGCATATGCTAATATGTTATAGGTATGAGAGCCGCGACACAACACAGAATTGTCGTCTAACGGCGTTTCCGATTATTCTGAAAAACAGTATCTTGAAATGTACGGACTCAAAGTAGGTTTGGGGCAGTTACAATATTATGTTATTCTCTGGAAAAGGAGGACAATATAGTGGCTGGTTGAATCTTGGATTACACCTTGACCAGATTGACCGGAGATTCGAGGTAGAAGAAGCATATCAGAGAGTAATTGAACTGAACCCTAAGGCTGCTGAACATGTTGTCATGTTCAGGATGGCGGCAGAGTTCAATAGGAGAAATCGGAAACAGAGAGGTGTCTAGGTTTCGTGGTGCTTATCAATCTCCTGAAGGACTAGATTGTGTCTTCTAGTTTCAGGGGCGATTGAGTTGTCAGAGGGTATGGAGTTTCTAATCAAACAGTGTCCCTGCTTTAGAGAGTTCGAAGGGGAGCAACTGTGCGTCAATGATAAAGAAATCAGAAAGATGATCGCAATTGATGTTGACACCGACCTGATAGGTAGCGAACATGTTTCACAGGAGTTCATAAATAGTAAGACGGACCAGGATGACCTTTGCTATTGCTTGGCATACCTTGGTGAGGACAAGAGATACTACTGCATGTCACAACAACGCTACATCAAGGTCCGAGGCCAAGAAGTCAGTGTGGAGGAGATGCAGAAAGCCTTAGAGATCTTGGCTCCTAAGAGTGCACTCTTCTCGTCAGTCCTCTGTGGAGAATGCTTGTACAACATCATCGCAGCATTAAAGGAAGATGAACCTGCTGCTTGTTCAATCTGAACGAGATGATTCAAATACCGCCCTTCATATGGTCCTATGACAGGGTGGTGAGTATGCATGGTCCGTGTCGCCCACATCTCTGATTCGCATCTCGGTAGTTCGCTCTTCCAGTTATCAGAAAGAAGAGAGGATGCTAGACAATGTCTAAAGAAAGCTATCGGGATGGCAATGAAACACAGTCCTGATATCTTGTTACACTCCGGGGATTTGTTTCACTCCCCCTTACCTCAGAATGAGGATATGATCTTCGTTATTGAGATGTTCAAGAAACTGAAAGACAAGGTGCGACTCATATGTCTCGATGGTAATCATGATCTTCCCTATGGCTACAGGTATGCCTACAGTCCACTTCGAGGACTCGAAACTATGGAGCTAATTGTTTCGACAGGATCAGAGCCCTATAGAAGATATACAGAGACCTTCGATGGAAAGAAGGTGGAGATGCATCTCGTGTCATGGACATCTCCGCACCAGCTAGAGTATTTCATGAACAATGCAAACCCAACAGAGGACATCGCACTCTTCTTCGCTCATGACATTCAGACACGTACAGAGAACCTGCCCATCTACTTCAGCTACTATGGTTGCGGACACAAACACAACTTCTGGTTGGATGAAGAATATGACATTGGGAGACCTGGTTCTACCTGTGTTGTGAACTGGAGTCGTGAATTGGGGGGTAGAAAGAAGCTCATTGTTGTGGACATAGACAGTTCAGGCAAGAATGAGTACACACTACAGACTCTCAATGATGTACGTGAATTCAAGTTTGTCAGGGGACTTGACATAACGGGAATGAGGGCAGCGGAGGTGAACACCTTGTTAAAGAACTCCCTGAACAAACTATCACCGAAGAAGGAAAAGCCCATCATCATTGTTGAGGTCAATGGATTGATTGACAGCGAAACTGAGAGAGGGATTGAAAGAGCTGGTTTGCTTGAGTACGGAGAGAAGAAGCTTGACCCGCTCTTTCTTCACATTGAACCAAACTGGTCTTCGATGGGTGCAAGACCGATTCAGCTCTCTGAACCACTTGATGTAGAGACCTCAATTCTCGAATATATGGAGCAAACCGGTGATAGTAGAGCAGAGCAAGTGAAGGCCTTGATGCCCAAGTTCTTTGGAGGTGCGGAATCATGATCAGACGACTAGCACTCCAGAACTTCAAGGTCTACAAGAAACAGGAGTTCATCCTTGAGGATGGTTCCACGGCAATCGTTGGGCCAAATGGTTCCGGGAAGACGTCCATTCTCGAAGCGATAGAGTTTGCTCTCTTTAGAATGGTCACTCGAAAGGAGAAGAAGGTTCCACAGGTCGAGGATTTGATTCACCATAGAGGCAAACGTGCAGTGGTAGAGTTGGAGTTCACTGCTCCTATCAACCGACGAAACTATGTTGTTAAAAGAACAATCCATCCGGGAGAAACGAAAGCCGAGCTGTTCGAGGTTGGTAAGTCAGACCCCGAAGTCACAGGAGTCACGACAGTGGACAGCAAAATTGTGGACCTCATTGGCCTTGACCGCAATGCATTCTCTGCCTTGACTTACGTACGGCAAGGGGAGATTGACAGATTGTCGCGATTGGCTCCAAAAGGAAGAAGGGTGGACCTCTATTCCATGATGGGCTTAAGTGTATATGACAAACAGAGCTCAAAGGTTCAGAAAGAGATTCGAAGTATGGA
Source organism: Candidatus Thorarchaeota archaeon (assembly GCA_048882965.1). Lineage (GTDB taxonomy): Archaea > Asgardarchaeota > Thorarchaeia > Thorarchaeales > Thorarchaeaceae > SMTZ1-45. The sequence goes on from JBHLRC010000022.1 coordinate 18,417, forward strand.
CAAGGAAGCCAAGAACATCTCAGAATCTATTGCAAGACTAAGAGAGGTTCAAGAACACCTTCCCGCAAAGGATGAGATTGACTCTGCACTGAAAGCCTTGGAAACCCTTGAAAATGCAGGTGCAGAGAAGAGATCGATGAAGCAGATTCGAGAAGTGATAGAAAAGGTCAATTCTTCAGTTAATAGCGTAGAGGAACAACTTGCATCACCAGAGTTATCCACAAGGCCGGAGGAGCTAAAGGAGGAAACCTCGATTGCCAAATATCTCAAGGTCCTTTTGGACACGATTCCCGATGTGGCTGAGAACCAATTGAGACCGCACATTAGAACTGAAGCTCGTATGATATTCCGTGAAATCTTCGGAGACCGTTATAGTGACCTTGTGATAGATGATGATTATGAGATTGCCCTTTATGATTTGCAGGGAAACAGGGTCTCTCTGATGGCAGCGAGTGGTGGCGAAGATGTCTGCGTCAATTTCGCATTACGAGTAGCAGTCAACACAGCGTTGCAAAAGCACAGCATAACAAGTCCTCCACCGGGACTAATCATACTTGACGAGCCCGGGGCGGGACTGGACGCTCAGCGTCGTATGTGGCTTCCAGAGGCGATTCAAAAACTTGATGTCGTAAAGCAGGTTCTTGTTGTGACCCACATGGAGGAGTTGAAGGGATCCACTGACCATGTCATATCATTAATACCACAGGGTAAGGGCAGACAGCCTGTTGTAGAGGTGGATTAAACATCATCAAAGACGGACCCATGGTCTTCGACTTTCTCACCTTTCATGATCAGACTCCGAAGCTTAAGAGCCACTTTTCTACTTCCAAGAGCTATACCACCCACGACAATGTCGTCCTTGAAGACTGCCTTGAAGTAGGTACCATTCTCCATATCAACAGAAACATGACTATCATATTCAGGAGAGTCTGGGTGAACTTCTCCGATACTGGTGAGGTCAATACCTACTACCTGTAACTGATTGGAAGGTGTGATTCCCTCAAACTTTACACTACCAAGCTCGAGCATGTTCTGAGCCGCAATCCTAGAGGTGGCAGTTGCCCATGGAATAATCCCGAACCATTGGTTGTTCCATTCTGCGCAATCCCCTGCTGCGAAGACGCCTTTTGCCGAGGTCTGCATATGGTCATCAACAGTGATTCCATGATGATAATCAATCCCGGAATTCTTAGCGATGATGGTGTTTGACCTAACTCCAGTAGCAATGACAACTAGGTCACCCTCTATCTTATCTCCCTGTTTGGAGATGATACCAGTAGCAGCTTCATCACCAGTAATTCCTTTGCATTCATATCCAAATAGAACTTGGATTCCTTTATTCTCAATCATCTTTGTCAGGACTTTACTACCTTGGTCATCTAGCTGAATTGGAAGAAGACGTTTGGCAAAATCAACCACAATTGGTTCACCCCCAACCTCCTTCATCGCAGCAGCTAGCTCTATACCGAGGATACCTCCTCCTATTATGATCTCCCTTCCAGCACCTTTGACAGCTTCGCGGATATCGAGCGCATCATCAAGAGTTCTGATCACATGTACATTTTTCAAGTGGAGTCCCTCAAAAGGCGGAATGAAAGGTCTACTACCCACAGCGAGAAGCAAAGAATCATAGTTGCCGTAATCTTCACCAGTGGAGATGACTCTCTTCTCTTTAGTATCAATTTGAAAAACGGGGGTTGAGAGATAGAGGTTAGCGGAATTCTCCTCATACCAGTTCAAGTCATGTCTGATTGTTTCTTTGATGGTACGACGTTTTGCTACAAGGTCAATCAGATTTGGTCTGGGATAATAGGGGTGCCTTTCGTCCGTGAACACATCAATCTCAATGTCTTCATCTTTTTTTCGAATCTCACGGACGGCTGTAGTGGCTGCGACCCCATTGCCAATGATGCCAATCCTAGTCATATTTCAGTACTCCCTTGAAAATGTGACTGAACTGTATCCTTATTGAGTATGTCGCAACGTACACTTTTTTAGTAGCTCATTTGTTCCAACAGATATGGGAGAGAGTTATTCTAGGATTATAGGTGTGAGAGCAATTCTCCTCGATTTGCATGAAACGATTACGGAGGTCCATGAGGACATTCCTAGCATAACAAGAAGAGTGTCGCATGCAGGAGGAGTCGATCTCAGCAACATCAGTAATGACCAGTTGGATATAGCTCTTGAGAAAGTAATTGAGTGGATCAATCCATATCAACTTGAAAATGATGTCGATATTCGCTTTGGAAGCGAAATAGAACATTGGACTCAAGCAAACAGAATCATGTATGAGGCTTTGGGAATTGAGGGACTCTCTGATGAAGACTTGAACCTCATAGAGCAAATTTGGAAAGAGGAACTAAAGACGTGGGAAGAACTTAGACCAGACGCTATTTCAACACTAACAGAATTGAAGAACAGAGGATATGTGCTTGGAGTCTGTACACGCCGAACAGACGATCCGACTGAACTTCTTAAGAAGTGGGGAGTTCTCAATTTATTATCAACAGTACAATGGACCTCAGTCCCAGGATATGCAAAGCCTAATCCCTACACACTGATTCTTGCAGCAGAAGAAATAGAAGTAAATCCATTGAGGTGCGCCTTTGTGGGAAACAGAGTCGATGCAGATATTGATGCAGCAGTGCGTGCAGGAATGGTTCCAGTTCTAACAACGTGGGCAGATCCTGAAGAGGCTGAAAAGGCACCGCCAGGAACGCATATCATTAGAGAATTTTCTGAATTATTGAGATTATTCCCTAGGAAATAGATTCTTGATTGGTTGTATCCTCCCCAGATGCAGCGTTAGACCCATTTTCACCCTCTTCCGCACTAGAGGGTCGAATTCTGCGTATGATTTTGGACAACCATTCGAATAGATTTGTTCTGAAGGAAGTTGCTAGTCGCATGGGGAGTATGATTGAATTCAGTAGTACCCGGACCACCTTATCTTTCATAGTTGCTTTCTCTGGATATCCAATATATGCTAATGAATGCTCACGCAAGATGTCTTCTAATGCAACAGCAAACGCTTCTTTTGCTAGCTGGGTCAAGTCGAGCCCCTTGAATACATCACTGCTACTGAAATCCTTCTTTTCAATAACGGACTTCCATTTCAGGTATTTTGATTTCTCTATTATATCAGTCAGAGCATACGCAAGCTCTCCAATGTAAGGGACAAGTGTCTTTTGAACATCTGTAGGGGTTGGCTCATATGCTAATTCATCATGCATCTTAGCAATAGCAGGTAATTGTTCCACTGGAGGACGAAACCAAAGAATGTGGAGAAGTCCCTCAATTTTTCGTAGTGTCACACGATCAATTTCTTCGATATGATCTGGTATCTTATCAAGGACCGTTTCCTTCACTCTTTCAACTGCACCGCCACGTAGGTCCTTCCAGATTTTATCTAATTCAATGACTGATTTTGCATATCGATGAAATTTGAAATCAAGAGATTCCTCAATATCAATTGAGGTCACAACATCTATTGGTTTTACATCAAATGTCATTGACCCACCAGCAATATCCCATAGACGTTTTGTCACCCTCGCTACAAATCCTAATGATTTCGAACATTCAATTCTGAGTGCATGGTCTCCAGGCTGAGCTACTAGGAAGCATGACTCAAGGGCATGTTCTATTGATTTGAAATCCGATAGAATTGCTGGAAAGAGATCCATGACTCCATGACCTGTAGTTGACCACGCAGATAAATTCCCGGAATTCTTGTCCAGTTCAACGATGATTCGTTCTTTATCACCAAGGTGATCGAATTTTTGTGTGAACCCTTTCGAGTATGCCATAACTGCATAGAGGACATATCTCTCCTTTGAGGATTCAAATCCGGGCATTTTCAAGATGAACCCAACAGTATCCAGAGGTTTCCCTTCTGAAAGCCACGCTCCGGAGGCTTGGTCAAACTCCCACCGGTCACCCAATTCATAGAAAACCTCACGAAGACTCCGAAGGTCAATGGCTTCTTGTGCTTTCTTCAGAGTTTCACGTTCCCATTGCTCATAGTCACGCAACATCTTTGCCATACTTTTTCGTTCTAACTCAAGCCATTGCGTTTCTATTTTGAGCTTTACCTTCACTTGGTTTTCCTCTAAGCAGTTTAAATTCAGGTCTTCATAGTAATTTTGGTTTAGAAACTGATATGTTTTGAAGTCACTTATGAATATTGTAGCGCTTGTGATAAAGGACTCTAAACTAAAAGAGAGTATATTTTTGATATAATATCTGCAGTGATTCTTGATTTGTCATCAACAATTGAAGGACTTGCTACAAATGAGGATCTGTTGCTAACAGAGAAGTCAGTCTTAATGTTGGTAACCCGGAGATTCAATTCCGATTGTTGCACTGTCCAATCCCCGATTTTGATAAAGTGAATGCTTTGTAACTTATTATTCAATTTTGAAATTATATCATCAGGTGCCTTAATCAATATACATTCGGTCCGAGAAGACGGAAAACCCATATGATACTCAAGGGTTCCTGATTCACCAATCTTAATCCTTGATATGAAGTCAATAAGAACCATAACTCGCCAACGTTCTAATATTTGAACGAAATGTCGAGTTCCATTGTTGGGCAAGATCGCATCGATTGTTTTGAGATGTTTTTCAACATAATACTGAAGATGATTCAAGTCATCCTCGAATTTTATACGATGTTTTATCGAATATCCACTGACATAGCTGCCTGTGCAGGCCACAAAAAGAATCAGTGCTCCTACTGACCACAGAAAATTGCCACTAACACGTAGGTAGAAAGATGCAGATGAAATAGACGCCCAAACAAAGATTCCAAACCATACAAGATCACTAAGGTCATCCGAGCTTCCTTTATCGTATTTTTGAATCTGAATACCAATCTTTTCAAAGATCAGAGGGATTTCTCCAAGATTGATTTCCACCTCATGTTTTTTGCCAACTTCATTAAACTTTGAGGGATCAATAAAATGAAGGTTCTCTCTGTGTGAAACTCCCAGGTCATAATAAGCACGGGCAGCAGGGAATCCGATAGCAATTTGTGAACCAAAAAGCAGTAGAGCTGAAACAAGTCCAGGAGTTGTAGAGCAGACTAGCCAGAGAAACATCGCATATACAATTCCAATAAGCAGAGCAAATGCTAAGACGAGTATGTGGTTCTTTCTTGCATCGTAGCTATCAACTAGTACAAGCTGCTTTGAAGAAACCGCCTCCAGTTTGCTCATTATCTCAGAGCCTCGTCTTCAGGGATACTAGCACAATATAAAGCCTTGATGTTTGAAGCGAAAGCTAATGAGGTTTCCAAGGTTGACTAATCAATGAAGAAAATGTCACCTTGGTTTTCACTTGCTACAACATGGATGTGCATATCATTCTCGAGCACATATGTTGCATCTGTGAGCTTAACAATGGCAATTGCACTATGTTGAGTTGCGTAGGTGGCAAATTGGCTTATTGATTCACCAAATTCAGCAAGGACAACAGTTACTTCACGAAACAAGCGGTCCATCGATGCAGGATTCTCTGTGAAATAAGACTCTAAATCATGGTGGAGAACGGGGATAGAATCTGCATCCCACTTCCGCTCAAGTTCCTCTGGCTTACAGATGATCACAACTTTACCTGAGAACTCTCCAGCTTCACTAACTGATTCACCTCGTAAAATTGGAAAGCTGTATTTTCGGTCATCATTGTCTTTGTTCACAGTCGAACACTCTCTTTCTGAATGGTGACTTCTGCTAACCCGTTTGGTTTGCCGGAACTTTAACGTTTCGGAGAGCAATAGTTTCTCATTTCAGCTACCTGCAAGCTAATAACTAAAAATCACAACCAAAGTATTGGTGCTTCTATGGCAATTTATGAATTTGAGAAGAGAGTACCTCTCATTGGGAAAACATCCTATGTGAGTCCCACTGCCTCAGTGGTCGGAAAAGTCACCATAGGTGAAAAATGCTTCATCGCACCAGGAGCCTCAATAAAGGGAGACTATGGTGAGATTAGAATAGGAGATGGATGTAGCATACAAGACAATGTCATCATCCATGCACGTCCTGAGGAACTGACTATTATTGGGAACAATGTAACACTAGGTCATGGGTGTATCATTCACAACGCCACTGTGAAAAATGAGGCTGTCGTGGGAATGGGAGCGATTGTATCAGACTATGCCACTGTTGGCGAATGGGCAATAGTTGGCGAAGGAGCAGTGGTGAGAGCGCGATTTGAAATTCCAGACGGTAAGATTGCAGTCGGAGTCCCTGCAAAGGTGATTGGTGATATCGAGGACCATCACAAGGTTGAACTTGCACGATTCAAATCAATCTATCAGGATCTAGCAGGAAGATATCCTGTCGGTCTGAAGAAGCTTAAGGATTAAAGCTATAAAAGAAAGAGAGGAGGAGGGCATCTGCCCCACCCTCTATCTAAACGAGTGACACCATCCGGTCTCTGTTGAATCTGCTGAATGCCAAAGCCCAGGTGATTAGGAATAAGACTGCTGCAATCAGAATTGTGAGGATATAGGAGAACCAAACTGCAGCAGGATCAATTGCGCCACCAGAGTCTAAAGATACTAATGGAAGGAGCATAGGGATAATAAAGACCATCACTGATGCCCCAGAAACCTGATACGCCTCGTAGACTCTTGAGACCCTTCCACTGATTAGAATCATAACTGAGTTCATTGCAAGAATCATTAGTGGTCCTGCGGTGAGGAGAAGAACCAATCCAGGAATATCGGGAAACAACATCGGTGGATAACCTGCAACCAAAAACATTGCTATAGTCGCAAACTCTGAAATCACAATGGAACCCAAAAGCAAGACAATACTGGGTATGAATGAACTTAGAACCTTGCCAGTTAGTAACTCACGATCGGTCAATGGTGTACATAAAAGTGGTTCAAGTGTATTCTGTTCACGCTCGCCAACCAGCGCATTAGCCGCAATAAGTGATGCAGGAATAATAGCAACCAGTCCAAGCATCGGAGACATCATTGGACTTATCATCTGCATAATGACTAATAGCTCTGTGGCGTTAGCAGCTGTAAATATCAAAATCCCAACAGTCCCAATAGCCATTATTGGACCAATCGCTGCAGTAAAGATAAGCCCATACTTTACATAACTCACTTTCATTGCCATACTGAGATCAGTTCTTGCAACAATCATGGATTTTCCAAATGCCATTATACATCCCTCCCCTTTACAACCTCCAAATAGAGATCTTCAAGTGACGCTTCTTCTTCAGCAAACTCAACGATTTTAATGCCAGCAAACAGCAGAGATTGCATCAAGGCAGAGTTATTGGTGGTGGGATCTTCAATAGTAACAATTATTGAGTCGACTTCCTCGTTAACGTCCTGTACGAAGTCCATCGATTTTGCAATGGAGCTTGCTTTCTCGATATCACCCACGATTCGGATTCTGAACTCTTGTTTTGCCAGAAGCTTTTCGCGCAGTTCCTGAGTGTCGCCTTCTAAAAGGATCTTGCCTTCATCAATAATCGCAATCCGATTACAAACTCTCTGAACTTCAGGAAGGTTATGTGAGTTGATGAAAAATGTTTGACTGTATTGTCTTGAGAGATTCAGTATCAAGTCTCTCACACGCTTTGCAGCGATTGGGTCAAGAGCGGACGTGGGTTCATCGAGTAGAAGTATCTTTGGTCGATGAAGCATAGCTCGGCACAGGGCAAGTCTCTGTCGATTTCCAGTACTTAATTCTCCTGCTTTATCATCTTTCCTGTCCCATAGTCCCATGAAAGTAAGAAGCTCCTCAATCCTCTCGGGTATCTCTTCTTCAGGCACATCATAGAGCCTAGCAAAATACCTCAAGTTCTCGTAAGCTGTCAATGTTGGATAGACGGTGTGATTGCCTTCTTCCGGTAGTACTCCAGTTATCTCACGAACTTGCACTGGATTTTCAATGATGTCATAATCACAGACAACGGCAGTTCCTTCAGTTGGTCGAAGCAAAGTACTGAGAAGCCGGGTAGTAGTTGATTTCCCAGCGCCATTGGGACCAAGCAAACCAAAGATGGTTCCAGCAGGGATATTGAGATCCATATGATTTACAGCAACTAAATCCCCAAAATTCTTTGTCAATCCAGAAATTACAACTTCATCCAATTTAACCACAATCCCAGCACAAGATGTGCCATTCTTAGATAAAAACGTGATTAAATGACGAAGTAACTTGTTTAGACCGTTATAATTTTCTCAACTACAGCTGTATGCGTGTCCCTTATCCCCGGAATCTTGTGAATCTTGTTGACCGTGATATCATAGAGTTCTTCCAGATTCGTAGTTTCAAGAAGCACCACAATATCATAGCCACCAGTGGTCACTGCTACAGATGTAGCTTCATCAATCAGACGTAGTGCTTTCACTACCTCATCAGTCATCCCAAGTTCAATATCCATCAGAATATACGCATGCACTTTCTCAGTCAACATATTTCCTCCTTTCTCTATCAACTATATTCTTTGATTACTACAAGGGTCTCAACATCACTTATACCTTCAATCTTCTGAATCTTCTTCAGAATTAAAGACCGTGTTTTAGTTAGGTTTCTACTTTTTATGCTTAACAGGTAATCTGGAGTCCCTGCCAATGCAGCGGCTTTCTCAACTCCCTTAATATCAAACAATTTTGGAAGCAGATCGCCAGTCATTGGTTTTACCTTAACGAGTACAACAGAACGGATATCCGAAGCCTCCAGCGCAATAACCCCAATCAATACAAGTATGATTCCAAAGAGCTTGAGTGACCACATGAAAGCAGATGTATCCAGAACTCCAAAAATTCCAGGTAACAATAGACTTCCAGTCACGGTGATAGGTATTCCTAGAACAACGGATATCGATGAAAGGGAGTTTACAACTGCCATCTTTCCTCTTCCGAGAGCTCGAACATACATGATGATTGAGAAAAACGTAGCTAGAGAACTTCCGATCATATAGCCAACCAGCGGAAAGAATCCAATTACCATTAATTGCCACGCAGATTCTTGAAGAAAGGGCAAAGCTAAGCCACTCATTACCAAATTCAAAACTAATAGACTCCATACCCTCATGTTTAGTGAATCCACTCTGAGACCAGGTAATAATTCATACCGCTTTGTCTTTCGTTGGTAGTAAGTCACTAAAGCAGAGGATATATTCAATGGACCAAGAACCATCAATAATGTGAGGATATCAAAACCACTTGGTTTTGCTCCAACAAGCAGAACACCGAACAATATCGATATGATAGATTGAACCTCAATGATTGTAGGAGTATCTTTCTCAGCCAGTAAGTCAGCTATCAAAAGATAGATGATCACAAGTTGACCATAGGGGAGAACTGTTGCTGTATCTGATGCGCCAATTAAGATGTAGTAGACAAGTGTAGAAATACCTGCGAAAAATCCTGCAAGAAAGATATAGACCATAGGAGTTTTTGGTAATAACCTCAATCGAGCAAAATCAGGATCTAGGCTATAACCCAAAGCACGTTTCTTTCCACCTTTTATGTGTTTCAAACTTAAAATAACGACTGCTGAAATTGTTACAGTGAAACTTACCCACTGAGATAGGAAACCGTAAGCAAGAGGAGTAAGACTCGATGTCCTGAGTGCAAAATCGTCAAAGAATACAGAGAGAGTCCTCATTATTCCAGAGCCCAAAGCTAATGAATAGAATAATGTAGATGCTGACCTCCGACTCACAGGTCTCTGACTTCGACTGCTCATTCATATCCCCCTCATGACTCAAAGATGGAAAAACCACCAAGGAGAACTATTCCTCAGCGGCATCTTCCATAGATTCTTCAGAAGTCGATTGCATGTCTTCAGCGTCGTTAGTTGCGTCTTCAACAACTTTAGGCTCTGGTTCAGCTTCTTCTGGTCCAGCTTCTTCAACAACTTTGGGTTCCGGTTCAGCTTCTTCAGAATAAGCCTCACTCTTCTTTGCACGTTTCTTAGCCTTCTGTGACTTCTTCCTGTCATCAGTCACTTGACGTTGAGCTAGTATGAATTCATCAAAAGTAAGTCTTTGACCTGATTGAAGTTTCTCAACAGCCGCGTCTGTACGTTCTCGTTCTTGGGCTCGCTGTTGGTCACGTAGCTCCTGACGTTCAAGATCACGTTTCTCAACAGTGAACTTACGAAGTTTACCTTGAATTTCTTCAATTTGAGTACGTAACTCCTTTAGTTTAGCTTCGCCGTCCTTTACTTTTTTCAACCATTCTACGAAATTCTTGTGTGCGGTATCTGCAGACTTTTTGTATTCTTCAAGTTGTGGTCTAATTCGTACAACTTCTTGATGATGTATCTGAGACTGCTC
>JBHLRC010000023.1:0-25952 GCA_048882965.1 Candidatus Thorarchaeota archaeon
ATCTCTCTATCAGCAGCCATGGTCGCGGTGGGACTGAATAAAAAAGTCAGCGAACTTTTTGGTCTTCATGATAAGATAGAGGCAGCAAGAAATCGATTGAAGATGATGGGACAACTCGATATAGAGATTGCTAGACTTTTGGGAAATGATATTCTAGAGAAATTTGCATTTTGTGGAACTGAAGAGCAGCTAATTAACTATCTAAATCAACTTGAGGGCATAGGTATTTCCTCTGCGGTCTTTGGTCCCCCTCAAGGAATCAGGAAGAAAGGCGTGGATATTCTAGTAAATACACGGTGTCGTGTATAGCGAAAATTATGGTGGCAGATTGTTGCGGATATCAACTTCGTGTGGTTTCACAGACCAGACACCATCTACATAGTTCCAGTTTCTAACTAAGTCATCAATTGATCTTGAGCCACGTTGACTAATAGTCATGATTGGTTGAACCGAATCAACACCACTCATCTGTTGAAGCGCTCGAAATACTTGATAATATTCTACTTGGTGATTAGCAGGAACGCTTGTCCAGACGATAATTCCTCGTTTTGAGAGGTAGTACATGGTCCATGGGAAAGTAACAATGGTTGAGAGAATTTTATCTCTCCAGGATTCATTACATACAATTTCAAAACAGAAATTCGATGATAGGCCAAGTCCATAAACAGCAACATATGGGAGTATTAGAGATTGATTGTTGAGTTTTTGAATGACGTGAGATACCTTTCGTGCATCAATGTCCCAACCAAGAGCAGCTAGAGTCTTGCTTATTTGGCTTGGAGCCGCTCTGACATTCAACTGCAACTGTGAGCCAACTGCTAGTTCTGTTTCACCAAACCCAGGTTCTAGACCTTTGCACACCAATAATACTGGAAGCTTATCGATATCTTTAGTTTCCTCCTCAAATGGAGATTCAACAACCTTGGCCAACGACCATTGACCATTTTCATACAATGAGAGATTGGACCTTGCTCCGGATGCGGTCTGATAGTGTAGACTTGAATAGTCAAAGTAAGTATTTGAAATAGCTCTTATAGATTCATGAAATGTCGACAGATTCCTTTCTCTGTTTGGAATCATAAAGCCAGCATATCCAAGATCAGTCATGCTGGTCTTAAGTAGGCTCTTCGTAAATCTATACTCCATAAACCCTTTTTCGACCTCGCCCCAATCGACATCCTCACGGAGTGTGAAGAAAAGCATTGCAGACTGTATATTAAAAGCAGTATAATCAAGAATGGCACTGTATCTCACTAAATTTCGTTCGTTAACTCGCTCTAACGCTCTAGCAACGGTCCTTGGAGCCATATGTAGAATCTCAGCTGCTTTTACAAGAGAGATAGTGGGATTGATTGATAATACTTTGAGTACATCGAAGTCATTTTGCGAGATTTGAGATTCTTCAACCAAGAATGCAAAGGTATATGCTGAGCGAACTGCATCTCTAGTTATTAGATTGAACTTGCTCAGAGTCTTCAGATTCTCTAAGACTTTATTTTTGTAGCTCTCTTTGATGGGGATGATAGTTGGGTTGGTGGGATACCGAACAAACTCCGGATTTGTTTTCAGTTGTTCCACCGCTCTCAGAGCTTCTTCCATAGTAATAGAACCTGCACAGAGCCCAAGATAGATTCTCATTGAGTCTAAATAGAACCGAACTGAGGGCTCTTTGGATTCTGGAAACATTTCATCGTATGGAGTTTCTATTGAAAGAGAGCTAAACTCACCCTTGGATGATTTTTTAGCCGAATCATTCAGTTCCATACGTGGATTACTCACCTTTTTCAACGCCGAGAGTCATTTCTTCCAGAGGACATGTGTGATATGATTGATGACACCACACTCTCAAGTCGTGTTTCAATCTCGTTTCGGTCCGCTATAAATGTGCATATCTCTGAAGTGTTACCTGCTAGATTGGTTAATATTTGTGTCATTGTCAACCAATCAACTGTTGGAGGAGTCTCTAGGTCAAGGACAGTCAATTTGGATCCTGATATAACCCGAGCCATCGGAAATGAACTTGCTTGAGCATGAAGGACTCGCGAAAGTGGGGAGTCCTCAGAATCTGTTTTGATGCAGATTATCAATTTCTGTGGAAGACCGATATTCGATAGTTCCACATATGGTTGAGCTATTTGTTGTCGCATACTTGCGATTTTCCTTCGAAGCGTCCTTCCTGCATCGGGGGTCATATCTAGTTTTTTGAAACTTTGAGCAAGCTTTGTTGCCGTAGCAAAATAGTCTGATTCCAATGTGGCTGCAGTAACTAAATCTTCTTTTACTATAGTGGAACCTTTACTCTGAGTTACAGCACCTACTGAGGGTAGTACATCCACATACCCTTTCGCAGCATCGATTGTTGCCAGAAGTCTGAAGTCATTACTGAATGACCAAGTACTACCGTTAAATAGACCTAGATTTAGATGGTGTGATACACTCAATGCTTCTCGAGTTTCAATGACGAGATTATAGGGTTTCTTTCTGAAACGTTCAAGCTGTTTAGAAAACCAAGAATATCTCTCATCGAGTGGCATTATTGCTTCGTAATATACCATCTCATCCAATGTTGAAGACATCATCGATTTAGTAACTCTTGTCACAAGTGAGTTTGACTTCAACCATCTTGAAAACTTGGTGATCACATCAGACATTCCTGGACTTTGAGCCCATCCAAACACCAGCCGAAGACCCAGCAACCCATAATCAATGTTCCCACGGATGGCTAATCCATACTTACCCTCAAGCTTCGTCCACAATTGGTTTATAGCAGAGCGCGTGACACCTAATTCACTGGCAAGGGCTGACTGCCTCGTGGACGGAGCTATGGCTAGTCTATTCAACAAGCGTAATTCACTACGACCAAGAGGTTTTGATAATGTCACAACAATACCTATGTATTATGGCCAAATGTTTAGTTATGAATGTGACGCAAGTCCTGTTTGTAAACGCCATGTCTAAAAATAAGGCGTATTTTCGTGATATTACATGAAACATGCACAAAATAGCGATAAGAGGCTTACTAGAAGTGGTCTTAGGTCCGACGCTCCCTTATTATACGAGTTTGCTATTCTCTTCCTTGGATTCACACTGCAGACTGAGCTCAGAAGATAGATCATTCTGACAAAGTCAGAGGAGTCTATTTTCCTAGTTAGTCTAAGGTAGGCGGCACTCTATGAAAGAGAAACACATAGGCCGCAGTGGCCAAAGACAAGCAAGTGGATCCGCCATATCAACGAACAGCAACGGAGGTGAAAACGATTAGCACTGACCGTATGAGGACTCTATACGAGAGCATGACTGAGAATCGTGCAGCATTGGAGTTGCTATCAATCGGTGTTGTGCGCGGCATTTCTACTGTAGTGCAGCCGCCATGTGAAGATCCTAGCCCGTTCTAGTCAGTGGACTAGAGCATGGGCGAAAATGGCAGGCACAGCAGTGGGAGTGAATCGTTGCTGGCACGGTTGGTATGGATTCTTGTCATTCTCTGCAGTGTGAGAGTCACAAAAAAGAGAATCTACATCGAAGGAGAATTGGATTCCGGAACCACCCCCCTGGTTTCCGGTAAGAATCCAATACCGACCCTTTGGAGAGATGAGAACTATGAAGTATTCGAGGAGAGAAAAAACAATGGATGACCCAGGCCATGACAGCCAAAATATTGAGCCATGGTAAAACGAAATATTGCGATAAATCGCATTCGGAGGAAAACAAAAAAATGATACGAACACAAAAAATCGAACCAATATTCGGAGACTACGCGTCTGAAAATGGACGTGAGGTAGATCCATTCACTGACTCAGAAACTGTCAGACTCGTTGCCATTAACCTCGAGCTAGCAGTCAGGAATCTGATCAGTGCAAATGCTCCACCGGAGAGTCTTGTGGTTACAGCGGACATCGGCACAAAGAAGATTATGGCCATCCCAACTGCGGACGGCGACATTAAGGTGCTAGTGTTCGAGTAGTAACCGCGGTGAATTGCAATGGACCCGGCGTATAACCGGGGTGACCGAAGTGGCCCCGGTATAGTACAGTCAGTACAGTATGTATGAAAAGTAGAGGCCTCTATATAGCCTCAGTCAGTACATCTACTTGTTCTCGCGCCGTTCAGATTGCATCTGAGCTAGTCTCGGAGGGGTCCCAGTTGGAACGGCAGTACACATTTCAACCAGTTTGGAGACAAGAGGATAGTGAAGCTCATCCAACATTCTGAAGATAGGAGCGAACAAGACTTGGATGAAGACCCCTCTAAGATAGAATGGGACCTTCTTATGCAAGAGGAATCCATGAAATCTGTAAAGGAAGAAAAAGAGAAACTTCAGAGAATAAGAGAGAGGGTAGATGAATTAGAAGTAAAACTCAATGGAATGAGAAAGAAGGGTCCAAGTCTACGAAGCGCTCTTAGAACAATATTCTCCTGGCGTAATTACTCAGTATATCTCGTAACATCATGGACATTCACTGCTTTCAGCTACTTGGGACTTTTTTATAATCTGTATCTACTCGATCTAGGGTGGGATTATGTACTGATTGGAACAGTACTATCTTTGATGAGTGCAGTATCTGCGACATCACGTTTGATTGGTGGATACGTTGGTGATGTGTCTAATAGGAAAACCCTCTCAGTAGTTGCTATGGGCATGATGGCGGCGTACAACCTCATAATGGGTATCTTTGTCGAGTTTACCTGGATTATCATCGCACTTTTGTTCTTCTCAACGATGGATGTGTTCAAAGGAGGATCAACAGCATACATCATGGATAATATTCCTAGAGAACATAGTGGGCTAGGGATTTCTTTATTCACCGCAGGAAGAGTCTTCGGAATTGTGACTCTTGGTTGGTTCGTAATATTAACACCAATCATGGGATTTGGACCAGCTCTTCGTCAGCTGTTCCTATATGGCGGGCTTTTTCTGATTATCAATACAATCATTCGAGCTATATTTCTTCAAGGAACAACTCTTGAAGGAAGAAGAGAAGAAGGGGTATCACTTGTCAGGGATTTCATTCAGGAAAACAAGAGAGCTCTATCAATTCTTCTCAAAGCAGTTCCGGGATTGGTTGCTGTTGTAGTTCTGGACTCACTGAGTGATTCATTGTTCAGGTTTGGTGCATACATATACATCTACGAAGAGGTTCATATTGTAATTCCGGGAATAATCCTGATGAGTATTATTACCATCGTGGTATCGGTGCCTATGCTACTGGGAACTGGGATGTTGTCTGATCGCCGCGGTGAGAAGAGTACTACATTAATCATCTATGGTATAATGCCATTTTGTGCAATCCTTCTTTTGATAGCGCCAATGTTTCCCTATTGGGTTCCACAGTCAGTGGTCAATCAAGCTGATTCAATTTTCGTTGGCCTTGGAGCTGTATTTTCAACACCTTTCCTTGCGATAGTGATCAAATCGGTCAATGATGCCCTATGGAATCTGATGTTGTTGACGATTATCCAGAGGAATCTACCAAGACGTGACACCTCTAAGATACTCAGTGTGTTTTGGTTCATAGTGTATATGTTCTCTTCAGTTGGGCCATCAATTGGAGGAATTGTGTTCTACTACAAACCAGAGTATCTCTTCATAATCGTCCTCATACTCAATCTCATCATACTTGGATGGATTGCACGAAAAGGAATCGTAAAGACAAGTGAAGAGCCCATTGATGAAAGCGAAGAGAAGAAGGTAGAAACATGAGTAGTAATGCAGTTGAAATCTTCCAGATTTTGAAGGAAATGTATCCTGATGTACCTAAGACGTACCTGAATTATCGTAATCCCTTTGAGATGCTGATTGTGACAATACTTTCTGCTCGTGCTACTGATAAAGGTGTGAACAAGATATCTCCTCTACTGTTTGAGAAATATCCCACTCCAGAAAAAATGGGAAAGGCCAATCTTGATGAAGTCGGTCAGATCATCAGACCACTTGGGGCATACAATAAGAAAGCGGGGTATATCACTGAAACATCACGTCAGCTGGTTGAGAGGTTTGGCAGTGAGGTTCCGAGGAACATGGAGGACCTCATCACATTCCCTGGTGTGAGCAGGAAGACCGCAAATGTGGTGCTCTCTGTCGTTTTTGGAATAAGTGAGGGGGTTGTGGTTGACACACACATCATGCGGGTGTCAGTCCGACTTGGGTTGAGTGAGCATGACAAGAAGCCTGACAAGATAGAGAAAGATCTGATGGAGTTGCTTCCAAAGGAGTATTGGGGCCATTATGCAAAACTGGCCGGGGCTCATGGAAGACAAACATGTAAGGCAAGAAAACCTCACTGTGTTGAATGTTTGCTTAACAGACTATGTCCTTCTGCAGAGCTGGATGAGAAATAGATAAGGAATCATCGAGGAAACGACTTATCTGGAATCCAGAGTCACTTCAGAATACACAACCTTGACAGGTGAAATCATCCGATGTTGGATATTCGATTCATCAGAGATAATGTCGACCTGATTCGTGATAACTTGAAACGACGACGAAATGACGAGAAGTTGAAGGAGTTTGAAAAACTACTCAGACTTGATGAGAAAGTTAGGGGGTTGAAAAGAGAGATCCAAGACCTCAGAACCCAGCGGAACAATCTCTCAAGACAGATTGGTGCCC
The DNA here is from genome assembly GCA_048882965.1 of Candidatus Thorarchaeota archaeon. Taxonomy (GTDB): domain Archaea; phylum Asgardarchaeota; class Thorarchaeia; order Thorarchaeales; family Thorarchaeaceae; genus SMTZ1-45. The sequence goes on from JBHLRC010000023.1 coordinate 6,611, forward strand.
TGAAGAAATCGGGTGAGGATGATTCTAAGCTTGTCAAGAGGGTGAATGATGTCAATGACAAAATCAAGTCAGTTGAGGAGAAAACAGATAAACTTGAGCAGCAGCTCAAAAGGATTCAGATGAGTATCCCAAACATCCTCCATGAGAGCGTGCCCTATGGTGTGGATGAAGAAGACAATGAGGTAGTTAAAGAGTGGGGAGGTAGACCAGATTTCGACTTTGAATATCATAGTCATGTTGACCTGCTCGAAACACTGGACATAGGGGATATTCCTCGGGCGGCTAGGCTTTCAGGTTCGAGGTTTTACTATTTGAAGAACGAGCTGGTATTGCTTGATATTGCAATGCAGCAAATGGCACTCGAAATGCTTCTGGACCGTGGATACACTCCAATTTATCCGCCATTCATGATGCGACGGGAGCCATACGAAGGTGTTACTGATCTTGCAGATTTTGAGGATGTGATGTACAAGATAGAAGGAGAGGACCTATACCTGATTGCAACCTCTGAACACCCAATGGCAGGAATGTATATGGGGGAGATTTTCGAACCAACCGATCTTCCTCTCAAACTGGCTGGGGTGAGCGCATGTTTCAGGAAAGAGGCGGGATCGCATGGGAAGGACACAAAGGGAATATTCAGAGTACATCAGTTCAACAAGGTGGAGCAGTTCGTGTTCAGCCTGCCTGAAGATTCATGGGATGCCCATGAAGAGCTCATCAAGAACGAGGAGGACTTCGTCCAAGCATTGAAACTGCCATATCGTATCGTTAACTCTTGCACTGGTGACATAGGTATTGTTGCAGCCAAGAAGTTAGACCTCGAGTACTGGTTCCCAGGGCAGCAGAAATACAGGGAGGGGGGTTCGTGCAGTAATTGTACAGCATATCAAGCAACCAGACTCAACATCAAGTATCGTCTGAAGAAGGGAGGAACAGAGAAAGCGTTCCTTCATACATTGAACAGCACAATGATGGCCAATCCTCGTGCTATGGTAGCAATAATCGAAAATTATCAGCGAGAGGATGGTAGTGTAGAGATACCAAAGGCGCTTCACAAATATCTACCATCAGGTATGAGAGAGATAGTTCCTCAGGCGAAGTAACCAATTAGAGGTTTAGGTTCTTTCTGATACTCAGCACTTTCTCAGTGCACCAGTCTACATACTCTTCACAGAGGTTCATTGCAGGCTTATTGCGTAGTCGACCTTTGGTGGGAATTTGTCCAGAATCCATCGCACGGAGAAATTTACACTCAACAGACCCCCAATCATCTGCGAATTCATTCATGAAGTCATTGATTACAGAGCGTGCAAACCTCCGTTTCTCTCTGAATTCCTCGACAGGTTCAGTACCCCTGGTTCCAGTCATAAGTGCCAAACACAACACACCACCACTGGCAGCGCCGCAGACCTCACCACACCCAGCGAATCCACCGCCAAGGACTGATGCAACTCTCATGAGAGAATCATTGAAACCCGGTAATGATGATTCCCTGTCGACTCTAATCATTACACTTTCTGCACAGTTGAATGAGCGTCCATTGTCTTCTTCCAAAGTGTGTGACTCCAAAATCGACCAGAAATGAACCACTTCAAAAGAGTTGCTTTGGTGTATCATTGTCTAACATCAAGCTTAATACGGGCTTTCCCAATGCCAGAATTGGGGAACATAAGTGACAGTACAACAGACTTTTGAAAAGTTAGTCTCCCTTGCCATCAAGAGGGAGGAGGAAGCACACGATTTCTACATGACTGCCGCTGAGGATTCAGAGCTTAAGGCATCTGCCAAACTACTCAAAGACCTTGCCCAGCAAGAGTTAATCCATAAGCAGAAGCTGGAAACGGCACTCAAGGAAGGTGTTTGTGATACTTTCACCTGTACCTCAGTAGAAGAGGTTCAGCAACTAGACTTGGACCAGTATCTTGTTGACATTCCACTTCGATCATCCTCATCGCCGCAGGATGTTTTAATCGTAGCAATAAAACGAGAGGCGGCTGCAAATAGTTTCTACAAGTCCCTATCTGAGCTGACAGCTAATGCATCACATAGGTCAGTCTTCGAAACTCTTGCTAAGGAGGAAGAGGCTCACAAGACTAGGCTTCAAAACATGTATGATGACATTTTCCAACCAGACATGTAAGAGGACCTGTTAAGGTCCTCCTCTTTCTATTCTGACCTTATGTCTTGTGGAGTCTTTCGGCTGCTATGAATGTGAGCCCACGTTTAGTTAATTCCTCTGCAGTTCGATTCAAAGAATGGTGTTTGTCAAGATAGTTCTGCGTCAGATACGGCATTTGGCCCTGTTCTTCAATCTCAGTCTTTGCCCTGAAATAGTCGAGAATATCGCTTGGGTATTCACGAGCTGCATCAATCTCAGGAACCGCTCCTTCATGTTTCGCACTGATGTTCTTGACATGATCTGCGAGTTCGAGAAGTTCTGGGAGGCGATCATAGGGTTGTCTTACGATATGCTTGTAGGTTTCAGTGATATGATGTTCTAACCGGACTACATCCTCAAATCCGAAGTTCTCTCGAATGTATGCTGCAAGTTCTAGTGTTTTATTGTCAACACTATTTGAAAGGTTGAAACCAATCAATGGACTTGTTCCATCTTGCCTACTGAATAATTCAGCAGTCATCAAAGTCCACAGACATGCATATGGATTGTCATTCCCCATGAACACGGATATCTTGAACTCCATATCTATCCCAAGTTTATGCATCATATAACCAACAAGGACACTCCCAGGATTGATATTGAGAACCTGCTTCACACCATATTTTGTGTAATAGTTCAGATACTCGTCAGCCCACTTAATTGGGAATTCATTGGGCATTCCAACTCCACCGAAATAACCTGTAATTGTATCAGGACCTCCAAGGTGCACATTCACAGGTGCGCCATCTGGACCCGGATAGGTTCCTTTTGTATCAAGGGTTTCAACATACGATGCACCTACAATCTGCATTCCGGCAGCGAAAGCAATGACATGATTATCGGCCACCTGTTCTGCCATATTTCGAACTCGGATAAATCGACCAGGCATGAGCTCCTGTTTCTCAATTGACTGCCTTGCTTCCTCAATAACCCATGGAAAGTACTGACATGCACTTATTTCTAAAGTGACCGCAAAGCTCTCATCAAATTTGATTTCATCAGCCTTACTTCCAAGTACCTTTCGTCGGTAGTCAGGTATCGAGATGAAAGCATCATTGTCACGTTGTTCTTGAAGCCAAGTGAGGTCTTTCACAAATGGGGAGTCTTTTGCATCAAGCTGCGCAAGAAGATTCTCAAGCTTTCGTGCATCCTCAGCTTTCTTGTTGATTTCATCCACACCACCGTATTTCTCAATTACTTCGAGAAGATCTGTGACCAGTGGGTTATCATCACGGAGAAGAAAATCGTTGATTTCTTTCAAACGATTGGTATCAATTTTCAACTTCTGCTTGTCTGTCATATTAGGGGCATCCCTTTTTTCCAGAACCTTGGTGTGGTCTTCATAGCCACATATTCGGATAGTTCTACACCCTAAAAAACGATTCCGACCCAAAAACAAGTCTATGGATTAGATTCGGAAACTGATTCCTTTAAAGGCTCAATTTGTTCAAAACCCATACTACGAAGAGATAATCTGATTATTGGGCCAATTATGAGTGCTACCGCTCCTCCAATAGTAACCTGTGGCAAATTTACAACTACAAGTTCTCCAAGAGCATAGGGTAGACCGAAGAAGACCATTTCTGAAACGAAGTATCCTGTCAGCATGAAGGCAGCCCCAATGAGAACTCCTGCAAAATCCCACTTACTCCAACGAACATACTCCTTCACTTTAAAGCTGAAGAAGCCAACAGCCATCCCCTCAAGTCCTTTTGCAACAAAAGTGATTGGAATATAGAAAGTATAGCCACCTATCGCATCAGCCAAGGCTGACCCCACTCCTCCTGCAAAAAATCCACCAACAGGTCCTAGAAGAAGACCACCTAGCATCACCATAGTGTCTCCAAGATTGAAATACCCCCCTGTCCCGGGATATGGAATCCGGATTACAAAGGTCATTACTGTTGAAAGTGCGGTCATTATGGCAAGCAGAGTAATATTGACTGCAGTGTTCTTCCCTACTGGTCGAAAATACTCAAGCTCCATTTTTATTCACTTTCCACAACACCTATACTCAACCCGCAAGAAGGATGCATATAACCTTGAGCCTATGAGTACAACCTATTGATGAAAGCTGATAACGGGCTTAACCGCACCCTTTTAACACAATAAATACAACATCGTTTTGTGCGCAGACTGATATATCGGCTGAAGCACGAACAGCTTAGAGGTAGGGAACAATGTCTAAAAAATGGATCCAGACTGATGATTGGAAGAAAGAGAAACATGTACCTGTGATTGATATAAAAAAGGTTGAGGATGGAAAGGCCTTTGTGAAAGTTACTGTTGGCAAGGAAATTCCACATCCAAACACTACAAGTCATCATATCAAATGGCTTGATCTTTTCTTCTGGCCTGAAGGAGGAAAATTCCCATATGAAATCGGATACTGTACCTTTGACCATCATGGCGAAAGCACAGAGGGTCCGGATAGTAGTGGAATTTACAGCGAGCCTGTTGCGAAGTTTGTCTTCAAGACTGACAAGCCGGGTACCTTAATGGCTACATCATATTGTAACATTCATGGTCTCTGGAAGAGCGAAACTGACCTCAAACTCTAGACCTCACGAATGTATCTGGTTGAATTGGGCCTACTTGAGTAGTGCCCATCAACATTTTCTTTCTTACTTGATTCTCTCAGAGAGCTGCAGCCAGTTACCTTCAGGATCCTGGAGTGTGGCAAACCGAGAGACTCCTTCTTCTTTGATTCTCGGAGTTCCAAAAAACTCAATCCCCTTTTCTTCAAGGTCTTTAACTGTCCTCGTCAAGTCATCAACACGAAATGATATCATGACACCCTGTTGTTCAACCGGAAACCCACTAGGAACAGGAGATGCTTCGACTGCGAATCTGGTGGGGGGACTCTTATCGAAGTCAAACTCCAACCAGCTGTTATCAGGTGTTCTAAACTTCACCTTAAGACCTAGTACTTCTTCATACCACTTCCTCGTCTTCCCTGCAACTTTGGCATGTAGATAGATGACGTCTATGCCTTGTATCATGAATATCACTCATCTCTCTGTTTGATAGTCACATATTGTGACTTCATTCTGTGACCCTCACAAGTGGCTTCGCTATATATACTAAGTATGAGCAGTATTTCTTGTGAAATATCATGGCTCTAACAACTAACTCACGAAACACATCTGTGCTGAAGAACGAGAAGGCAAAGGTCTCCACCTTTGCTCTGACCCACGCTTACACCTATCGGAGGTAAACTGGAAATGGCATTAGCTAAGAAACAGAACAAGAGAATCTATGAAAAGAAAATCTCGACTGATGCTCTAGCATACGCTTATCTCTATAGGTAGTTGATGAGAGTGGAGAACATCTCTGAGAAATCCTTCAGCTCATTCAACGACAACGCAAAACGTCGTTCACATTCACTTGATGAAGTGCTTATGATGGAAGCAACATAGGTACTTCATGCTGGTTTTTCATCGCTCTATCCATCAGAACGCATAATCCAAGTGACCAATTCGGATGTCATCTGGTTCTCATTCAAAAATTCCTCTCGATAGCTTGGTCGCTTGAATGCAAGCAATATATTCTGCCTTCCGGGATCGAAACCAATGATTCTAACAGCTCTTTCTAGTGCGTTTGGCCTGAAGGCGATAGCTGTAAGCAGTAGTGCAAATCCAAAGAAACCCAAGTACAGAAATGACCATGGAGGGATTGGACGGCTTCGTGAGATTCTATCGCCGATTATTAGAAGACTAAAAACTACAAAGGCCATAAGTAAGCCATCGATAATCAAACATAGTGACTGGTATCGGTCAGTTCCTGCATCTGGGTCCGCATGTTCATCACAGACCTGAACCGGGAGTATCTTCATCTCTGGTTGGTTAGTTTTTCGTCTAAATGAAACATAAGGTCCGTAGGAATATTGCCATGTGCGTCGTAGATATTGTTTCCCAGTCTTAGCAATCTTCAATCGTGCAATTTTGGTGGCAGGAGCACCGCAGACAGGACATGTCTTAGGAAATCGTAACTTTTGCAAATCCACCTTGACAAGTGGTTCATCAAAATACTCTTTCCTAGGGCTCAAAATACATCCTCCAATTTTTAGCTCTTATGTGATTGAGTAAAGAGTGTATCGAACACTGCTTTTTCTTGGACATCTTTATCTTCAACTACCTACATGTTCAAACTATGTACTTTGGAGAGAAGGTTCATCTCAGGGCATTGGAGATGGATGACCTTGATATCATTATGAAGCATTGGAACAACCTCGAGATACGTCAGTATCTGCACAGTCAAACACCGATGTCTAGACATGCTGAGCGCCAGTGGTTGGAAAGATCAACCACAATGGATCCATGGAAAGATGGAGGGATGACACTTGCAATTGAGGAGAAGGAAATAGGAGCATTTCTTGGTACAGTGAGTCTCTTCGATATCTCAAAACAAAACAGACATGCTGAGTTTGGAATAGCTATTCACAATCCACAGAACCTCGGAAGGGGGTATGGTACTGATGCGACTCGTGTTATGCTCTGGATTGCATTCAATATCCTTGGGCTCAACAGTGTGTGTCTAATCACGTTAGACACTAATGAACGTGGGAAACGTGCATACAAGAAAGCAGGATTCAAAAATGCGGGAGTCTATAGGCAAGCCGCCTTTGTTAAGGGAGCCTTTCATGATTTCATTATAATGGATATTCTCAAGGAAGAGTTTTTCGAGCAGTATCCTCCAGGGACAGAGATTGGTAAGCCTTGAATGGTTAAAGAGCGAAACACAACAATCAAAAAGAGGGCGTTATGTCAAGCCGCTTAATTATCTCCCTAATCTTGTAAGGAGACAGACCTGATGCCTGACCCGACTCTCCAAGACCGTGCAATCAATACAATTCGTTTCCTTTCTGCTGACGCTGTTCAACGTGCCAATTCAGGACATCCAGGAATGCCAATGGGTGCTGCTGCAATGGCTTATGCATTGTGGACCAGACATCTCCGGTTCAATCCAAAGAACCCGGATTGGTGGGACCGAGATCGTTTCATTCTCTCAGGCGGCCATGGGTCAATGTTACTTTATTCATTGCTGTATCTGACGGGTTATGATATCACGTTAGATGACATCAAGGACTTCCGACAATTAGGATGTAAGACTCCAGGTCATCCTGAAAACTACTGTACACCGGGAGTGGAAGTGACCACTGGTCCACTCGGACAGGGACTTGGAAACTCTGTGGGCATGGCAATAGCTGAAGCCCATCTAGCTGCGGTGTTTAACAAACCAGACCACAGAATCATAAATCATTATATCTACGCCATCGTTACTGATGGGGATCTAATGGAGGGTCTATCCTCGGAAGCGGCATCTCTTGCGGGACACCTTCGTCTTGGAAATCTGATCCTCCTATATGATGACAACTACATCTCAATTGACGGAAGTACTAACCTAGCTTTCACTGAGAATAGAGGAGCAAGGTTTGAGGCTCTTGGATGGCATATCCAACATGTAGAAAATGGGAACGATGTTGAGGCTGTAGACAAAGCCATTGCAAATGCAAAGAGCGACCCTCGCCCATCGTTGATTCTTTGTAGAACACATATTGGCTATGGACTACCAAATAAACAGGACACTGCTAAAGCACATGGTGAACCTGCTGGTGAAGAGGAATTAGAAGGAGCCAAGAAAAAACTTGGTTGGCCCCTTGAACCATCGTTCTATGTTCCCGATGATGTTCTAGAGTTTTACAGAAAGATTGGAGAAGATGGAGCAGAGATTGAAAAGGAATGGAAAGAGAAATTTGCAGTCTATAAGGATTCATATCCTGAGTCAGCATCTGAGCTCGAACGTAGAATGAAGGGTGAACTCGCGAAGGGATGGGACAGTGACCTACCAAGTTTTGACGTTGAAGACGGACCACTAGCAACACGAGTTGCTTCAGGCAAGACAATAAACGCACTTGCGCATAGACTGCCCGAGATGATTGGAGGCTCGGCTGACCTCACACCGTCTAATAAGACATGGATTGAAGACAGTCCATCGTTTCAAGCTGATTCAAGGACTGGACGAAATATTCACTTTGGTGTACGCGAGCATACAATGGCTGCTTGTGTCAATGGATTAGCAGCTCATGGAGGCTTTATTCCGTTTGGTGGAACATTTCTCATTTTTTCTGACTATATGCGTCCTTCAATTCGTCTGTCAGCCCTCTCAAGACATAGAAGTATCTGGGTGTTTACTCATGACAGTATCGGTCTCGGAGAGGATGGCCCTACCCATCAACCTGTTGAACAGTTGGCATCGTTAAGAGCTATTCCCAACCTTGTGGTGATTCGTCCTGCAGATGCAAATGAGGTTGTCGAAGCATGGAAGATAGCGATTGAAAGAACCTCTGGTCCTACCCTTATGGCATTGACACGGCAGAAAGTACCAATCCTAGATCGAAGTAAATATACACATCAATCTGGACTGAGAAATGGTGCCTACGTGCTTGTTGATTTGGGAGAAAAACCAGAGATTATTCTCATGGCCTCTGGGTCTGAAGTCCCATTGATTGTTGAGGTTGCCGAGAAACTGCATAGCGAGGGAGTCAATGTCAGGGTTGTTTCATTCCCAAGTTGGGAGTTATTTGAGAGTCAAAGTAAGGAGTATCGTGACTCTGTTCTTCTCCCAGAAGTGAAAAAGCGTCTTGCCGTTGAGGCAGGAGTTTCACAGGGTTGGCAGAAGTGGATAGGGGATAGTGGAAACATTCATTCAGTGGAAAAATTCGGTAGGTCTGCTCCTTCACAGGTGGTCTTTGATGCATATGGATTCACTGTGGAAAACATCCTCATGAAAACGCGAAAATTGCTCGAAAAATGATAAATCCATAAAAAGGATATTAAGCATTCATAAACCTTTGAACATAAAATAAAGTGATAATAGACCTTATTTGCTAGGCATAATTTGTTCGCTATTCAAGACTCCTTTAATAATAATAATTCGCGGATTTTCTTGGTGATTCAGTGGAAATCTACAAGAAAACATCACTCGCACTCTTTGCCCTCATGTTGATGGGAATCGGAGTGCCACTTGCAGCCGCGCAGAGCACTGGGATACTATACCAATATTCTGCTGGAATGGTATCACTTGAAACGGATGACATTGCCATTAAAGTCACGGGCAACGATCAAGCCCCGCACTTCCATTGGTGGGATCCGAACACTCCAGACGTTGACTATCATGTCATGTTCGTCAGGATGTTTGAAGCGAATGACACCAATGATGATGGGATTTATGAAAATGGAACTGACATTATGATTGGAGCTCCATTTGTTCTACCTACTACCGGTTGGGCCTTTAGTGACTTTGAAACTGTGGAGGAAGATGGTAACACTACAGAGGTGCATTTCAACTTCACCACAGAAACCACATTTGATCCTCGTCCGGAAGGCACTGGGATGGACTATGGTCAATTACCCAGTTTACCAGCTTTCGATGTGAATGTGAGTATCAATGTACACATCTACCTTGAGAATCCAGGCGAGTTCAAGTTCGATCTTGTTGTTGAAGGTTGGAGTTGGACCTATGAGAATTCTCTCCTCGTTCTCATGTTCACAGTAACTGAGAGCGCACATGGACAGGCTCAGGGTGATACGGACCCATCAGGATTCCATAAGGTTGGCACCAAATTCCAGTTCGAGAACGGTTACTTCGAGTATGAGGATACCGCCCTTGCAGCTAACAACACCTTGCAGGTCAGAGCTAGTTTTGGTGAAACCACAGGAGAATACTCAGGTAATGCAGTCTATCTCTCGTTTGAGAACTTCGGTGATGACACTCTTGAGTACGATCCTATACTAGGCGTTAATCCCTCCGAACCCGGTCTTGTCCTAGACCCAATGACTCTGGGCATTGTTGCTGGAGTCGCAATCATAGCTATTCTGGCACTCGTAGTTGCCCGAAGACGCTAATAGCACACCACACATCAGAGGAGGCAGTCTTTGCCTCCTCAACCTCTATTTTTCACCATTTATTCAAGATAGCTATATTAGAGAACCTTCTGAGCCAACCACGCGCAAGACAGATTATTCCATAAATGACATAGACAACGACCTAATCGAGGCCGAGATATCCATGAACAACGATTTCGAAGACATCCGTATGTTAGACAACTTTTACCAGACCTGCTCTTACTTTCCTATGCCGGTTGTACTAATCAGTACACTCTCAGAGGAGGGACAGACAAACTTAGGACCATACTCATTATGTTTTCCACATCTGGTAGCAGAAAGATATGCTATGATGCTGATATGTCGAGAAGACAGTAACACTGCAATGAATATCAAGCGCACAGGTGTCTGTGCCATCAACTTCATTCCTAATGATAAGAAGTTCATGGAGAACTGTGTCGAGCTTGGATGGCCAGGTGACACCACACCAGAGAAGATGAAGAGAAGCATCTTCACACTCATCCTCTCCATGCGTCCAGACAATGGTGATGGGGGAGATTATCCAGAGATAGTGGAGGAATCCATTCAGATCTTCGAGTGCACTTGGGATCGGTCAACCCCGCATCGACTAATTGATGGCTGTGACAATTTTGTGCTTAATGTCGACCACATCTTCATGAAGAAGAAGTACAAGGAGTCTATTATTCGCGGATTTAGTGATGGGAAGGAGTTTCCCGGGTTGCCAGTGGATTTTGGTTTTCGTGATAATCTGTTTTTCTGGTTTGCAGAAACTAAGAAACCCTACAAGATTCGAATCCCTGAGGACAGAGGAACAACCTTGAACACCATCACATATGCAGCCAAACGGTTCGACCCATCGGTAACGTGGGATGATGCAGCCTGCGAGATGATCATGAACGTTCCGAGAGTGTTTCTGAACAGGGTGTTCAAGGGGGTAGTAGAACAAGCCAAAGCTGAGGGTATAACTCACATCACTTCAGAGTTCATGGCGAAGGTCAGGGACAAGAGAAACGAAGAGAAGGAAAACTAACCCTTAATATACATGAAAAAACGCGGAGCAGGTGTGCCGCATAAGGCGTAAGAGCTCCTATTATTGATTCGCAAGATTACGTTTATACCATAGGTACCTGTAGCTCTCTTGAAACCCACATTTTTCATAGAGACGAATCGCAGGTCGATTTGTGCTTAAAACAACAAGTTCTGATGAAGAATGTCCCTTGATGTACGCACGGTTTAGGAGTTCGTACAATAGAGCTTGACCATATCTGTGCCTTCGATATTCACGCAAAATACCCATCCCACTAATTTTGAGGGTTTTTTCACCAGTTTCTGATGATATCGAATAACCAAAACCATACCCCACAGGTTTCCCAGACACTATACAGAGAACAACCAAATTACTGTCGAAGTTGCTGTGTTCTGTCAAGGATCTTAACGTATCAACATCTACCGTTTCATAATGTGGATAATCTCTGAAAATCGTATTTTGAATGTCAGCCCAAGCTTGTAGTTCCTTCTTGATATTGAGTCCACGAATGGTCAACCCCCAAGGAAGTGATGGAGTAGAAACAGGCATCTTATGTTCAATTCGCATCTTAATCCACGAATAATCATGGAGAAATCTATGTTTGCGTGCAAAGGGGATGACATATGGTCTGAAACTTGGAAACCTACAAACAAACTTGGATGACCCTCTTGCAAGACCAAGCTCGGTCAGATAGTGAAGAACCCTTGAGCCAATACCTTGTCGTCTGTATTCAGGGTGTACCTGGATTATCAACCTGGATGATAAATCATTATGAGTAGTTATTATTCCAGATGCCACTATCTTTCCACTGCAATTTCTTACTAGAACAGTATCATATTGAGGGTCAATATTGGATGTCAAGAATGAAGATTGAAAATAATCCCATGTGAGTTTGACATGTTCAGGATTATCAAACGAGTCAACTACATTAAACAAAGCTGCATATTCATCGAACATAGACTCGTTTCCTGTTTCTAGTATATACCCTTCAGACTCATACATGGTTTCATCCAACCGTATGAATTCCCTCTGAAGTGCGGTACATTTGAGAACACCAGATTCGCCGTTTCCTAAGCTGTTTATGATGAAGAATAGCTGATCCCAGATCAGTTATTTGGACCTGTTTGATTCGGGCAACACGATTTCTCCTGATATAACCAGCCTGCTCTAAATCTCGAAGGTGTCTTGATACACCAGAAGGTCTTATTCCAGTACTTTGTGAGATTTCTTTCTGCGTTATTGGAGTACTAAGACGCTCTAGATAGTCAAGAATCTCACGTTTCTTAAGACTAAGATTAACCAACTCTGACGGCCAAACCTCAGTAATGTCAATTAACTCCGCTCCTGTTGCGCAAATGACTGAGGCCTTTGTGATTGCCGCAGCAACACAAGCAGCTAATGTCATTATGCAATGCCCAGATGTGATACTAAATTCAATCTGACATTCATCGAACTCCTTTTGGTTAATAGCGACCAAAATGGATGAGAGGGTAGTGTTGAAATCAGTGGGCACGATAATGACCGGTTCAATAGGGATTCCATGGTTGGAGAATCGTGTAATGAGTTCGTCAGCAATTTCGTGTGTTTCATAAGGATAAACTATGATTAGTTCATCAATGCGACGCCTTATAGCGAGGTGCTCTATCGTTTCTTGTTTCCCAAGTATAGCAACATGGATTATTGGTTTTGTCATTATATCAGACTCCGAGTGGATATCACGATGCCGTAAATTTCAAGGCATCCATGTTTGTTTTGGCCAATTCATTGAGTAGAGTGTCAAGGTGATTCCTGGAAATAGGGTTGGGGCCTGTATATTGACAGACCCCTGGGGACTCCCCCCAACCTAAGAGGAACACCGTTGTGTGGGCTTTTTGTCTTCTAGGCGGTCCCAAGTCCCCGGTCATGTCATATATTTGTAGAATATAAGCAATGGATATCACTCTGAAAGTCCAATATATTGAACGGAAACGATGATTTGTTTAATGGAGATCCTAGAAAATGGTAACAGTTATTGACTGAAATCGAGAATTCAACAAATGATGTTACTACTTGCGGATACTTCGAGAACTAGAAGTGTCAACAGTAATATTCTCACTTGCTTCTACGAGCTTGCTTAACCACATCTTTGATTCGTCTTTTTGAGCTTGCCATCCTTGTTGTTCCACATCCCAGAGAGTATCGGGAAACTCCCAATGCCCCCAAGTTCCACTGCTAAGAGGTGATGCAGTAACAGGCCATTTCAGAACACGAAGAGTGTCCATCAAGTGATTAGACCCACCAACAGGAAGATCCGTCATCATCAGCAAGTTCCGATTCTCTTCATAGCGTAGATATGCTCGCGGCAGTTCTCTTGACCATGCGTCAAGAATATCAGCAGTTCTTCTATCAGTAGCTCTGATTGCAACTCTTTCAACCAGTCCAATATTCTGAATATTCCATGTTTTGCGGATTAAACCTTCAGCCCTGAGCTTCTTCATGCGATTTGAGAGTTTGGTCTGTCCGATTGATAGCTCCTTTCTTAGTGCTCGAATAGATGTGATTCTATTGTGAATTAATGCAAGTATCCTAATATCAAGGGAATCAAGGTAAGCATCAGTTGTCTTAGCAGGTAAATCAATCCTCTCAACAATCTCATAGAGTGATTCATTAGTTATTCTATGACCCCAGCCCCTCATAGCAATCCAAGGTATGTCCCATCTACGTTTAGCAGAATTGTAGTGGTAGAATGAATTGGTTATACCTACTGAGTAGGTTTCAGCCACATCAACTGCTATTCCATTACCATTGAGTATTGAGGTCATTCTATCTAGAGTACGGGTATTTGTTTTGTTATCAGGAACAGCTAATCGAGCAATTACTTGCCAAGGCCCATTAAGAATAAAACGAACATCATACAGGAAAGGACATCTTGCAAGTAGTGTTGATGGGTCACTCCATGAAGGCCCGGCTAAAAGAACATAAAAAGTACGAATTCCAATTCTAGAGAAGGGAGCTATTGTGTAGTTCATTAGTACATATTTTCTCTTGAGCTGATTGATTCGTGTACACACCCAAGACTCACTCAATCCTGTTGTCTTTGCAACTTTGCGGTATGTCGTTGTCGGATCTTTATACAATGCGTCGACAATTTTGATATCTGTGTGAGTGAGTTCCACAACAATGTTTCGGGTTCTTAGATTGATATATTCGACATATTCTTCGTAATTCAATGATTTACCATATCGAGCCAGTGACACAAATTCATGTATTAAAGAGTCCAATTCCCCAGGACCACCAAGAGAAGTAATCCACTCCATTGATTTGTAAGAAGTATGAACTAAGTCAACCCGAATCTTTTGTGTCGGAATTTTCTTCCATTCCTTCACCCACTTAACCCTCTCAGATTTTTTCAGCATCTGTCGGGCAAATTCGGAGGATAGATCCCTCTTAGTTTCATGACACAGCTCAGGAGGCAGAGTGTTGTAAAGACATTCTCGATAAACAACCCCTGCAAGAGGAATTTGTCCCATTAGGGTATCAGGATGAAGATGAAATTCATTTGTTGATTGATTGTAGAATCCCCCTATTCGTTTGACTTCAACTGACTCGATGACTTCAACTGATTTAGAAATAGGAGGTGCTTCAAGTCCAAACCGTTGGGCCATCAGTTTAGAGCAATCACACCATAACGATACGATATGAGATTTTTCAGTAGTCATTAAGATTCCTGATTGAAATTCAGACTTATGAGCTTCTCGTATATCCATTTTCTAGTTTTCACATCAGAGTTGCATTCTAGGAAGCAAGTTTCACTGCAATTAACCAATTCTCTCGTTTTATTTTGAGAAGACAACTGTCATAGTTAGAATGATAAAAATGACTGATCCTAATGATAAAGTACCTCCAGAACCATGGTCAAAATGATTGTTTAATATCATAGCAGCTATGTTTCTAAATAAAACGTCAAAGACGAATGCAAATGAAGAGAAAATGATTGGTGTGTAGCATTAGCTGACATACTTTTTGTTTCTTTGAAGATGGAAGTAGCTTGCTCCTTCATGTTTTCACTCAGACATCCTAGACCACAACCCATATTAGTTAGGAACCGAACTAGTTAATTAGGTTCCGAACCAGTTGGAGGTTACCAACATTGGATGACCAAGATATCAGAGATTTGTGCCTGAATCTTCTCGATACCGGGTGGCCAGCATATGTGACTACAATTGATGAGAAGGGATTCCCACAGACAAGAGCCATGTTCAATCTTCGGAATAAGGAACGATACCCGAAGTTGATTCCGCTTTTTTCCAAACACCATGATGACTTCATGATGCTATTTTCCACCAATACCTCATCCACCAAAGTGAAAGAGATTCAAATGAGACCTGCGACCTCTGTCTACTTCTGTGAACCTGAGGTTACGAAGGGAGTAATGTTTGGTGGCGAATTCAAGATTGTTGAAGATTTAGACCTGAAGAGAGAGATATGGCACGATGGATGGGAGAGATACTATCCAACAGGATACGATGATCCAGACCACACTGTTCTCAGACTGATACCAACAGTGGCCAAAGGCTGGACAGGGAGTGGGACTTTTAGACTGGAGCTAGGTGATATGAAATGATGTCCCAGAGACAGGGCGGTTTTCTAGTAACAAAGATACATCATCTTGGCAGGCGTGTTTTTTCACAACTTATCAAGGAACGAGGTCTCGATATAGGACCAGGACAAGGAAGGATCTTGTTTGCTCTCCTGCAACAGGATGGTGTACCAATCAATGAGCTAATCAAAAAGACGTTACTTCGAAAGTCCACACTCAGTGAGCTGTTAGATAACCTTGAGAATGCAGGACTTGTAAAAAGAGTGCAATCTGAAGAAGACCGTCGGAAAGTCCTGATTGAGCTGACCAAGAGAACAAAACAGATGCTCAATGTCTATATTGAGGTTTCAGTAGAGATGACGAAAATATTCTACAAGGGATTTCAATCCGAAGAGATAGACCAGTTTGAGTCATTCCTTCAGAGAGTGTTAGATAATCTAGTTCAGCGGGAGGAGTACTAGTCGGCCCAGTACTTTAGGAGGAAGTCTGCATGGGCAGCGAGGTCATACTTTTAGGGACTGGAAATCCAAACCCAGACATTGATAGATCCGGACCTTCAATCGCAATAAAAGTTGATGATTCTGTGTACATCATCGATTTTGGCACAGGTGTTGTAAGAAGGGCTGTAGAAGCAGGTATCAATGTGGTTAAACTAACACGAGCATTTCTCACACATCTTCACTCAGATCACACAATCGGATATCCAGACCTTATCTTCACTCCAGGAGTTGGTGGAAGGTCTGACCCTCTTCAAGTCTATGGTCCAAAGGGTATTGAGGACATGACCAAACATATCATGGCTGCTTTCGAGGTTGATATGAAGGAGCGCATACAGGGATTGGAACCTGCTACGAGAACGGCGTACATAGTAGATGTTCATGAGATTTCAGCCGGACTGGTTTATCAAGATTCTCTCATTGAGGTGGAAGCATTCAGAGTAAATCATGGTTCACTGGAGGCATACGGATATAGGTTTGCAACGCCAGATAGGACCATAGTGGTTTCAGGTGATACCAGTCCTTCTCAGAACCTTATTGATGTGGCGAAGCATTGCGATGTCTTGATACATGAGGTGTACTCTGCAATTGGACTCCGAAGTCGTCCCAAGGAGTGGCAGAGGTATCATTCAACTGTTCATACCTCATCCTTTGAGTTGGCTGAGATAGCAAACAAGGTAAAACCAAGTTTATTGGTAATGTATCATCAACTTCTGTGGGGACGCCCAGAAGAAGAGTTATTGTCTGAGGTATCTAAACAATATAGTGGGGATATTGTATCGGGACATGATTTGGATGTCTTCTAATCAGAAATCCTTAATGTTTCGTTGTTTCTTGTTCAAACATATGACAAATCAGAGGTAGCGATATGCACTTTGAGGACGATGACCTTTGGGAAGAAGAAGACTGGGATGATGATGAATATGATGATGACGATTGGTAATTCTGATTCAGTACAGGAGTAATGAATCTATTTCGATGTAATCAATCGCTTTTACCTCAAAAATCAATTCTCACGCCTTTGCAAAGCAGAAGCAACCACTGATAAAAGGGGTGTGCAATACAATCTAAGCATGGCTCCACGGATTCAATCACTAACGAATGAACTACTTAGCGATGTGCTTACTATCCTCTCGGAAGATTCACTCTCAAATATCGTGCTGATAGCAGATTGCACTCAGCTAAGAGAGTGGTGTGATGTCCGTGTGTTGATGGAAGATGATAGTATAGAAGCGATATTCTCACTCTACAGCGATTTGGATTTCTTGGCTACTGCTTTTTGGTGTAAGCATGTAGAGTCCTTGAAAATCATCATGAATGACTATGCGGATAAATTGGTTGGAAATGAGTTTGTCGCAATTTGTACTGAGAAACAACTTGCGCAGTTCGGAAAGGCATGCAAGATATTGAGACCTATCAAAGAACGTCAGATGTTTGCGGATAAAACAACTAGCATTCAGTGTGAGTGTAAGAAGGAACCTGTCAAACTCAATAATGATCATGCAAGAGATCTAAAGGAATTATATCGGATTACAGGGACACCGGCTTGGACACCCAATGCTATGGACTTGGGTCCGTTTTATGGAATAATTGAACCGGATGGTTCGATCGTGTCTGTAGCTGGGGTCCATTTTATGACACCATATGGCACCGAGATTGGAAACATCGCAACTCATCCGAAGCATCGAAGAAAGGGTTATGCTGCCTCCTGCATCAAAGCAGTCGTAGAGGATGTACTCGATAACTCTGAGGTTACTCTTCTTCATTACTTTGCAATAAATGCACCTGCCCAGTCACTTTATGAACGAATGGGATTTCGATATTCAGCTGTGGATCCTGTTTACTTCGTGACAGCAACATGTACAGGCGAATAGTGTTATTGGTCGAAGCTTACTCTAGATGAATAATCCAAATTCATGAGCAAGGTCTAATAGAGAGAGGGGCTTATAGCCTGTTAATAGTTTCAACTTATGAGAGAGAATCCGCCGGTGAGGAACATACGTTGAAGGTCGAGAAGCGAGATAAGAGAATAGTGGATTTTGATGATTCAAAGATAGAAGCAGCCATCACAAAAGCCTTCGAATCCATCAATGCAGACATCAGTCCTGTTCGCGGTTTGACAAAAGAGGTTGTCCAGATCATTCATGAGCAGGAACGAGAGGTCATCCACATTGAGGAAATTCAAGACATTGTTGAAGACACCCTCATGCTGCGAGGGTTCACTGAGATTGCCCGACGTTATATGAAGTATCGTGAGAAACACAATGAGGCGCGTAGGATTCTCCAGATGATGGGTGTTGTTGATGACCTAAAGTTTGGACCCAATGCAGCAACTGTCCTTTCAAGGTACCTTCAGAAGGATGAAGATGGAAATCCAACAGAGACTCCATCACAGCTTTTCCGGAGAGTTTCTGGTGCTGTTGCGAACATAGAGAAGAAATATGACAAAAGTGCGGATGTAAAGGAATATGATGACCTCTTCTATTACATGATGGCTAACCTTGAGTTCCTTCCAAATAGTCCAACTCTCTTCAATGCAGGTACACAGATTGGACAATGTAGTGCTTGTTTTGTACTCCCAATTGAGGATAATATGACCTCAATCTTCACATCACTTCAACACATGGCCATGGTACAGAAATCAGGCGGAGGAACCGGGTTTTCATTTACTAGACTGCGACCAACTGGGGCCACTGTGGGAACTACGGGAGGAGTAGCAAGTGGTCCGATTTCATTCATGAAGGTCTATGATACAGCAACAGAGATCATCAAGCAGGGGGGTCGTCGAAGAGGGGCAAATATGGCAATTCTTCGTTGTGACCACCCAGACATAATAGAGTTCATCTCATGTAAATCTGACAAACAATCCTTCAGAAATTTCAATATCTCAGTGGCTTTAACAAAACCATTTCTTGATGCACTGAAGAATGGGGGAGAGATTGACTTGGTAGATCCGCATACTGAAGAAACAACACAGAGTATCAGTGCACGTGTAATCTTTGATGCTATAGTACATAATGCGTGGAGTACTGGTGACCCAGGTGTCGTTTTCATTGACAGAATCAATGATGAACATCCTCTGAGGGGGGATCTAATCGAAGCAACTAATCCATGCGGTGAACAACCCCTCTTGCCGTATGAGTCTTGCGTGCTAGGAAGTATAAACCTCTC
>JBHLRC010000023.1:26052-28552 GCA_048882965.1 Candidatus Thorarchaeota archaeon
ATCGAAGCAACTAATCCATGCGGTGAACAACCCCTCTTGCCGTATGAGTCTTGCGTGCTAGGAAGTATAAACCTCTCAAGAATGGTTATAGATGGTGAGATTAACTGGTCGAGGCTTGAAGAGGTGGTGCGACTGGGAGTTCGTTTCCTTGACAATATAATCGATTTGAATGTCTATCCAGTGAAAGAAATCGAACTGGTAACTAAGACTAACAGAAAGATTGGACTGGGAATCATGGGATTTGCTGAAATGCTAATCAAATTGGGAATTCCCTATGATTCAGTGAAAGGATTAGAGAAAGCAGAGGAGGTAATGTCTTTCATTAGACAGAAGGCTGAGCGAGCATCGAATGAGCTAGCCAAAATCAGGGGGAATTTCGAGAATTTCGCATTACTAAAGAAGCGCAATAAGTGGAAACGAAATACTTCTTTGATTACAATCGCCCCAACAGGAAGTATCAGTCTAATCGCACAGACCAGTAGTGGCATAGAGCCACTATTTGCTATCGCACACAGTCGAGTGCTTGCAGAGGGGATCCATCTGAGTGAAGTAAGTCCACTATTCGAGAAGGTCGCAGTAGAGAGAAGATTCTGGAGTGATAAGATAGAAAATGAAGTGGCAAAGACAGGGTCAGTACAGCATATAGATGAGGTGCCGGATGATGTCAAACAGGTCTTCAAGGCAGCACAAGAGATTGACCCAGAGTGGCATCTTAGGATGCAAGCAGCTTTTCAGAAACACACTGATAATGCAGTGAGTAAGACTGTCAATCTCCCAAATAGTGCCACGACTGAAGATGTGGAGAAGATATTCCTACTAGCTGACCAACTGGGACTTAAGGGGACCACGGTGTTTCGAGATGGTTGTCTAGGGGGAGTGCAGGTTCTATACGCGGGCTGTACAAATTGCGATTCATAGTGATCAGAGTCTGTCGTTCAGTCGATACGTCTGGCTTCTTCGAGTGTGATGATTCTTCTGGTGTTAATCAGCATGTTGTAAGTCCGTTTCAGTGCCTTCATTGCATCATAGAACCAGAGTTTCTTTGCTAACATCCATTTGGTCTTCAGTTCGCGAAAGTTACGCGATAGCATTGTGTAGTTTTTCTTCAGTTGTTTCATTGGAATGGTGGTGTCCTTAGACCGCTCACGGAGTTTTCGTATCTTTTCTTCTAATGCATTAAGGTCTCGTACAAAAGTATGCTCTACAGCTTCTTGGACATGAGAACCACCACTAGGATTCTTGATCTTAAGGCGGGGCCAACGAATGCTATTACCCCCAAGCTCACGAATTAGTTTGTTGAATTCTTTTGAATCAATAAGGACTCTATCATCATCTGATCCAATGATTCGTCTTCGTTCTTTGGATCTGAAAAGTGGAAAAAGAATCACACCTGGTCGAAGTCGTACTCCAGTGGTCTTCCTGATTAATCGTTCAACTCTTTTCTTCTGCTGCGCTGTCGGGTTCTTGAAACTGAATGAAACCACAGTATAAGCCCGCTTTGAATATACATCAGCTACCTTCTTTCGGGAAACAGGAATCTCCTTGGTTTTGATGAATGAAATCATTGGCTGGTTATCAAGAATATCAGCGTGCTGCTCCGAATATTCCCGGACAATGAACAATCCTTTTCGTATCTTCTTGACACCAGTGAAAGTAGAGAGTTTCTTGGAGGGGCTTCTCGTACCCTCCGGTGAACCAAGTAAAACAACTAGTCTGGAGTTCCCCTTTAGTTCGGATGCTACCGGTGTGATAACATCTACATCAGATTCGGTCATCGTGGGTCGCGTTTGTCATCGAAGCCAATGTTTTTGGTGACACATCTGCGCGACTGCAATAAACGCTAATATCTTTGTCTACTGCGTCTAAAAACTCCTAATTTATCAAAACGCCTTGATAGAATCTTATAGGGAAGAAACGGATATTAAACGATTTTTATGAGATTTTAAAGGGTTATGAGTGTGACAGAAAATGCTAGACATCTTTTACTCATAATTCGTAGGACACTGTTATGAGGTGACATGAATGCACTTCGATGATGAAGATGTATGGGATAGCGACGACGACGTCGACGACGACTGGGAGGACGACGATGACGACGACTGGTGAGTCGTTGTCATGTAGTTGTCTCAGATAGCAATGCGTCCGAACTGATCCCACACAGGGATGTGATTGCTATGGCAAAAAAGAAACCAGCAAAGAAAGCGAAACCCGCTACAACTTCTAAGAAAAAGAAGTAACTTAACAGAACCGGATGAAGTCCATCAAATTGGACCATCCGGTATTCTTCTTTTTTTGATTTATCTTGCCTTTTTTATTTCCTCAACAGCTTCAGGGTTTACAAGAGAAGCTGTATCACCTGGGTCTTCTCCGAGATATGCTGCGCGAATCATTCTTCTCATGACTTTGGCATTTCGAGTTTTGGGGAGATCAGAAACAAAGAGGACATCTTTGGGGGTCAGGGGTTTACCCATTGCTACTGCCACTGATTGTTTGAGTTCCT
>JBHLRC010000024.1:0-28511 GCA_048882965.1 Candidatus Thorarchaeota archaeon
TAATGTCGCAAATATCTCGCTAGTGTCTCAGTCAGGAGCCTTTGCAGCAGCGATATCTGACTGGACCGCGGAACTTGGCCTAGGAATAAGTAAACTCATCAGTCTAGGGAATAAATGCGATGTTGATGACGACGATCTCCTCTGTTATCTTGGGGAGGATTCTACAACGCAAGTCATCTGTTATTACACAGAGGGGTACGATCGAGATAAGGGACGTACCTTCTTCGAGACCGCAAAGACTGTGACTCCTAACAAACCTATTCTGGTTGTGAAATCAGGAAGAGGGCAGAAGGCTAAAGCAGCCTCTATGTCGCACACAGGATCTCTGGCTGGTTCTGATAATGTTGCAGATGCAGCTTACAAACAGGCAGGCATAATCAGACCAGATAACTTCGAAGAGATGTTTGACATGGCTAAGGCACTCGCAATGCAACCCCCTGCAAAAGGAAACCGAGTCCTCATGGTCACGAATGGTGGAGGTCTTGGAGTCATGACTACTGATGCCCTAGAGGAGGCAGAACTCAATATTCCTTCTCCTTCATCAGAACTCACTGAAAAATTCCATGAGCGTCTACCTGCATACTGCGCAGTTGGGAATCCAATAGATGTTGTTGGTGATGCAAACTCTAGCAGGTATAATGCCGTGCTTGAGGAGGCGATTGCGAGTGGTGAATATGACATTTTCGTGATAGGTATGTTGCTGCAAACACCAAGTCTGGATATGGATGTAACAAATGTTATCGCAAACCATCAACGTTCATCAGGTCTGCCATTTGTTGTAGTGTCCATGGGTGGCGGATTCACAACAAAAGCAGGGGAGATAATGGCTCTAATGGGAGTGCCTACATATGCTACTGGAGAGAAAGCGGCTCTTGCTGTAAAAGCACTAGCCCAATACGGAGAAATCAAGTATGGAGCAAAGTTCAACAAAACTTTGGCGCCTGACAAATGATAAAAAGGATGCAAATCAGCAAAAAGAAAGAGGTCTGAACCATCAATGAAAGAAGCCAAGAAAATCTTCAAGACTGCTCTGGAGGAGGGCAGGACCTTCGTCCTTGAGCACGAAGCAAAGGACATAATGAAAACATACGGTATCCCGATACCAGCCTATGCAACTGCAAGTACAGCAGATGAAGCAGTTGAGAAATCGAAAGGCATAGGATTCCCTGTT
Source organism: Candidatus Thorarchaeota archaeon (assembly GCA_048882965.1). GTDB lineage: Archaea > Asgardarchaeota > Thorarchaeia > Thorarchaeales > Thorarchaeaceae > SMTZ1-45. The sequence goes on from JBHLRC010000024.1 coordinate 1,172, forward strand.
GTGCTAAAGATACTTTCCAAGGACATTCTTCACAAGTCTGATGCAGGGGGTGTAAAGATTAACCTCAAGGATGAAAAGGCAGTCCGAGAAGCATTCGACGAGATTATGAAGAATGCAAAGAAGTTTGGGAAGGAGAAGGGGATAGAGGTCGACTTGAGTCGAGGGGTGTTCATCTCTGACTTTGCAGACATGGGTACTGAAATCATCGTTGGAGTCACTAAAGACCCGCAGTTTGGTCATGCGTTAATGGCAGGTCTCGGAGGCATCTTTGTGGAAGTACTCAAAGATGTATCATTCAGACTGATTCCGTTCACTGAAACTGATGCCAGAGAGATGTTGAATGAACTCAAAGCATACAAGATTCTAGAAGGAGTAAGAGGTGAAGGTCCTCGTGATGTGGACGCACTGGTAAAAATCATGCTTGGAGTATCAAAGATGGTAGAGGAGAACCCTGAGATTATCGAACTCGACTGCAATCCTACATTTGTTTATGAGAAGGGGAAAGGCGCTCTCGTGGTTGATGCAAGAATCCTGATTGAGGGTCCGGACAAGGCTACTAGCCATTAATCAGGGTATAAAGAAGTAAGAGACCTCTCTTTAGATCAACATCCTCCAGCGGAGCCTTCTGAGAGGCTTTTGTAGTAGTCGCTAGAAGTAATAGAAGCGCAATAAGTCTGGGCACAAGACGGGCATACTGCAAAAGAAAATCCTTGTTTCCTGTTGAGTCTACTACAAGCCCCTCAAGACGCCTTGTGAGAAGTTGAATTCGTTCCGTAACGCCCTCACCCAATCTTAGTCCTTGGAAGACTTCCACTGCTGCTGATTCGTTTTGCAGAAAAGCGGATGGAACATTAATCCTTTCAAACATCTGGAGAGCACTCACGATTGTAGAGTCATAGTGTTCATCCTCAAGCCGTTCTATCCCCTGCTTCACTGCATGCAACTGGCCTAGAAATCTCAGTGAGTTTGTCAGTATTGTCCGGGAGGCACCAGAGGTGGCCGAAGAAAGTCCGGCAAGATGCTCACCGTGAACCTTCTCCAGACTTGCAGCTACTGAAGAGTTGAGTTTTCTTTCAAATCCGGGAGAGAACCCGACACTGGCTGCTTTTGGAAGTATGGAGTGAGAACCAATTTTACGTATTACCGAAAGCGCCTTGAAGTCCACGATTGGGACGTAGAAAAAGAGGATTCGGAGTAGGTCGTAAGCTGTTTCAAAGTCAGACTCTGTTGTTACATTGCGGCCTTGACCCTTACATGTGAATGCGCTGAGAAGTGCCCATGAAGAAACAAATGACTCGGTAAGGTCTTCTCTCAAAGTTGAGCTAGCGATGTCATGTTCTTCTAAGAACCTAGTGAGTTTATCTGAGGCGCCTGAAATTCTTTGAAGCGTGTTGGCCCCAAATTGGAGGTCTGCAATAGATTTAATGAAACCCCGCGGCTCTCGAGATGGGGGTTTCAGCACTAGACCAGGGTTCTGTCGAGTCATCAACCACCATTTTGATGTTGAAGTGAAATAGTCAAGAATATCAATTGAAATAGTGACATCAGACTGTGTTGCGGAGGTACGTGAGTCGAGATAAGCAACAAGCTTTGTGACTAGTTTGAGAAATCGAAACAAGTGAGCAGAGATCGCTGTTCCCAAAAAGTGAGTGTCTGTAAATCTTACAGTCACTGTTTCAATCTGGTCAGATAGAGTATCCTCTAGGTTCGTCCTTAGCAAACCTCTGTAAACAGCAACTGGAGTCCTTGCCAAAGCCCTTTAGTCTCCTGTCATGTCGAATCACATAGTTTGGCATATAAAAGCTAACAAGACGCTACTTACCGTATCTTCTAGACCGGTCCTCATAGGACCGTAAAGCGCGCCATATGTCAATCCTACGAACAGCTGGCCAATATATCTGGGCGAAGTAGAGTTCCGAATAAGCGGACTGCCATAAGAGGAAGCCTGAGAGTCGTTCCTCACCAGAGGTCCTGATTATAAGGTCAGGATCCGGAACCCCATTAGTATAGAGATGGCTCTCTATGATGTCCTCTGTTATTTGATTAGGCATCATTTCGCCAGACTCTATCTTCTCACCAATCGCTTTCACAGCGTCCACAAGCTCAGCTCTTCCTGAATATCCAATTGCTACATTGAGAATGTGGTCTTCGTAATCTTTGGTTTCTTCCTCAGCATCTCTTATCGCTTGCTGGACTCTCTCTGGAAGAAGATCAACCCTTCCGATGGCTTGGATTTTGACATGATGGCGATGGACATCAGGGTTGCCAACGACCTCACCGAATTTTTCTTCAGCGAGCGCCATTATCTCCTTGACCTCATCTTCGTTTCTCTGAAAGTTCTCAATGGAAAAGGCATACAGTGTGCAGACTTTTACATTAGCCTCCCATAGAATTCGTAAGACCTCCATGACTTTGGCGGCACCCCTTTGGTGTCCAAACCAGGGGACATCAAGACCGTGTTTCCGAGCGTATCTCCGGTTCCCGTCTAAGATAATGCCAACGTGTCTGGGAGCTCTATCCTTATCTAACTGTCTGAAAAGAAAGTATTCGTACAGTCTGTATACGGGGCCGGATAGGTTCAATTCTAGCACACTCTGAGTTGGTTAGAATTGGAAAACCTCAGCTTAATAGAGTTGATGTTATGCTACTTGTTGTACTAGATCATTCCTGCGACTTTTTCAGCTGCACGTTTCATGTCTAGGAAAATAAGGCCCAGCTTTGCATTTGCGGTGGTTGATACAGTCAGACAGGCGTTCATTCCCGCTTGTACCACTAACAACCAGCCGTCCACACCCTTGATGTTGACCTGTTCGAGGCTCCCCTTACCCAGCTCTATTGCTGCCTTCTCACCTAATGTTAACATTGCAGCAGTCATAGCTGCGACCTTCGCCTCATCCACGTCTGTTGGAAGAGCTGATACGATTGGCAGACCTTCTACGCTTACAATGGCGCATGCCTCTATCTCGGGGATGCTTCCCTGTAGTTCGTTCAGAACACCTTCGAGTGTGTTTTCGCGGGATTCGCCCATTTAGTCTCACCTGTCATTTGTACATTCTTTTCAGGATGACTTCTCTAGCTATTGCTTGGAACGCCCTCTTAACTCCTACGCCTTGTATCGCTATGGTTTCATAGATGGGGACATTTCCACCTAAACCTAGGAGATCAAGCATCTCATCACGTGACATTCTGTTAGGTAGGTCTCGTTTGTTCAACATGACCACAATCGGAATCTCACGCCCAAGAGCGTCGCCAAGGAACAGCTTCAGTTCCTCAAAGCTCTCGGTGTTCTCATCACGCTGGTCTGGTGATGAATCAGCAACAAAGAGAATTCCATCAGTACCCTGTAGCACTACCTTCCTCTGGTGTCTGTGCCTCTTCTGTCCTGCCACTGTGAAAACATCGAACAGAACTCTCCCGCCGGCACTCATGGGGACATAGTCAAAGAACAGCGTACGGTTGGTTTCATCCTCGATTGCAGTGAACTCGCCTTTCTGTAGCCCTTCTACCTTTCCGTATAGCCAACGGAGCGCGGTTGTCTTACCACCGAGGGACGGGCCATAGAACACCAGTTTGAGATGAATTCGTCCCTTGTCGTCTTTTCGAATTGTAAACACCTCATTATGTCACTGCAGAGGTCCCTGTAATGGGATATTGATTGAAAAAGAAGTTCAGTCTAATAAAAGCCTTTGTGGCATAATACGAACTCGGAGAAGGCGGTTCTACTAGATTGAACATCTTCACTCCAATATTCATGGAGTATTAGGCTCTAAGCAAGGATACAATTGTATGTGTTATGTTCGAACTATTAGGTGTCACAAGCATACAAATCATTATCAGTCCATATGAAAAAGAGAAACTCAGAGTGGTGGAATTCAGTGGAAACTGCACGAGAACATCATTCCTGCCCATCATGCGGAAAAGAGATGGAGAAAGGGTATCTCTTCGGTCACAGAGGTGTATACTGGGGTGATCATGTCCCAAGACTAATTGTATCAAAGGCATCTGTTTTAAATCCCCACACAACAGAGACGTTCAAGATGTCCTACGTGCCCTCATTCAGATGTCGGTCCTGTAAGCTCATTCAGTATGGAGAACCAGCAGACTTTGCATGGCTTACATGTCCTCATTGTGGCGCCAGATACGAATACGAGATAGCTAACAACTCACTTCGAATTATTTGTCAGAACTGTAACAAGCCATTCAACACTTGAAAAGAGTGAAACTCTCTTTGGTTTTTTGTACTCAAGCACAAGTACGCCTTAAAATGCAATTTTTCCAGACTTTTAATTGAACACTCTTAGTGTTTCTTTCATCCTTTCGAGAGTTGCTATTGCCATGTTAGACCCATTTTTCCAGTCCCAGGAACCAAGTCCACATTCAGGTCCAGCGAAAGGAACTCGTTCAGTCCCATAGAGGTCGATATTTTTCCTTAGATAATTCTCCATCTCTTTTGTGGGCTGCAAGTAATTCATGTGATTTCCAGAAAAAATCTCCTGCCAAGCAGCCTTGATATCGACACTCTGACTTATGGTTGGCCCATCAGTTCGAACAATAGCTGCTCTGATGAATTTATCATAGTCATCTAGCCATTTGCGGTTGACAAACACACCCACATGTGCCTCTAACAGATTCCAGTCTGACTCAAAGATTCGCTCAAAGGGTGATGTGTGTAGATGAATTCCTCGATAAGCACCCGATGGGACAACACTGTATATCTTATTCCAACACTTGGTAAGATGTGACAATTTCGTGTCAGATGATGTATCAGTAAAAAAGTCGCCAAAGCCCTCAAGACCGAGTGCAGGCTCATCAAGCGTTATTGCTTCTAGAGCAAGTTTGTTCGATGTAATGATCGAGTTAGCAACAAAAGCCGTCACAACTTCTGTAAAATACTCAACAAGTCGTTCATCATAGATTCTCGGAAATCCTGCCAGTCGTTGGAGATTCAGGGACAGCTCAAGTGGTCCGGTTACACATGATTTGTATGATATTCTGTTAACTCCAAGATCTGCACAAAGTTGCTCTGCTCCATTTCGCAGAGCACTGATTTCTGCAATGCCAACATCTTCACTTGTGGGTGGCTTACTCCCAACAGCTATTGCTGCAGTAACAGTCTGTGCGTTCTCTTTTGATATGCCACCAAAACTTGTAGTATCCTCAGTCTGTAAGCCCTCAGATCCAAGCACGTGATGAAATACAGGTAAGAGAAATTGGTCTATCATCCCTCTACACTGAGCATATGCTACTACTGCAGTTTCAGGACCCAATGCTTCTGTCTTGCTACGGAATACCGAATTGTGTTGAGCAATGAAATACTCGGCATCCTTGGTATTCACTTCTCCAGAGCTTTTCTCGATATGGTGCGCTCCAATAAGATAGCGTTCAAAATCCGCATGTAGTGGAAAGCTCCCGACATCTATTGGTCTGATTGTTTGTTCTGAGTCCATGATCACAGATATCTCCTAGTATCTATCGTGTACTACAACTTGGTTTATGGACATCCCTATCCGGGCAGATAATTCAGTGAAGAGTGATTATACTGTATTTTGAACTAATTCTGCCCAATACTCAACAGTTGTGAGATTATTGCAAATGGATACAACTGTGTGAGATACATCTAATCTCAAGCAAGTTTGAGTTCCGCCATGAAATCATGTATATTTCTGTATACCTGATAGCAATCAAGCAACTCATAATGTTGAGAGGTTTACGCTACTGGTTCAATGCACTCATTATTAACCAATATCGTTTTGCGTGGTGGCACTTGACATCAACAAATCCAGCCTGTTCAAGATAAGCAGTAAGTGAGTCCACAGTAAAGTACTCAAGCCCGCCCGTTCTGGTTTCTCTAGCGGCCAATTTTTTACCTATCCTTCCTTTAGGTGCAAGCGCTGCAGCAACTGTGAAACGCCCATTAGTCTTGAGCATTCGACGAATGTTATTGAGAAGGTCTGGCAGAAAATCCCTGAAGAGGTGAAGTGCTCCGCAACAATTTATGTTGTTGAACTCATCATCTAGAAAAGGGAGGTTGTCCACATTAGCATGAATGAATTGGACATTCTTATCCCCTTTTTTCCTTGCTTGTTTGCTTGCATTCTTCAACATAGGCAGAGAAAGATCAACTCCAATAACGAATCCATAATCCAGCTTCTCGGCAAGTGGAATTGAATAAGTACCGGGACCGCAGGCTAAATCCAGAATCGTTTCATCTCCACTTAGTTCCATTGCATCTGTGATTATCTTGAATTCCTTGCCAAAAGAAATGCCGAACATTGTGCCTAGTATACGACCCTTCCGCCAGAGTCTGCTGTTATAGATTCTCGCGACCCAATCCCATTTCATTGGATTTGAACCAGAGATCATCCCTGGAGACTCTTCTCCAGGCAAAAGATCAAGAAACCCTTGACTTACGGGGAAAACTGAACCACAATTACTACACTGGACATCTTCATCAAGGGTGCCCAGCTTTATACTATTCGACTTACATGTAGGGCAAGTCAGTTTCAAGTCATATAAGACAGTAGTCATCTCGTTCACCGTATGTATAACTAAAAGTGAGCCATGCTCACTTTTAAATATTGAGTTCGGCTCACTTTTTAGGAGGCGTGCACAGATGCACTGTGAGGACACAAAGCATCTCGAGGAAATATGCATCATGCCCGCTCCTAGGAAACGTACCTACAATAAGCAGCAGAAAGTGAAAGCAATTCAGGATACTACCATCGACCTGTTAGCAAAGCGAGGTTATCCAAGTCTCACCACAAAGGAGATTGCAGAGAAAGCTGGGATTGCCATAGGTCTTCTCTACAAGTACTTTCCAGCAGGTAAGGTTGAGATAATTAAGAGCATTGCTGAAGGAGTGGCTGAAGAGGCTATAGACACGGGGATGCTAAAGAGGGGGCACTTTGACATACCAGAGGATATTGACATCCATGATTTTATGCGAGATTCGATACTAGGGGCTGTTAAGTATCATAGGCGAGATAAGGCCATGATCATTGCCATAGAAATGGCATATCTGTCAGAACCCAAGGTGTTTGGTTATCATGCGCTGGACAAATATGCAAACTACAACAGTCTTGCATCACGCATGTTTATCACATTCGCAGCTGACCGGCTAGGCAAGAAAATTGACGAGAACTTCTCACAATTAGTGATTGACATTGTTGACGCCACAATCCATCGTCATGTGCTCCTTATTCCAAGTGCCCCCACCGATGAAGAATTCGCCAACGCTTTAGCCGACTTGATTCTCAATCTTTTGTCCGGCTACAAAGAAACAAATCAGAAATAAAAGAGATTGATGGAGGTTGGAGATCCTACCCAATACTCACTGAATACTGAAACTGCCAGACAGTGTTACAATTGTGTGTTTTAGTGTTCACACACGCTCAAGCTCAGCCAATGCTGACTTCAGGTCCTCTTCATCAAGCTCGCTGTCCTTCGGAGATAGTGGCTCAACAGCCAAGAACTTGTCAAGCTCATCAGCTAACTGTACACCCTGCTTCTTCATAACAAGTCGGATCAGGCCAATGTTTACCTCTGCCTCTGAAACCACACAGAGTACACCCTTCCCACAGGCTGAGGCGAAGATTTTACCTTCCGAGAACTCAGAAGTGACTATCTCGAGCTCCCCAATCTGCAGGTTCTTGCCCTGCTCCTCACTCGCACAGAAGACCGCACTGGCAATTGCCCCAATACTGTCCACATCTACAGGATAATAGCTCAGCTTGCTCACGTTGGCGATGGTCAAGCCGGTCTTATCGACGAGTATCACTTTTTTGATACCCTTATCCTGCCTTATGATTTCGGTGAGGATCTTATCGAAGGCTTTTGGATCACTCATTATTAGTACACCTCTATCTTAACTTCCTACTGAGTGTTCTTAAGGACTACTAGGATGAGTCCCTCGTTCACTTCCGGTGCGATGTTTATTTGACCTTTGGTTGTGTCAATGGTCAGGAACGACAGTGACCCCTCTCGAAGTTCTCGCACAGCATCCAGTGCTTTTCCGACGAGGGAGGTGATTATCGCAGCGACGTTCTCTGTCATTTCGGGATCTAGATCACTACTTAGTGGTAGACCATCCATATTAGTCACAACAACTCCTCGTACTCCTTCCTGTTCTTTGATTTTGGAAAGAATCCCTTGAAGTTTTTCCTGACTAATCAACGTCTAGAGTCCTCGCTGATACAACTATGTCGTATCATCTACGCCGCAGTTGACTATTTTAGACTTGTGGAGATATGATACGACACCGTACATGCCATTTGCGCATTTGAAGAATATTTGGGGTTGTGTTACGTTAGAAAAAAGAATTGGTCGTGCCAGAAAAGGACACGACCATGGATTATGATAACCTAAGGTTGTACTCATTCCTCTTCATCAAAAAGCTTCTTCGAGCTTCTCTTCATCTGAGCAAGGCTACCTGTGAATGCTTCGTCTGCAGCCCCGGAAGGTGCTGATGCAGGAGCAGCTTCTAGCATCTCCTCTTGTCGCACAATCTCTTCCTCTTCCATGTTCAGAACATTGTCTGTCTTGTCTAACATTGCTTGAACAGCTTTAGGAGCGCCCTTTGATTTAGCTTTCAGAGCCTTTCTGAATGAGGCGATTCGCTTGCGACCGCCCTCTCTGTCACCTCTGAATGACTCCTCACCTGCCTTTTGGGTGACAAATGTGGCACCGACAGTTGGATCAAGGGTTTCCATTATCTCTTCTTCTTTCTTGGCGACCCGGAGTTTTGTGGTGACAGCACGGACTCTTCTCGCACCTTCTTCATCAGTATAAGTCACTTGGACCTGTATGGGTACCTCAGACTCCTTGATCTCTTTTTCTGGTTCTACTTCAAAGTAGAGTTCATGGTCCTCACCAACAACGCCAATCTTGCTCTCATTCTTCTTCTTCAACTGGTCAACTACAGCTCTTGAAACTCCAGAGGCATCCTTGACCTTTACACCAGAAGGTGTTACCAGTCGAACCTCAACATCTCTACCGAGGAGTGATGCTCCAGCCAGTTCTGACAGGCTTCTGTCAAGCTCGTTTGGAGTGACATAGTACATCTGGCCACCAGTGGCCTCAGGTAGAAGGCCCAGAGTCTGAAGCTCCATCCCTGCACCAGATGCAATACCGACTACATCCACAGCTGTTCCGAGTTCCATGAACATCTTTCCCAGGTCCTCGTAGTACTCACTCGCAGGAGTTACTTGATAACCCTCAAGCGCGCCAATCCCCTCATTAGCAAGTCCATCAGTCAGCAGAACTACTCTTCCAACATTTCGATGCTTGGCGATGACATAAGCCATTGCCACCGCAGGGCCTAGAGCGGTGCCACCTTGGTCGCGGAGTGCATGTACATGTTTCTTCAACTTATCGGAGTTCTTTCCGACATTTACCAATTTTATTTGATCAAGCAGTTTCTTCGTTGTTTCCATGATGTCTTTTAGGCTTGCAAAGGAGTTTCTAGGAAGTTCTACTGGATTGCCGGTCTCTAGATTTCTGGCTACAACAGTGCTTTCAAATTCTATCAAACCGAACATGGTTTCAGGTACATTTGCAGCAAGACTGTCAATAGAGGTGTTCAGGCTGCGTTTGACTGCAGCCAAGTTTGCTCCAGCCATCGATCCTGAAACATCAATGAGTCCTAAGAAGGACTTCCCACCCATAGCAATTTCCTCAGTGGCGGTTTCAGGGTCTGGGGGTGGTTTCACAACAAAATCTGTATCCTCACCAGCTACTACAATCTCGCCTTCTATAACGTTAAGAGTCCCACAGAACGGGCATACAAAGTGCCGGCCTACCTTTGGGTCCTCTTGGATTTGGTCTACACTAAGAAGGAAACCATTACAGTTGTGGCATGCTATTGGTTTCCCAACGATTTTTGTTGTTTCATGCGCAAGATGACCAAATTCTACACGCAGGACATAGGGAATATCGCTCAGTATCTTTTTCGATGCGGGAAAAGCTTCTGAGCTAGTTCTCAACATAGGCATCTAATATTGGCCTCCAAAATTTGTTGTCTGACTTTTACGTGAGCGGTTTTAAGTGCTGTCCTGTTAAGTGAAATGAGTCTATTGTCTCAAAAACGACAGTTACATATAACGACGTAATCTTTTTACACACCTAATACTGAACAGCAGGGTAGACAATTCAGTCCCGTAGGGAGGAATACTCACAGATGGTGGACAAAGATAAAATCGAACAAGTTGTGCAGGAAACAATGTCTGCAAATGCAGACCTAGAAGGCATTGTCATTTGCGATGCTAAGGGAAATGTCCTATTTGGACATACAATCAGTGGGGGAACAAAACACGCTGATATTGCTAACCTTTCTGTGAAGATTGCAGCAAACTCCTCCCAACTATCTGCCGGTCTGGACAAAGGAGGCCTGAAGGAGGTCAGTATCGCATCAGACCATGGCTTCATCATCATCCTTGGCGATGTGAAGATCGTTCTTGCAGGTGTTGCAGGTGAAGGAGCAAGAGAGTCACTGGGACTTCTCAGAATGGCATTACGACGAGCGCTCATCAAGATTGTTAGCTAGAACGCGCCTGAAAAAGTCAACAGAGTTACACTTTTCAACACTTTAGATGATGCCTTCCAAGCCGGAATACATAATCCAGATGTAGCTGGGGTATTACTTAGGTCATACCAACCGTATTTAGGCCTCTGCAAAATCAGAATAACACACTCGGACTCGCCAAGGTTACTCTGACTGAAACTTGCCGGAAGGGAACGGGACTTGGTTCACATTGAGAAGCTAGTATGCAAGGGCTTCAAATCATTCGGTCGAGAGTCAGTCAGCATTAAATTAAATCCGGGATTCACATGTATTGTAGGCCCAAACGGTTCTGGCAAGTCCAATGTGATTGATGCTATTCTTTTTGTTCTAGGGCAGCTTAGTGCAAAAACCCTCCGTGCAAATGTGTTCTCAGACTTACTCTATTCCCCACCCAAACCAAATATGCCACCGAAAGCAAAGTCTGCAGTGGTAGAACTCCATTTCGACAATAAGGATCGAAAACTGCAAGTAGATGCGGATCGTGTTGTCATCGAGCGGGAACTGGATGACTCGGGTAAATCAGTGTGTAGAATCAATGGCAAGGTAGTGACTCGTTCTGCAGTATTGGATGTGTTAGGCGCCATTGGTGTGGACCCCAATGGATACAACCTGGTTCTTCAGGGTGAGATTGCCCAGATGGTCAAGGTTAGCCCAATTGAACGACGAAAACTGATTGAAGAGATAGCGGGGATATCCGCTTATGATGAGCAAAAGGATCGTGCTTTGAAGAAGCTTGCTGAGAGTGAAACCAATCTTGGTAAGGTAGAAATGCAACTTCAAGAGCGTCGTAGACATCTTGAGAAGTTAGAGGAAGATATGTCTGACGCGAGAAGGTATCAGAATCTCCATCAACAGATACGAAAGCATCAAATTGACATACTTGCATGGAGCACTATCAAAGGTAAGTCAAGGATAGAAACAATTAACGAAACTCTTGCTCAGCGTGCAGAGGAAGCAGAGAGTCTTGTAAAAGAGCTCGTTGAGGTAGAGAATGGTCTGACCAGCACTGAAACAGAGATTGAAAAAATAGACCATGAGATTGACCAAATCACTGGCGGCGACTCAACCAGAGTTTCAGAACAGTATGGAATTGTTTCTGCAGCAGTGTCACATGTCAAGGGAGATCTCGAACGAGCCCAGTCTGAGTTTGATAAATCTGATGGTGAAAAAACCCTTCTGGCAGAAGAACTCGAAACGGTCCAGGATGAAATTAGTCATAATGAACAGGTACTAGCTGACAAGACTAAAGATCTTACAGATCTTGAAAAGGAGATTGCAGAAACAACGGCTGAAATAATCCGATTAGAAGAGATGGCAGAGAGAGCCCAGACAGCATATTATGAAACCACATTGCGTCTTCAGGATCTGAACAACCAGATGAGGCACCTTGATGAGGGTGTTTCTGAGATTCGATCAACTATCAAATCAGACAATCGGGAACTTGGTCTTGCTTATGAAGAACTCAGAGATGCCACTGAGAGTCTGGAAAAGACTGAAGCCGAGATTTCACAGTTGAAGGAAACCATTCCTGAGAAGAAATCTGAGTTTGATGAGTCTGAAGAACTTGAGAAGTCGAAGCAAAATGAAATAGATAGACTGACTGAGCAACTATCAACTGTAGATGCAGAGGTTGTAGAGAGTGCTAAGATTGTGGCTCAGACAAAGGAGGAGCTAATCAAGGTCCAGGCTCGTCAGGATGCCTTGAAGGAGGCTGAGGATGCCTTTCTCAAGAGACGTCGCGCGATTGCTACAATTCTGGAGCTTAGAGATGCCGGTGCAATTAGTGGGATTCATGGTACAGTTGCAGAACTAGGTACGATTGATCCTGACTATTCAGTTGCGTTGGAGATTGCTGGTGGAAATAGACTCTCATACGTTGTTGTTGAGAATGAACAGGTGGCCACAGATTGTGTGAACGTATTAAAGAGTGAAAAGATTGGAAGAGCCTCATTCATTCCACTAGACAAGATTAAGACAAATGCCCCTGGAAAACTACCAAAAGACGATGGTGTCATCGATTTCGCGTTGAATCTTGTGAAGTTTGATCCGAAAATGCGTCCCGCTTTCGAGTTTGTATTCTCAGACACAATTGTGACCGAAGACTTTGATTCAGCAAAACAACTAGGATTTAGGGGGCAAAGGGCTGTATCATTGGATGGAGACCTTGTCGAGCGTTCAGGATTAATTACTGGAGGACACTTTCAGAAGGCGGCAATTGGATTATCACTGCAGGTCGAAGATACCAGTCCAGAAATCGCCAAACGCCTCCAAGGCTTGGAAGAGATATTATCTGACCTTCGTATCAAACAGGATTCACTTCGGAGAGAACGCTCTGAACATGAGAAGAAAGTACAGGAACTCTCAAAGCAAAATTATCGTTTCCGTATGGAACTAGAGAGATTGGAGGAGCGATTCGAAGAACAGGAATCAAGAGAAACTATTCTAAAAGAGAGAATAAGTAAGGCTAACCTGACAATAACTGAACTTGAAGCTCAGGTGAAGAGTCTCCAAGAGCGTGATGAGGAACTTACTGTCCAGCGAGAGAGAGTCAGAGCCCAACGTGATGAGGCTAATGAGGCATTGGTCACATCAGATGCGAACAAGCTGAATCAAGAGATAAAGGATCTGAAAGAGGTTCAGGAGCAGTATCAGAAGCAAAGAGAGAAACTTCAGAGTGAAATAACCTCAGTCAGAGTTGCACTTGATGAGAGACTTGGTCCCAAGGCAATAGAGATAGAATCCAGAATACAGGCTCAGGATGCGATCCTTCCAGGTCTTGATGATGAAGTAAAACGATTACAGATGGCGCTTTCTGAGAGAGAAACTGAGTTTGAGAAGCTCAGGGAAGAAAGAGAACGTATTGATGATGCAGTCAAGGACAAGCGAGTTCGCCAACTCGAGCTGAAAGAAGATACGCGAAATTTGAGATTGAGACATGAAGAAATCCGCGAGGCTCAGACTTCAAATGAGAAGGCGGTGTACAGGCTTCAGACTGAGCAGAACAGATTAGAAACCGACATTGTAGCGTTTGTGGCAGAATTAAATGAAGTTGCTGAGGCTCAAGTGGCACTGGAAGAGAGAGAAGATGAACGTGAACTGACCTATAAGGAAATAGAGGAGCTCGAGGAAAAGATCAAAGAGATTGAACGAGAGCTCGAAGCAATGGGTCCAGTCAATCTAAAATCACTCACTGACTATGATATGGAAAAAGAACGCTACGAGGAAATTGTTGACAAAAAGACGCGATTGGAGAATGAGCGTAATGAGATTCTCGCTTTCATGGAGGAACTTGAGGCTGAGAAGACACAGAAGTTCCTGACAGTCTATAATGAGATTGCAGACAACTTTGCTACAGTGTTTGCACAGCTTTCCCCAGATGGTGAAGCGAATCTCATGCTAGAGAACCCAGAACATCCACTCATGGGAGGCATAACTGTTAGGTCAAAACCAAGAGGAAAAGAATTGGTCACTCTTGATGCGATGAGTGGCGGAGAGAAAACCCTCACAGGTCTAGCACTGATATTTGCCATTCAGATGTATAGTCCAGCAAGTTTCTACATATTTGATGAAATAGATGCCGCACTTGACAATGTGAACGCACACAACGTGGCGTTACTCATCTCAGAAATGTCAAAGAACTCACAATTTGTCGTTGTGTCCTTGAGAGATACAACGGTTCGAAAGGCTGATTTGTTGGTGGGAGTATCAAATCAGGATGGAATCTCAAGGATTGTTTCTGTTGATTTGGAGGAGGTTGCTGTATCAACATGATGGACGATGACTCTCCCTTCTGGGCAACTCCACCCTATATTCTTCTTACCGATGTCCTTCAGTTGGACAAAGTTGACCCATGGAATGTGGATGTTGGTAAGCTTGTAGTTGGTTTCCTTGATGAGATGAAACGCCTAGGAGATATCGATTTTCGTATCTCTGGAAACGCATTATACTCTGCATCAGTCATTTTCATGAGAAAGACGAGAGAACTTGTTGAACTTGGTCTCTTGCCGCCAGATGAGGAAGATGAAGAAGGGGAGTTGGTCATTCCACTCATCCGTCCACCATTTAGACTGACTAACCGTCGTGTGACTCTAGAGGAGTTACTTGTTGCTATGGATCATGTCCTCAGCAAAGGTACAAGACAACGAACACTACCAACAAAACGAAAGTATAGCTCAAAAGCTGATCCGCTGACATTTCAGATGAATGTGGACCAGGCTAATATCGAGGAAACAATTGCAGACGTGTATGAAGACCTATGCAGAATAATGAAGGTTGGTGATGTGTCCAAGTTTTTGGACGTTCTCATGAACAACACAAGACAGGAGATAGTGAGAGTGTTTTTCTCATTACTCTTTCTTTTCGCCAGAGCCTATATTGACATCTGGATGGATGATGATAGTGTCATTTGGGTTAAACTCCAAGAGCCTCCCGTAATTACTGATGATGATGAGTCGACAGAGGAGGAGATCAGACCAGAGATTAAGGGCTGAGGGGATAATTTTGGACGATGACATGATTACTCTGGAAGCAGCTCTTTATGTTTCAGGTAGGGCACTGACTTTGGAAGAATTGGCCGACATTATTGGAAAATCACAGTCAACTGCTCAGAAGATATTGGATGAACTGAGCTTCGAATATAACAAAAGAGAGGGAGCTCTGGAGGTGGTTTCGTTGCCAAAGGACCGATTCGTGATGCAACTGAAACCAGAGCTCACTCCACGGGTCGGTAAACTGATACCCGGAGGTCTCCTGTCCTTTGCGACACTTCAGACATTGGTATTTATCGCTCTGAAACAACCCATCCTGCAGTCAGAACTTGTAGCTCAGCGAGGAACTCATTCCTATGATCACATCAGAGACCTAATCGATAAGAAGTTCGTTGATGCTGTACCTGAAGGGCGTTCAAAGCTACTAACTACAACTCAGCTCTTTGCAGACTATTTTGGTCTTGACAATGACCGTGTCAAACTCAAAGCACAACTCAAATTTAAAATGAAGAAGATACTTGAGGATCAACGCGAGATGGAACAATCTGCAGGTATTAATCAGGACTAAAGTCCCAATGGAATGAATATTGATACCCACAGTAGAATCCCAAAGATGAGCAGGAACAACCCAGAGATAAATCCCGTATTCTTTCTGAATTTAGCCAATATGACAGTGTGGACCACTCCATTTAGCATACCGTTTACTGAAATTCCAAGACCATAGATTATGGCCCATGGGGCTTGAGCTACGATTGGGAAGTAGAACAAGAAACTCAGCAGCACCAGAACATGACTGAATGCAACTAGGAAATCCCGACCAGACTCTGGTTCCTTTGGGGAGCCATCAGGATTCTTCCTTATTTGTGCTTCAACCTCCCAGGCCTTTGTGTAATTTTCCTCAATGAAATGTGCAGCCTGTGCTATACAAATCAGTAGGTAGACTGTTGGGGAGTATACCAGAGAAAGAACGTGAACAGGAAAAGCAAAACCCACGATTATTGATAATAACGTTAGGAGCAGTAGAAATGCAATGAGTGGTTTGAAGACCTTCATATTTCTGCACCGTCTAACACACACGAGGGATAGGTTCACCATATGGGACTTGAATAATCTTGCGTCCGCCAATTGTTGTCTTCATGACTACTCTTGCTTTGCCTTCAAGGACCCTCCCAACAACCCTAGTATCACACGTGACCTTGTGCTTCGACAGAACAGATAGAATGTCATCAGTCATATTAGAATCTGCACTCATCACGAATGTTCCTTCGCAGCTCATATGAAGCGGGTCGAGTCCTAAAACATTACAGAGAGACTTAACGGCTGGACGCACTGGAATAAGGTCTTCTTCTAACTCGAATTCAACCTTGGACTTCGATGCGATCTCATTCAGAGCAACTGCGGTACCACCCCTCGTGGGATCTTTCATAGCATGCACTCCGCCAACATCAAGACAGTCATGGATAGGCTCCCAAAGCGGAGCAACGTCACTCTTCAAGTCAGTTTCAAACTTCAAACCTTCCCTATGAGCCAACAGCGAGGTCCCATGATCACCTATCGGTCCGCTAAAAATTATGTCATCACCTTCTCTTGCACCACTGTCAGAGATAGGGCTATCGAGGTAAGGAACTCCTATACCAGTTGTAGACATTACAATTCCGTCAAGTGTACCCGAAGGCATGACCTTCGTGTCACCAGCAATCATTGCCACACCAAGAGGTTCAATGACACTGTTTAGAGAGTGTAGTATCGTTTGTAGGGTTTCAATCTCCACACCCTCTTCAACAATCACAGTGTTGGTCATTGCTATAGGCTGCGCTCCCATGACAGCTAAGTCATTGATAGTACCACATGCCGTCAGTTTTCCCAAGTCGCCACCAGGAAATACAATCGGATGTACTGTGTGAGCGTCTGTGCACACAATCAGATTCGCCTCTGCAGTCTGGAGTGTGGCTCCATCATCCATCTCGTCGAGACCAATAGCTCCAATCTTTCGTCTGCCAAAAGAGGGAATCACGACTTCTTCCAACAGACGCTGCATTACTTTGCCACCAGCCCCATGGGCAGATTCAATCTTAGGCATCATCTATCCTCCGACTGTAAGGTATCTTTGAGCAGACCTCGGAAGTATTTGAAGAGGTCGCTTTGGACAAGTCCAGGACATGGACACTAAGCAACATTTAAAACGAATCTACAAAGAGCCTCATTGACCTAAGCAAGAGGTAGTCAGCAATGGGTGTCTGGCATAGAAGATCAACACGAACGTCCACTGGAGCTAGATTAAGGCGATTCAGAGGTAAGAGGAAACACCAACTGGGCCGCACTCCGACTGAAACCGTTATGGGAGAGCCAAAGAGGAGAACAATCGATAGCAGACAGAAAGCAAAGAAGACACCAGCCCTACGTCTTAACATGGTCAATGTTACGGATCGTTCAAAGAATGTGACCTATCGTGCTGAGTTGCAGGATGTTGAGAAAAACCCTGCAAACATGGACTATCAGCGTAGAAAAGTAATCACTAGAGGCACCATCATCAAGACCTCAAAGGGTCGTGCAATGGTCACAAGCCGCCCAGGTCAAGGTGGCATTCTTAATGCGGTTCTAATCTAATTGACTCTGTCCTATCAGTAGTGGTCCTTTATCCTGTAGTTGATTCTGCTACTTCAGCCTCAATACTTGTTATAACAAAGTCCTTGCCACCAGTTATTGTAGTTGAACTTCCTCCACATTTCGGACATTTCATTGGCGCAAAAGCAGCTATTTGGTTGGGTATAGTGGGGTCTACTTGGGACTCACCCTCAAATTTACAGTCATTACAGAAAAGTCGTCCCCTGATCGTCTTTATTCTTAGTTCCGAGCCTTCGAGGATTGAGTTCTTACTGGCAATTTCAAAATTGAATGCTAATTGTTCTGGAATGAGAAAAGTGAATTCTCCCACTTCCACATTGACTACAGACACCTTAATCGCATTATTGCTCTTTGCTGCTTCGACTGCAGTATCAACAATTGAACATGCTGCGGAGAATTCGTGCAAGTTCTCACACCGATGTGAGGATGGACCAAGTCTTGTTAAGGCATTTCCGTTATAGTCAATGCTCAGACCCTTTATTTATATGAACCAGTGTCTTTTGAAAAACAGTCTAGTAGCGATGTAAGAGGGAGTCCCTTTGTCTAAAAAACCTAAAACTAAGAAGGCAGCTACTTCCAAAAAGAAGACAACGAGCAGTAAGAAAGCAGCACCAAAATCTACAACAAAGAAAAAGACTGAGAAACCAAAGAAAACTGCAAAGAAGTCTACTAAAACAAAGAAGACCTCGACCAAAAAGTCCCTGAAAAAGAAAGAAACACCCAAGAAGACAGAGAAGAAGAAACCAACCAGAAAGAAACCAAGTAAGAAAGACATCGAAATGCTTGGTGAACTGGAAGCGGAGATACATAGTGACGATGAACAAGTGTGTCTTGGAGCAGTCGAGCGTCTTGGGGTACTCACACATCCAGATGCAACACGCGTGTTGATTGTTGCCTTGGCAGACCAAAGATACCTAGTTAGGATTCATGCAGCAGCTCAGTTAGGTGAGAGAAAGGACAAGAAATCAGTAGATGCATTGATAGAATCACTCAATGACGACTCAGTCTTTGTCAGACAGACAGTGGCAGGTGCTCTTGAGAACATTGGTGGGACTAAGGCAAAGAAAGCGCTGTCCAAAGCTGAGAAGGAAGGATTGCTTTTGGATGAGTTACCGGAAGGAAAACGGCTAGAAGACTAGGAAACTGTTTTCTTAGAGATAATGTATTCGACTGAATTCTTCTTATATTGAAAGATGTAGGGAAGTTGTTAGATGATTTGATGGAGAATTGGTATCTTGAATCCCCCCGCTAACGATGAGATTGCTAAGATTGAATCACAAATCAAAGATCTCGATTTAGATTACATGCGCGGATTAGTGTCTGAAGAAGAATATAACAAAAAACTCGCTGAATTAAAACAGCAATTGGGACAGGCAGGTGGAGCACCTCAAGAGGTGACTTCAGTACAGCGAATTGAGGTAGAACCATCTGAACTTCGAGCCGCCAAACTGCATCCGCCCTCAATTGAAAAGAAAGCAACTGTTGATCCAGTTTCAGCAGTAAAGAGGACAGTAGAAGGCATGCGACGACTTGCTCTTGAGAGGATAGCGCAAGAGGCGGGTGTATCAATCATGAATGTCACTAAGATTCTCTCAGACCTCTTAGATGGAAGAGAACTCTCTGGAAGAATTGATCATGACAGGGGGGACTTCATTTTGGGTACAGGTTCTGGGCCCCCACCAAAAACTGTTGCAGTATGTCCCTTCTGCAGGAGCGAATTGAAACGGATTGCTGTAAGGGGCGAAACAGTAACCTGCACGATGTGCAAAGAGTCATTCATCATCTCATAGTCCCCTTGTTGGTGAGAATGGATGGATTTCTTTCAGGCTTGTCTGAAAGCAGATACTAGAGAAGCAGTGAATGCTATCAGGAGAATGCTTCCTTCAGCACGTCCATCAGCTATATGGGCAGTCCTTATGCATGGTGCTGCATGGCACGAACAACAGACCTATGACACGCCTCATTCAACAATCATGGTAAATTCGATTCGTGGAATGATAGAAGACTTTGGAAGTCATCCAGGACTTGCACCAGATGTTTCATCAGGTTCAATGAAGATTCCATTAGATACTGAGGTGAGAACAAATCTTCAAGAGTTGTTTGTTGAGCGCCTTGCACTTCACTTGGTTGATATTGATCATTGGAAATTAGAGAAGGGACCTAATTACAAAGTAGAGAGAGGCGTCGATTCACCTGACAATGCAGTGAGGAAATTTGAGAGTTCAATAAGGCAAAAGAGTCTGGTAGGTTCTTGGGAAGCATCTGTTATTTTGGCGTCCAGAGATGAGCCAATTAGGTTAAGACGGGTCATCTCCTCCCTCGCAGCAGAAGACCCTGATAGACTTGGCCATGGCTTCATCATGCCGTTATCATTGATTATCGAACTACCTGGAGCCGAATATACTAGACCACAGATTGCATCATTATGGCATCTCATGGAGTATCTTGTTCGAAAGGTCCCCTCTAAGTCGCCAGACGGGTTCACGCAGGATGATAATCTGAAGGATCTCGTGAAGTCAATCGACGTGGCGCCTTTTGGGAACATAATCAGGAACGCTATAGTGAATTATGGAATTCTTGGGCATAACACAATCTTTGCACATAGAATTGTGGACGCCAACAAGAGAGGTCTAGTTACAAAAGAGATGACCCACTGGTTATTTGATAAACTAAAACAGAATATTGGCAGTAAGATGTTACCAGACGATGCTCTGACATATGACAAGATTGTGAAGGAGAAAATCCAATCAGATTGGAATCAAAAACCCGAAATCCTTAGACTTCCACACACAAAAGAGGTCCAGGACTGGGTCAGTTCTGATGACATCTCGGATCTTTGGAACACGATGACTCATGAGAAGTCGCAGGAGTTTGAGGAGAGCCTCCTCGAGTTTGATAGTGATTGGTCGCTTGTTCGATGTTGCCAGTACATCATGGCCATACTGTTGAGTGAGTCGCGTGCGTCTCATGTGACTATCTTCACTCATGCGGCGTGGAACTTGGTGGATGATGGGCTGATTCCCGCCGACCTGGCGGCACTCCAGGTTCATAGGATGCTTCGTTCACACCTGAGTGAGTGGTAGCTCTTCATCCACTCTGGATTACTTCTCATCACCCAGTCTGTAAGACTCAGCAAGAAGGTCGGGGATATACCTCACCTTCATTTCTGTGTCCTTCATCATGTCATTGAGCTGGATTGTACAGAAGGGGCACTCAGTAGTGACCATTTCAGCTCCAGTAGCCTCAATGTATTCCTTCTTTGTCGTTGCTATCTTCTGAGAAAGTTCACGGTTTCCTGCTCGTAAACCACCACCGGCGCCACAACACCGGTTCTTATAGGGATCATCGATATACTCCACTCCCGGAATCATCTTGAGAACCTCAATTGGCTCATCATAAACATGCTGGCCTCTACCAAGGTGACAAGGTTCATGGTAGGTGACCTTTAGCTTGATTTCACCTTTTGGTTGAACTATGTTCTCTTTGCCAATCACCTGAATCATATACTCAGCCATGTCATAGACCTTGTATAGTGGCGGTTCGCCACGCTCCTCCTCGATGTAGGGTCTGTGGTCTTCACGGAGTGTCTTCCCACATCCTGCACATGCAACTACGACAGTGTCACAATTATACTTCTTACAAGCCTTTTCGAATATCTCAGTGACTCTCCTTGCTGCAGCGTGGGCAGTAGTGAGGTCACCAGTCCTGAAAGCAGGGCTTGCACAACACCATTGTTCTGTCGGAACGACAACATCGATGTTGTTCCGGTTCAAGACCTCTATCAGTGCCTTACCTGTACTCTGCATCCGGTAATCAATGAGGCAACCAGTAAAGAATGCGACTCGACCACGAGGATTGTCAACAAAGAACTCCTCTGTTTCGAGGTTTTTGAGTAGTGGAGTGTCCTTCTCAGGAACAGCACGACCTGTGGTGTTTACTGAGTCGATGAAACCCTGTTGCCCTTCAGCCAATGCATATCCAGCTTCTACAGCCTTTGCCCGAAGTAGTTCGACAGCAAGAGAAGGAATCTTGATTTTCTTCGGACAGATGTCTTCACACATCTTGCAGGTTGTACAGCTGTAGATTGATTCATCCATTGCCATTGCAACACGGTCCTCGACATCTCTTGGATCAAGTTGCAATCGGGCAAGTTGTCGGATAATCATCGGACCTGGATAGTCCCAGGTTTCATGAACAATGGGACAATTCGACAGACAGGCACTGCACTCAATGCATTTGCGTATCTCACGAACTTTCTCGATTTCTTCAGCATGAATAATCTCTGGATGTTGTGGCTGTTTTTTACGCGCAACATAGGGGCGTATTCTTCGGATTCGATAGGATGTTTGAGCCATATCCGTAACGAGGTCCTTGATGACAGGCATCTTTTCCAGAGGTTCGAGAACAAGATTTTCCTCGGGATTGACCTTTGTACGACATGCAATTCGAGCTATATGATTGACCTTTACAGCGCAAGAACCACACTGACCGCCTCTGCACTCCCATCGGAATGCGAGGCTTGAATCATACTTGTCTTGGATATAGAGCAATGCATCTAGAACAGTCATTCCAGGCTCGTATGCTACATCAAAGTCTTGGAAATACGGTGCATCATCACTGTCAGGATTGTACCGTTGCACGCTTGTTTTGATAGTCTTTGCCATCTTGTAGCCTCCCTATGGTGGTGTGATTGATGTAATCACGAGGTCTTCCTTTCGCAGTTCCATTTTACCGTCCTTATTCTTCTTGATGACGATATTGTAATAGCCATTATCATTGGAGTCAGCGTCAACACGATAATGGGCACCTCTGCTGCCTTTCCTCAGTACTGCAGCTTCAGCGACCATCCTTGCAGTTGTGACCATGTGGACAAACTCTATTGCCTGATGCCAACCAGGATTGAAACGTTTTACAGGGACATCAACTTTAATTTTGGGGACTACTTCCTTCTCAATTCGTTTCAGTTCTTTGACTGCATACTGCATCTCGTCTTCCTTTCTGAAGATTTGAACCTTAGTCCACATGAGTTCTGTGAGCTCATCACGAGCGTCAGCTGGGGAGATGCCTTCCTTTCGTTTGAGCATAGAGTCGAGTCTCACAAACTCCTCTTGGATTTCATCCCTGTCCACACCCAGATGATCGTTCTCCTTGGCATACTCAGATGCGCTTTCACCAGCGAGTGCACCATACACTTGGGTGTCCGCTAGAGCATTTCCACCAAGTCTGTTTCCACCATGTACTCCACCAGTACACTCGCCAGCAGCATACAACCCGGAGATATTAGTGCCTGAATTCTCGTCGATCCTGATGCCACCCATGAAATGATGTGCAGTTGGTGAAACCTGCATTGGCTCTTCTCGGATATCAACGCCAGCGTCCTCGAACTGTTCAATCATACTCTCCAACCTAAATTCGATAATTGAACGAGGTAGGTGCGCAATGCTAAGGTAGACTCCTCCATCGGGAGAACCCCGTCCCTCCTTGACTTCGGTCATAATCGACCTTGCCACTTGGTCACGACCAGCTAGCTCCATGACCTCTGGATAATATCGGTTCATGAAACGCTCACCCTTATTGTTCAGAAGAATACCACCCTCACCCCGTACAGCCTCAGTGACCAGACGACCTTTGGCTGACTCAGGCTTTACCATCCCTGTGGGATGGAACTGAATCATCTCCATGTCTATCATCTCACAACCAGCTTCGTAGGCCATACCATAACCATCACCAACGTCCAGTTGCGCATTACTCGTGACACTGAAGATTCTACCAGCACCGCCTGTAGCCATGACGACAGACTTGGCACGAAATACGAGATAGTCGCCATATTTTAGGTCTACAGCACATACTCCAGAGATTTTGCCATTTGTGACCAACAGTCTTGTGGCAAATGATTCGTCAAAAACTCGGACAGATGATTTCCGAACTCCTTCTACCAGGGTGACCATTATCTCAGAACCTGTCCTGTCAGAGGCGTAGGCAGTTCTGCGCCAACTCTGCTTTCCAAATGGTCTCTGTGCAATCTTGCCTTCAGGGGTCCTATCAAAGACAGCGCCCAAGTCCTCAAGATCGAATATTCTCTGTGGAGCATTTCGTACGAGAATCTCTGCAAGTTTCTGATTGTTTAGATAGTTACCACCGACTATTGTATCTTTGAAGTGAGTTTCAGGGTCGTCATCGGGGTCTACATTACCCAAGGATACATTGTAACCGCCCTCAGCCATGGCTGTGTGTGCCTTGCCGAGGAGTTCTTTACTTAGCATGATTACGTCTAGGTTGTGTTTCGATGCCTCAATTGCAGCGCGGCAACCAGCACCGCCAGCACCAACAACAAGAACGTCGCACATGATTGTCTTGTAGTCCAACTACAGTCCTCCAATGGAGAATTCTCCGTGGTTATGCCGTCGGGGTTTCTAGCACTCTTTAAGACTTACTGTTCCGACGAAAAGAAATGTGGATGGCAGACATTGGTCTGCCACCTATTGGATTCACTCTTTGATTCCGATTTTGGCATATACTTCCTTTTTGCGTTCTGCAACTCTCTTGTCCATCTCTTCATGTATGCTGTTCCCGTGCGAGTCCATGGTGACAAGAAGTGGTCCGAATTCTTCCGCTGTGATGACCCAGAGCGCTTCAGGCATACCAAGGTCATCCCAAAGATAGGCTCTAACTTCCTTCAAACCTTTAGCGGCTAATGCACCACATCCACCAGTGTAGCTACAATAGACTGCGCCAACCTCCTTCAGGGCATCAAGGGTCTTCTTTCCCATTCCACCCTTTCCAACCAGAATTCGCGCCTTGTATTTACGGAGGAACTCATCCTCAAAGAGCTCCATCCTGATGCTGGTCGTAGGACCAGCTGACACTATCTTCCACTTTCCGTCCTTTTGCCATGCTACAGGACCAACATGATAGATGACACTACCCTCAAAGTCAACAGGTGGTTTCTCACCCTTCTCAAACATGTGAAGTGCTCGTTCATGTGCTTCGTCACGTGCAGTATAGACATGCTCACCAGAAACATAGATCACATCTCCTACCTTGAGCTTTCTGGTATCCTCCTCTGAGATTGGAGTTGTCATGTGATATTCTGTCATCTTAGTTTCCCTCCACTGGATGTGTCAAGTATTTGACCTTCAGATCCTTCGAGATTACTGCTGTACTTCGTCGTGAAGCCCAACATTGGACAGCAACGCCAACCGGTAGACTTGCAGGATGACGCATAGCATAATCAACCTTCACTCCAAGGACTGTTGTCTTACCACCAAGACCCATGGGACCTATTCCTGTCGAGTTGAGTGCGTCCATGAGCTCTTCCTCAATCCTTGCAACTTCAGGCTCAGGATGTTTATCGCCAAGTGGCCTCATTAACTGCTGTTTGGCAATCTTCATGGCTATATCTGCACCACCACCAATTCCTACACCGATGATATTGGGTGAACAGGCTTTACCCATGTAAGAGAGGGCGTTATCAACAACAAGTTTCTTCACACCAGTGAGACCCACGCCGGGCTTGAGCATCCCTACAATACTGGCATTCTCACTACCGCCACCTTTTGGAAAAGCAGTTATCTCAAGTGAGTCACCATCGACTATCTCCCAGTTTATCCATGGAATCTTCACTCCTGTGTTGTCACCAGAGTTCCCTCCGACAATAGGATTGACTGCATTTGGTCTGATGGGGACCTCTTTCGTTGCCTTTCGACATGCTTGAGTGAGAGCCTTCTTGATTTCACCCATGTAGGGAAATTTAGCTCCAACTTTGACATAAAAAATCATGATTCCTGTGTCTTGACACATTGGAACACCAGTCTCTGCAATCTCGAGATTGGTCAAAATAGCAGAGAGCTGGGTCTTTGCTGTCTCATCTGTTTCATTCTTACTAGCGGTTTCGAGTGCCGCCTTGACATCAGAAGGAAGCTCTGTGACTGCCTTCTTCAACAGACGGAACGTAGTATCATGAATTACTTGATACGGATCTTCCATTCGATCAGCTTCTGAACTATGAATATGTGTAGTACGAACGTTCGTCCACACACAAGACGCGGAAATCGATGGGTGCTTAATCTGTGTTACTATCAAGACCAAAGCGTATGACTATAAACGAGATTGGTCTGATTAGATGGCAGAAGGTTGATGAGTGATGGTTCTTGATCTGTCCTTGGCAGCATATTCGTCCTTTCTCACAGTCACGTCACTCCTTGTGGTCTATTCAGTCCTAGATATCCGTCAGAGAAGGGTGCCTAACGAGTACATGATGATTGGATTTCTTGTGGGGAGTATTGTCATTCTACTGACCGGACATCTTCTTGCCAATTTGGTTCTGCATGCAACTGCCCTAGTGATAGTCTTTGCAATGGGATACACACTCTTCAGGATGCGTTCAATTGGTGGGGCAGATGTCAAAAATCTGCTACTTGTTGCCTTGATTAGTCCAGGGATTGAACTTAGAGTTGTAAATGTCCCAATTATTGAGGCTGTTGTGGGGATGGGCGTGGAGTTCTTTGTTATGCTTTTAGGGGGATATCTCTATTGGAGGACCAATATTCACGATGAAAAGACCACTCCCCCATTGATACCGTTCTTATTACTTGGTTATCTGACAGTCCAACTGCTTGCCTTGCCTCTAGCCTTTCTTTGACCTAGACTTCTTCTTTGTTGCCACTTCAATACCTGACTTACCAATCTTGAAAGGATGTTTCTTCAGACTATGAGGTGTCTGCTTCATTTTCCAAATCAGGAGGTCTCGTTTGAGAGTGCCAGAGGATTCAGAGAGATTTAGGGTGATTAGTCCCTGTGTAATAAACTGTTCAACGCCAGCACGGCTTTGGGAGTCTGGTTCGATTATCTCGCTGATGAAGAGAGAAGTCACTTTTAACTCTCTGAGCAGTGCACTAATCCTGTGCAACTCATTTCTGACCTCTGAGGGTTCATTGAATCTGATTCCCAGACCTGAGATACAGTCAATCACGAGCCGTTTTGCTTTTGTTTCATCAATTGCCCGGTATATCTCCTCAGCAAGTGTGGTCATATCAAAACCACGACGTAGGGCATATTTCTGCGATGTCGGTAGTCCTGCTTTACTTGAGGCTGCATCGATGATTATCAATGAGTTGTTCTGTTCTAAGTCATGTAGATTCCAGCCAAATTGAGTCGCTTCTGCTCTAATCTCATCAGGGCGTGTTTCAAGTGTGACAAGTACACCTGGTTCGTCATACTTGGTTATTCCATTATAGAGAAACTGAAGCCCGAAGATAGTCTTTCCTGACCCTGACTGTCCGGATAGCAGGACCGTACTTCCTTCAACTATCCCACCGCCAATTAGGTCGTCGAAGCCAGTGATTCCGGTCTTAGTACGTGTCATGCAACCTCAACTCACTCAGGATTCCCACTAATCTCCCAGCCCTTGACCACAGCACTTACTGAGGTCATAGTCACTTTGACTACATCTGGAGACTTGCGGAGAGTTTCAGCTCTCTGTTGAAGGTCTTCTTCGTCTGTGCCCATGGTAAGAGCATGGACAACCATTGGCTCTTCATCTACAGCCACCCATAGAAATTGTTCATCTTCTGCAAGTTCTTTGGCGTAACTATGGGTCCTATCCTTGCTGATCTCGGGGAGGATGTGACCACCAATCTCTATTCTGAAGATGGCTGAGGCTGTATACCCA
>JBHLRC010000025.1:0-28449 GCA_048882965.1 Candidatus Thorarchaeota archaeon
TGCTTAATCCCAGTAATGGGAATAGTATACCTCGAACCAAAGCAATACCAAGAAAGATGTCTCCAAGCCGGAGAATGGGCAGGGTTCCGACAGCAAATGAGCCAGCAACAAAAAGCATTGCTGCTACAGCAAATTGACCAATTGACATCATCAATGGCTGCATTGCTGTCATCAGAATCATGAATCTGAATCCATGCTTGTACGATTTTTGATTCAGCGTCATGAGATTATCTGCAAGCTCATCTTCGCGATTGAATGCTTTCGCGACATGAATTCCACTTAGATTCTCTGCGATTTGTCCAGAAACCTCTCCAGCAGCCCGCTGTGAGGCAAGCATAATTCTTTGTCCAACGGTCCCGAAGAGTCCTGCAATGAATAGAATACCTGGTACAACAATAAGAGACGTCAAGGCGAGAAAAGGGGACATTAACCAGAGTAGAATAAACGAAAACGCCAATGTCAAAAGTTGACTTGCAAAGCCAATTAGGACCTGTATTCCAGTGCTTAGACTTGTTGCATCACTTGTGACTCTAGAGGTAACATTCCCTGCCTGTTCTGATTTATGATATGATAGGTCTGCATTTACCAAATGCCGATAGACATCCTCTTGGACATTCTGAACTAGCCCGGCTTGAGCTACTGACATTATCCATGTATTGATTCCACTCATAACCCAGGATAATATTGCGAGTATCAGGAATACAACTGTCAGAGTGTATAAGATATTTAGAGACCCTTCTAGATAAACGGAATTGATACCCGCCCTCAGAACAAGGGGATTAATCACGCCAACTAGTGTTGCTGCAAGAGAGAGGATTGCTCCAATCATAACAATGCGTTTGAATTTTCCAAGATAGTGTACCATCCTACCTAGTAAAAGTCGTACTGGACGACTCCTCTTCTCTTTCTTTCTGAGCATGCCTCCGGGACCTCTCCTTGGTCCACCTGGTCCATGAAAACCCATTATGCAGCACCTCCAGACGAAGAAACAGCGGCAAGGAGTTCCTGAGCCCCAGGAAGCCTCTCGAAAACTCGTCGGTAATGCTCTGATTTCCGTAACAATTCTTCATGAGTTCCTGCTGCAATGAGATGTCCTTTGTCAAGAATTATGACCATATCTGATTCCATAAGCGTTCGTAATCTTTGTGTGACAGTGATGCTGGTTCGTCCTTTCATCACTTCATCAAGTGCTTTTCTCATTAGAAATTCAGTCTGAGCGTCAACGGCACTAACTGAATCATCAAGAAGGAGTATCTTTGGATCCTGTACTATTGCACGGGCTATTGCGAGTCTTTGACGTTGGCCGCCACTCAATGTCATACCCCGTTCACCAATCATTGAATCATATGCCTCGGGTAGATCTAGTATGAACTCCTCTGCTTGAGCTCGCTTTGCAGCCTCAGCAATCTCCTCATCAGATGCATCAGCGCGTCCAAAAGCAATGTTCTCACGAACGGTCATCCGGAATAGGAAGATATCCTGTTCCACAAGACCAACTACATCTCTTACTGATTTGGTTGAAACATTTCGGAGATTGACTCCGCCAACCCTGATCTCACCCTCAGTTGGATCGTACAGTCGAAGCAAGAGCTTTAGAAGTGTACTTTTTCCAGCTCCGGGCCCACCAATCAGTGCAACCCGGGAACCTCCTGGAATAGTAATAGATAGATCCTTGATGGCGTAGTGTGGATTACCATTTTCTTCCCGGCCATATCTGAAACTGACATTGTCAAAAACGACATCACCTGTCCATTCAACATCAGTGACCTCTTCTTCAGGTTCAGACATTGGATCTTGCCAGTTCAGAAAATCTACAATACGCTGAGCATTGACGTAGCCACCTCGCAGCATTAGAAGCATCGCAGGAAATCGGAAATTGAGTCCTTGAAGTGAGGTGAGGAGTGCAAGGATTGTAATCATCTGACCAACGTTGAGGATGCCGTTGATGACAGCATATCCAGCATATGCAAAGGCAAGAGTGGTCATCCCTGCTAAGACAAGAGCAGGTAGATAGAACGCTGCGAGCTTTCCTTCTTTTGCCACGAGTGATTCCTGAATCTTACTGGAATCGTGGAATTTCTGAACTTCGAGTTCTTCTGCATCAAAGGCTCTAACAACCTCTATACCTTGGAAAACACCTTGAGTAATCGCAGTCAGTTCTTCCAAGTTCTCTGCACGGGTCCTTCTCACTGGTTCAATAGCAACTGCGTATCGATATGAAAATGCAAAATAGATGGGAGTGCCAATGAGTATGATGAGTGTAAAACCATAGATAGGAATAGTAAGACCACCAAATGTAAACGTGAACAAAGAGCTGAGACCCGGGATGAAATCCATCTGTATCAGGAAGACGCCAGTCACAAAAAATGATGCTACTCCTGTTGCTATGTTCCTCAATGCAGGGTTGAGAGAAAAGCGGACCCAAAAAATATCCTGCATTGCAACGGCAAGAAGACGTTTACTATCGAATTCATCATGAAAAGTCATACTGTTCACTTGAAGAGCTTCGAAGAAGTCTTGCCGTGCGTCTCTTTCCCATCGCAGAGTGAGGATTGCCCAAACATATCCGCCGACTAAGAAGAGACCCATGTATATCAAGGCAAATATGACAATTAACCAAACGAAGGTCATGAATTTCGCGGTCAACGCCGCCGATGTTTGTATCTCAGTAACTGCTTCTCCAATGAATATTGACGGATAGACTGTGAGTATACTGGATATCATGGAAAGTGCAATACCAATTGTTGCAACTGCCTTATTCCGAGTCATTCCACTCAGCATATATCTCCAGGGACTTTTACGAATAGTCTGGCCGCCATTGTTTCTACTCATTCTCTGTGGCTCCTGCTTCAAGTTTGTCGATAAGTGATGTAATCTTAGCAACCACCTCTTTCAGGTGGTGGAGCAATTTCTGCTGCTGTTTCTTGTTCAGTGAATCATACATCGAGTCAAACGCTTCGACAGAGTGGCTCATTCCAAGCATATGAAAACGTATTCGTTCCTCGGGTTCGAGGATTTTTTCCCAGAGTCTGGGACCTAATCGTGTCTTTTCTCCAACTGCACCGCGTCTATGCTTGAACATTAGCTCCATCTGTTTTTTCCCGTACTCCGTAAGGGAATAGGTTTTGCTTCTTCCTTCAACTGAAACAGCTTCAACAATTCCATCCTCCTCTAGAGAAGATAGCAATGGATAGATTGTACCAGGACTCGGATTCCATTCGCCATCAGTTAAATCCCGAAGTTGTTGCATAATGTCAGTCCCAGTCAGATCATTAGACCTTAACAGACGAGGTATGACGTGTCGAAGTAATCCTCTGGGCACGGATTGAGGCATCTCAAGATGCTCACATTCTTTCTGTGGAGGGTCACTGGTCATGTTACCAACTTCTACTAATATCGGATGCGATTATCGAATACGATATTTTCGATATCGAATACGATATAAAGTCATTGGTAGGAGCTTATTTTGAGTTAGGGGAAGTTTGATAAGACTGTCAGAGCCGACTAGCGGAATAGCGAGTGATGCAACCTTGGGAGAGAAGGCGAGAGTCAAAGAAACTGTTCGGTTGTATTCCAAAGTATGGCAGTTGCCGTCTTATCGTCAGATAGTTTTGAGATTGATTCTTCTCGTTTCTCTGGGTTCCATTATTCCAGCCTTAGTGAAAGGATTTCGTTTTGATGTATTCCTTGGTTACCTTATCATCCTAGGAGTTCCAGTGTTTATTGGGTCTAGCCTTCTCTATTTGATTGCCACTGAAGAGAATTCACCTCTTGATGCAAGAAGAACAGCAGGATTGGTCCATTTCGGCCTTATATTCTGGATTGCGTTAAGTATCATTGGGGGAATTGTAGATGCATTGGCTGTATCCACTGCATATGAGATTAGATTCTCTATTTTGGGAGTTTCAATAGCGTATATGGCATTTGCATTTCTAGTAAATGGATTGAGTGATCATAACCCTCTAAGGAACATAACTGCAGCATTGATGCCTCCCATCCTTTGGCTTTTCATGGAGTTGCTTGTTGCACCATTGAACCCCTTATTACCCACATTACCGATGATGGGGTATATCCAATTATTCAGTTCATGGGTAATTGCATCAATTGTGGTTTCTTACATATACAGAGCCGTCAGTGTGCCATTCGAGAGAGACCTCGGAATTAATGGACCCCAGCTGCTTAGGGCATTTGGCCATGATTACCTTGCTGATAATCCAGTTCCATTTGAAAAGATCCTAACCGGGATTGCGACTATTCAGGATGTCCCTGTTGAAATAATTCTCTTCAAGGATGATGAAGGTCCTGTTGCATGTGGTGTAATTCAATATGTCCATCCGGGACCCTTTAGAGATATTGGAAGTAGTGACCTGCCATCTATCATTATCGACCACATTCAGAAAAAACACGAGATTCCATCTTTCATTATGCATGGAACTTGTACCCACCAACAGAATCTAACAACGAAAGAGGATTACCCAAAGGTTCTGGCTGAAATTGACCGGCTTATTGAAGAGACCGAAGTCCATGAGTTGATTTCTGGTCCTCATTGGTCAGATGGTGGAAAATTCAAAGTCTGGACCCTGTTTGTTGGAAATGATGTACTCACAATCACCACTAGTGCTCCTGAATTCACAGATGACATCTCGTTAGAAGTCGGGTATGATGCTGCCAATATGATAAGAGAGCATCTACCTCAGATAAATGGTGTAGCTTTAGTGGATGCACACAACTGTATTGACGATACAGCTATCTCAGTAAATCAAGGAGATCCGGAAGCAAGTGAATATGTGGGAACTGTTTCCGAAGCGGTATTTTCAACTATCAACAGTAAGAAGACCAATCTATTACTAGGAATGCATCAGATTATACCTGATGATATCAGCCATCAAGAAGGGATAGGGCCAGGTGGTGTCATAGCGGTCGTCTTTCAGCTTGGTGAGAGAGAGATGGCGTTGATATCTATTGATGGAAATAACATGGAACCCGGATTTAGGGAACAAGCTCAAAGTATACTCAAACAAGAAGGATTTGATGATATAGAACTCATCACAACAGATACTCATGTTGTAAATGCAATATCGCTTTCCAGTAGAGGCTACCCACCGGTTGGGAGATACAAAGCAGAAGAAATCCTTGATAGCATTGTTACAGCTTCAGTGAAAGCGAGGGAACGAATTCAACCTGTGAATGTCGGTCTTGGATTCGGTAAGGCACCAGGTCTCAGAACCTTTGGAGAAAAGGGATTCGACACCCTCACCCAAGATGTTGCTGAAGCAGCGGGGATTGCTAAGCAAGCTGGTATTAGAGCAGGTGGCGGATCAATACTCCTATACATCCTCTTAGCTTTTCTGTTATAATGCTTACATTTCGATAGAAGTATATACAAAGTTCCAGTTCAAAACAGTCAGTCTGTTGGTGGCTTAGATGAAGAAACGGATCCTAGTGTGTCTAACAGGAGCAAGTGGCGCAATTTATGGAGTTAGGTTACTCAGAGCTCTCAAAGCGATGGATCATGAGGTTCATGTGATTGTTAGTAAGTGGGCTGAAGAAACTCTAAAGTATGAAACGGGGATTAATGCAGAAGACCTCAAGAAAGAAGCTGACTTTTCTTACGACGAATATGATTTAGCCGCAGGTCCAGCTAGTGGAACATTTCCCATAGATTCAATGGTCATCATACCTTGCTCTATGAAGACTCTCGCAGGCATTGCACACGGATATGCAGATAATCTCATATCTCGAGCCGCAGACTGCAGTCTGAAAGAACGGCGAAAACTCATACTTGTCCCTAGAGAATCACCACTCAATCTTATTCAGATTAGAAATATGGCTACTGTGACCGAGGCAGGAGGAATTGTGATTCCAGCAAGTCCAGCATTTTGGACTAGGCCAAAGACAATTGAGGATTTAGTGGATTCAGTGGTGGAGAGAGTGGCAACTCATCTAGGTGCATCAAAAGATTCTACTGCAAAGTGGAAAGGGGAATAGCAATATACCAAGGATAGATTGATAGTTATCAATCTCAGTAAATGATCACTACCCCCAAACTAAGGGTGTGCCACAGTGTTCGCAGATGATGGTTTCACCAGGGAGTGCGCGTTTTGGAAGGGCAGCTCCGCACTGTGCACACTCTATCTTTCTCGGCGCAAGATCTCCAGTCTTTGCCTGTAACCTAAGAAGAACCTCCCTGAGATTTTCCTTCATCTCTGAAAGCAGCATTTCCATCTTGTTCTCATCGTCACTGGCAACTGAGATTTTTATTTTCAGATTATCCTTTGAAACTGACCCAATCACAACATATTCTGTTCCAGCAAGAGCTTTACCATAGTACCAAGACTCCTCTCCATTCTTGGTACCACTTTTCTCTCCAACGAACTTCACACTCTGCTGTTCGATGATATCATTCACAATATCAAGCATCTCTTGGACATCTGCATCAGGTTCAATCTGATACTCAGCAGCTCTTTCTGTCTGTAATCGGGTTTCCACTAGTTTCTCCAGATCATACATTGACTTGGTTGAAAGATAAGCATCACGGGCAACCTTCGCGTGTTTTATTGGAATCTCAACTTTACTCTCACCGTGATTATTACACAGGAGAATTGCTTCGGATTTGTCTTCCTTTTCTTCAATCATTGTCAGACTCACTAAGTTGTGACATTTGTGACATTCATAGAGCTGTGTGTAAAACCGTTCTATTACAGGAAGAGTAGCACCCACAGACAGATATCTTTCCGCTCCGTGACCATTCCTACATTCCATCTTTAGCTCTACAACCTCATCACGCACTTTGGTATCTCTGATTATCATGGGAGATTTACATTTCTCACATTTGAGGCTCTCTTCTGTTGATGGCATCCTATCAATTTGCTTGTTCCGTTCCTCAAGGTGTTTGTAGATTCCCATTGACACGCTCTTTTTGAGGTCACCATGGACTGGGCAAAGAAGTTTTAGATCTACATCGTTTCCGCTGACTTTGGTTTCCAAGATGCTTGTGACTAAATCGCAGTCATTGCATTTCAGAATGCCTCCGATTATTGAATCAATAGCTTCCTCATCAAGGTCTGATGGCTGAGAGAGGTCCACATTATGACCATTTGTACAACTACATTTGAGTTTGTACTTCATCTTGTCAAGATCCACTTCTTTGATTGATAGCGCGTTTCCACACTCGCGGCAATTCAACATCGATTTTACTATACTACCCTCAGACATAGCCTCGACAATTGATTCAACCATCCATGCATACTCAGCAGGAAGTTCTTTCTTTGATTTTCCGTGTGCAGGACAAGAAACCTCAATCTGAGCTTTATTGCCTTTTGGATGAGTTCCTAATACTTGACACGGTAGACCACACTCATCACAGTGAATTAGACGTTTCACAACAGTCTTGAGTACGGACTCGTCTGAAATCTTAGGAACAAATCTGGTTTCTTTGTGACCATTTGGACAACGAGTTTTGATCTCAAGGATTCCTTTCTTTTCCGTAATTTCAGAAGCAGAAAAGACTCCGCCACACTTGGTGCAGCTCAACGAATCAAGAATAGATTTAGAGTAATTTATTGTTCCCTGCAGACCTGTTATCGATGAATGATAGAATGCAGGTATCTCTCTTTTCTGCGGCCCATGTATTGGGCAAACGAAGATGTATTCAGCTTTACGTCTGCCAACATCTGTGTTCATCAGAGACATAGTGGAACCACACTCAATACACGTGAAAATCCCCTCGAAGACCTCATTTGCCATACTATCAGCTTGATACCTTGAGATGTCTCTCTTTCCCTTGTGACCATTCAAACATTGGCAATAAACTCTAAGTGTATTCCCCCTTAGTTCTCCAGCTTGAACATAGAAGGGTTCTTTACATTTCTTGCATGTGAAAATTGTTTTCTCCTCCACCAGGCGCGGACGTGAACCAATTACAGGTTTGCGTAGGTTCCTAAAAGGTATTACGTAAGTGTTTATTTTCGCGCTACTGGAGATAGAGTGCAATAGTTAGCGTATGTGTACAATACTTGCAACGAATTGGGAGTCTACGGCCCATCTCTTCGACTTGTTCAATATCCAAAGGAGCACCACATCGAAGACAGACCCAAGAGTCCATTGTATCTGCCAACTCATCAATAGTTGTTGGCAGCATCGCCACATCCTCGCCCAGAGCTTCCACAGTTACATTGGAATGACGACCATTCTCGGGACCACATATCAGGATAATTATTGCGACCTTCTTCTGTGTGTACTTACCTTCAGCATAACCTCTGATTGTACCAACGAATTCTCCTCCAACAAGTCGCTCTTCGGTATCAACAATATGAAAATTTTTGGCTGGTAATATTTTCTCTGCTTTTGTAAACAAGACCTGGGCATTCCAATCCAGAGTTTGTTCTTGCTGCGTCTTGTCAAGACCAGTCAAAACAAGATTGAATGCCTCAGTTGTCTTCTTGGATGGTGTTAACAGGTCACACACTGAGCGGATCAGATATGGTTCAACACTTAGGGTATGCAATTGATCTAAGAAGTCAATGTATGATACAGTGGCTACAATCTTGCCTTGTACACAGTCCTTTGTTGGATATAGAGTGAACTGGGGACTTCGAAAACCACCAACTTCGATTCGAGAGATGGTCTTAACATTATCTCCAGCTAGTTCCATGCAGTCCTGTGGATAAGCTACAATAGAAACTGTGACATTTGTAATGACATAGCCACTATCATTTTTGATCTTGACCTTAAAGTCGAACTTACCTCCAACAATCTCACAGCCTCGAAGAACAGCAATATTTGATTCGCTAGTTGGCGATGAAGTAGACTCCACCTCAAGCAAGTCAGGAGACTCAGACTCATGAACTTCAACTGGAGGTGTAATCTTATCTTCTTGAAGCTCATTATATGCACTCTGCATCGCCTCTGCATGGTCAGGAGGGATGTCAAGGATAGTTTTGCCATGAATCGAGCACAGTAAAACGACCCGGTCTTCGCGACCATGGGGTTCAATGTAAACAAGGTCGAGTGATTCATAGCATTCAGGACACTGATACAGTCGTTTGTACAATCCAGTGAGTGTATCTTGGTCAAGACCCGGGACAAAGAGACGCTTGCTTCGATGTCCATTCCGGCATTCAACATCAAACTCAACGAGACCTCTTCGTTCCTCGACATCACGAACATTCAAGGGCATACTACATTTCTCGCAACTCAGGCTTCTAACAATAGAAGGCATGCGATCAATTTCTTGTTGATAATTCTGAATAAGTCTGAAGACATCTGGTGGAGTTTCTCGCGCCATAACACCATGTATTGGACAAACAATTCTAAAACTCACTTTCTTCTTTGTTTTCTTCTTGTCTAGGATGTGAGTGAGATTTCCACATTCTTCACATGTGAGTAATGCAGTCGTGATTCGACTAACTATAGGGGGATTCCATGTTAATGGCAGGATTCGGTCTGATGTGTGTTTTGAACCGGGGCATACACATTTTAGCTTGTATCCCTGCTTATTTTCTTCTATGCTCCTTATAGCCAGAGAGTGACGACAATCGTGATCAGTAAGAGATGATTTTACTACAGCATCCTCAGGAATTTCTGACACTGCTTCTTTCAGGAGCTCGACCTGAGTCGATAGGATATCTTTCTTAGTTGTTCCGTGAATCGGACACGCCGTGGTAAGCCGTGTAGTGTTTCCATGTCGTTCCATCTCAGTAATATGACCAGGAAGACCACATCGATCACAGTGGACAACCCTTTGGAGGATTTTTTTGAAGAGATTTGTGTCAAGACTACTCGGTAAGTATCTTGTGGTCTTGTGCCCATTTGCGCAACA
This sequence comes from Candidatus Thorarchaeota archaeon, assembly GCA_048882965.1. Classification (GTDB taxonomy): domain Archaea; phylum Asgardarchaeota; class Thorarchaeia; order Thorarchaeales; family Thorarchaeaceae; genus SMTZ1-45. The sequence continues at coordinate 9,821 of JBHLRC010000025.1, forward strand.
TGATTCAACCTCTAAGACACCACGCCTTTGGTCAATCTCATTAACTGCATAAATAAGACCACACTGATGGCATCTGAAAGAATCGATAATCGAACGAGGGCTGTCAACCTCAGCACCAGCAAGTTCAACAAACGCATGGAAGGAACGGGGGAACTCACGTTTCTGTAGACCATGTATCGGACACAAGAACAGACTCTCTATGTTGTTCCCTTGACCACGTTCTTCAATATTCGTCATGTTGGAACCGCATTCAGCGCAAATGTATAGCTTCTTGAAGATCTCAGAAGCCATGTCTCTTGCTTGGTGTTCTGATAAACGACGAACGCTCTTGTGTCCGCTAAGGCACTGAACATGCATAGTCAGAATTTTGTCCTGAAGCTCAGCACTAAGGATGTAAAGTGAGTTACCACATCTTTTACACGTGAACACAAGTATGCACCACTAGGGAGGGGAGTTATCGGGTGCATCTGAGTTTCATGATACACTATTAAGGGAATTTCAGGTGAGCTCACTTAATGGTGCAAAGGAGGTAATTCAGGTCTTACTCTTCCGTATCTGAGCTCTCTTCATCCTCTTCCTCCACATCAACAACTTCTTCCTTGGGTTTCTTGGGTTTCACTGGTTTCTCTTTCTTCTTTCTAGACTCTATGAAGCCCTCAAGATCTTTTACAATGGGAATATCAGATCTCTGAAGTGCGAGAGATGACCCATAGAAAATAATCAAGACGCCACCAGCAACTATCAAGAGTGGACTAAGAATCCATCCAATAAAGAAAATCCAACCTGCGTAATAACCGATTACTTGGATTAATCCGCCCAATAACAAACCGGGAAAAGCTGAGGTTACAGGTTTGGTCATTGCAGCTTGGACTGTAGCTATCATCGTCAAACCAAAACCACAGACTATAATGAGTGGACCTATAATCAAGAAGAATGGAGTTATTAGACCCACAAACCAGATTATGGCACCAAGCAAAATCATAAAGAAATTCTGTGATGTCAATACTTGTTCAATTACTACCATTGGCTTGTCATTCATGTTTTATCACCGATAATACAGGAAACATTGTGAAGGATATTATGTATTTTGGAAACTCGCAAATTATTGACTACCTGCTGAATCTGTGCTCTCTAATACTCTGTCTGCGGACTTTTTCACTTTAGCTCGATAGCCGCGTGTTGTATAGACACGTACTGGTTTCAGAATTCTTGAGAAACTCCGAGCAATTAGACTCACATCAGTTGCCAAAAAGAACTCATAACCGCTTGAACCGCGTTCAAAGAGAACAAGATCTTGAAAACCAAAACGACCCGGATAGAAGGTCACTGAAGCTCTATCTGGATAATCAATGTAGACATTTTTGGGGTCAATACCTGCCTCATCCGCTATCTCTTTTTCCAGACCATATATGCCATCAACAGTCGCGAGCATGTTCAAAAATGTCGGGTCTGAAATGGACCTCGAACTTGCAAGTTTGATGAGATTTCTTCTTCTAAAGTCATCGAAGATACTATTGGCAATCTGTAGCTCTTCACTATCATCAGGACCCACATGTAGTAAACGATGAAGGAAACTTAGGTCGTCGCATATCAAGAATGATTCATGTCCTTCTGATGGTAAACTGAATAATTGAGAGCCCGCTTCATCGAGTATTCTCAATAACATCAATTCAGCTGCTCGAACAGTCTTATGGAAATAAACTGCTTCAAACATATTTGCTGCAGCAGATAAGTATGATTCAAGGGTGAATAATGCACTTCGTTCAACAGCAATCTTGTTCTTAGCAATCCTTGTCGAAGCAAAGAGTCTTCTGAACTCCAATTGAGCATACTCAACTCCAGCAAAATATGAGTCCCGCTCAAGATCATCGATCAACTCGGGATTTATTGGACAATCTATGAGATTCAAATTAAGCCCCTTAACTGAAATCCCCTTCTTTATGAGGTCAATCACCTCACTCTTTGTGAAACCATGTTGCTCAACAAGATCACCTACTTCAGTCTTCTCGATGATTATCTTGGCAATCTTAGGTCTATCATTACCACGTACTGTAAGATACTCTTCAGAAACATTCGCCCAAGGACCATTAGTAAGCATAAGAAGAAGTGAAGCCAGTCTACCTTTGAGAACCTCATCGACATCGCCACCAAGGTACTCAAAGAAAACCTCAGTCATATGCATAAATCCGAATGTCCTACCCATCAATGAAGTTGCAGCCCCAGGATAGACGAGTGAAAGACCCGCTGGTGCTTGTATGTATCTGAGCCGTTGGCTCGATCTAAGGTCAATAATTTCCTTTTCCAAAGCTGTGAGAGAAACATATCCGTGGATTGGATCCTTAATTTGGGTGACTGTAGGAAAATCTGTAAGGGGCAAACTTATCTCAACCTTCTTTTTGGTCACTTAAAGAGTATAAAAAACCCTGAAATACATATCCATCTTTGCTCCTAGGAGAACCTTCTTGAGGGGTTTTGTTCCGAGCTGAATATCATGAAACGTTTCTGGATTCTGATTGTACTGATGTTCTTACTTGTCATTCCGGTAGACCCATACAATCACATTGCAGTAAAGAACATCTCAATTTCAGAAGCTCCAGGAGACGTCCTTACGAGGGTCTATGGAGAAGACTACTCGTATGATGTATACTGGGATGTCTCTCTTACAGAGTACAGGAATATTGTCCAGAAGCTTACTGAGAATGGTTCTAGATGGATTATGGATTACAGCATGGCAAGCGAAGGAGTCAATATGTATGCTAGAAATTATATCATAGAGCAGCTGGAACAACTCTCACTTGGAAGGATAGAAACTGAAGTTATCGGAAACTGTTTGAATGTTGTTGGTCGGTTACCAGGCTATCTCCCAGGAGATAATAATCCAGCCTTTGCAATAACAGCACATTATGACTCTGCACAAGGCTCCCCTGGTGCCAATTGCGATGGTAGTGGTATAGCCGCGGTTCTTGAGCTGGCAAGGGTGTTATCGAAGTATGAGTGGCCGTTGGACATCTACTTTATCGCATTCAACGGGCTCCTAACAATGAATGGAATGGAAGGGAGTCCACAGGTAGCAAACGCCTTCAACAATAGGGGAATCGATTTCCTAATGCTTTACAATGTTGACACGCTTTTAGTCCAAGATTTCGCTGCTCTACCGGATGAACGAATCCAGTTCGGATATGCGGGAGGTGTCTATCAAAACGGGCAGTACTGGGCCGAGCTTGCTCGTCAAATGAGCAACAATATCGGAACAAACAAGATAGTACCAATTCCGGCATCATCATTCTATCTTTGGTCCTCATCTGACCACTATGCATTCTATCAGAGAGGATTCTCAAACGTTATCTGTGCCTTTGAGTCGGGCATTGCACTAGATGGTTCCTATCAAAACTCAAATGATAGGTGGAATAATGGAGATTACAACTATGCGCTTGGTCGAGAAACTACCGCAGTTATAGGAGCCAGTATTGCTTTTGCAATGAGCCGTGCTCTGGGTAAACCTACCACAACAAACCATGAATTCTCCTTAGGAAGTGGAAACTGGGAACCAATATACATCACAGTATCAACTCCCACCTATGTGAACATTTCAGCTCGGTGGTACGGGGGAATTTCGTCATTCTATCTGGTTAGCCCCGATGATACAATTCTTGCAACCCTGGAGTTCAACTACACTTCTGCGTGGGAATCTTCTGATATTCTAAGTCAATATGTGACTGAAACTGGACAATATACATTGTGGGTATACGACAGCGACTATAGACCAGTAGGTTATGAAGTGAAAGTTTCCATTGAAACTGACATTGATGGTAATGGTGTGCTTGACAGTGAGGAATACTGGATAGACCCAGCACTCTTTAACTCTGACCAAGATTCTGATGGCTTGAGTGATGCCGAGGAGATTCTTCTTGGCACTAATCTGAATAGTGTTGATACTGACAATGATGCAATGCCTGACAAGTACGAGGTGGACAATGGTTTTGATCCCAGAAACCCCTCAGACGGCAGCGAAGACGCAGATATGGATGGTCTCACTAATGCACAGGAGTATACCGGAGGGCTGAATCCATTCTCAGCGGACTCTGACAATGACTTGATGCCAGACCTGTGGGAACTTGAAAACGGACTAAATCCGCTTGTTGACGATGCAAACCAAGACCTAGATGGGGATGGAATCAGTAATCTTCAAGAGTACTTGGACGGTACAAACCCACAAGAGCCCCAAACAACGGAGATTCCAACAGAAGTCTATCTTGCTCCAGTCCTAGTCATTGCTGTAATCGGTGCATTTGTTTATATACGAAAACGAAAAGACCCATGGAACTGATTGAGGTCCCTATATGAAACGAGTTCTTCCACTGCTCCTTGTCTGCATGTTCCTTTTCGTGAGTCCCTTGATTGCTGATAATGTTGTAGTAGAGAAAACCTCCATTCCCACCTCTATGTCAACGCCAGCAGAAATTGAGAGAGTCTATGGTACCGATTACTCCAGAGAGGTATTCAATAGAATTCAATTGAACTCATTTCGAAACTATATTGTAAAACTCACTGAGAACGGCTCACGACCAGTGGGGGACCCATCTAATCTTGGATCTAAAAACATTGCAGCAAGAAACTGGATCGTGAAAGAACTTACGGAGATTTCCGATGGCAGGATTGAGATTGAAATCCTAGGTGAATATGCGTCAATCATAGGAAAACTTCCCGGATACTTACCTGTGGACACACCGGCCCTCATGGTGGGGGGTCATTACGATTCAGTCGCAAATGCTCCTGGAGCTAATGATGATGGTACAGGTGTCGCTACAGCCCTTGAAGTTGCCAGAGTCATGTCAATGTACAATTGGCCACTTGACATCTACTTTGGCTTTTGGAACGCTGAAGAGATTGGTCTAATTGGAAGTAGTGAAGTCGCCAAGATATTCAAGAATAGAGGAGTTGAACTTCTTGCATATTATAACGTTGATATGCTACTAGTTCCAGATCCCAATGCTCCACCGGGAGCTCAAGTTCTAATGGCATATCCTGTAGGATACTATCAAGATGGACAGTACTGGGCAGAACTGACAAGCATGATGAGCCGCAATTATGGGCAAAACACAATCCTACCGGTTATGTCTAGTGATTTCTCTGGCTGGCAACGCTCAGATCATTGGCCATTCGTACAACAGGGCTACACTGCTCTTTTTGCACATGAGAGTGGGTTTGCCTATGATACAGCATATCATACGCCTCAAGACACTTGGACAAATCCACTCTATAATTACCAGACAGCAAGTGACACGGTGAAGGCAATTGGCAGTGCCATGGCATTTACAATGGCAAGAACATTTGGAGAACCAACTCATCATGATTTGAGTTTCACATTGATCCCAAGCCATGAACGTAACTTCACCATAGCAATTAGTACACCAACTACCATCAATGTGTCGTGTCGGTGGTGGGGAGGAGGAACATCTATCTCGTTATATGACACGGACGACCAATTAGTCTCTCAGATGGTGGACTCTAGTGCATCACCATGGGAAAGTACCCTTGTCTTAGAGTCACACGTTGAAACGGAGGGACTCTATAGAGTGCACGTTATCAACCTTGGAGGGACGAGTGTTGGACATGAGGTCAGTATCTCATATGAAACTGACATTGATGGAAACGGTATCTTGGATAGTCAGGAGTTTTGGTTTGACCAGCAGTATTTCTCTACAGACTTGTATTCTGACACATTAAGCGATGCCGAGGAAATGATTATGGGTACTTTGTACAACTCGGATGACTCAGACTCCGATTCACTTCCTGACCCGTGGGAGATTAACAATGGTCTGAATCCACTAGACCCAAGCGATGCAGAAGAGGACCAAGATAATGATGGAGTTTCAAATCTCATCGAATACCTGAATAATTGTGATCCTAACCTTTCTGATTCAGATTCAGATACAATGCCAGATCTGTGGGAGATTGAAAATGGTCTAAACCCAACACTTGACGATTCCTTGGAAGATCCAGATGATGACAAAGTGACGAATGTCCAAGAGTATATGGATGGGACTGACCCAAACTTTGCTGAATTCAGACCTGAACGATTGGTTATACCGGTTATTTCTGTTGGTTCTGTCGCAATCGTAGTTGTCGGAGCTGTAGTCACGATTCGTCGAAGAACTTGATATATATCCAAAGGTGGTTCTTGCCAAACATTCAAATTATCCCAAAGCACCGAACTCAACAGGACCGGTGAGAGTCATTGTACATTCCAAGTAGGAGGTCACTACGGCTAGTCGAGATTCAGGAGAGTGTTCTTCCTGAAGATGAGTGGCTGATTGGTGTTTCCGATCTTGGATATTTCAAAGGTGTTGGATACTCAATGCCGCTTGTTGATGAAGTGGAGGAATCGAATGATTTCGCTAGTCTATATGCATTTCTCCCCGGCCTGTTTTACTGTTCAGCGCAGCAGACCTCGGTTGATGCGGTTCTCATCGAAGTGACTCACAAGAGCCTCTCTGGTGTAATGCTACCAAGTTTCCGACCAGAGGATGTCAGAACATTTGATGTTGGGGGAGGAATCTCGTTAGATGAGAAGGGGCAAATCAAGCCCGTTGAGATGACCATTGATACATTGGGAAGTTTCGGTGTCGAAGCGTTCGTTAACGACTCAGGGATTGATTTTGAGACTTTCAGCTATAATAGGGAAACACTAATTGCATCATACCTAGCTGAGAGGATTCCTCTGAGTGATTTGAAGAGAGCCTACGTGTCGAGCTCGTTTCTTCAGACGCGACTTACAAAACTACTTGATGACGTAGAGTTCTTTGGCTTAAAACCAAGGTCGAGAGTGTATGTACGTAATCGAAACCACCCATTTGGAACCGTGGTCGATGCCAAATACCGTGGATTAGATGCTGAAGGTAGTTTTGATACAGGAATGAGTTTGAGAGTACCTGAAGACCCAGATCTAGAGAAAGAGCTTGGCGGTCTCGTGTTTTCAAAATTGGTGGACTCGGGTGTCGAAATTGATGTAGAGAGAGCGGTTCTTGATATGCTGCTGTATATCAGATTCACACTTGAGGGTAGTATTACTCGTCAAGATGTCCTGACAAAATTGTTTGAGGAGGATTTTTGATGGGTTATGGACTCACTGAAATGACGAGGATAATTGTAGGGAATCTTCATCAGACTTGGCTTTATCGAGCAATTGAGGGATGGTGTAGAAAAGATGCACTTGAACTTCGCGAAGAGCTGGGACTTGGAAACTTTTCCATAACCTCATCAGACCCAATAGATATGTATCAAGATGTCAAGTTACACCTACTATCTAAAACGTTCCATGATAATGATACACTGAAGTTCCTCATGGATGCGCCTCGTTGGGCAGGTTTCAGTTTGAACAAAGATGAATTCAAATCTGGTCAACAAATCATTGGAGCTGCAAAAGAGGAGGCAATAGCTCTTCTTTGGTTGATGGCAATCCCTAAGCTCATCGTCAGTCCAACCGACCTTCCTGAAGAATATCCTGTGGATGGAATAAAGCAGTTTGTTAGGAGTCTAATGGCTTCGGAGGAGTCGCGCAATTCACTAGTCAGTTATATGATAGATGCGATGGAAGACCGGAGTATACCTGACATTGTGTTTACACCAAGCCCAATAGGAAAGGGGTATACAATCGATGACTCGATGAGGAAAACAAGGCTACAATCGCTTTTGGCAATGGTAATAATGAGAGCAACTGGATGTGACTTCGACTTAGATCAAGTGTTCACACTCAATGAAGACGAGCTAGTTGAAGAAACAACAGCGTATATTGTAGCGATGCAGGCAAAGGCGATGTTGAAAAATCAAATAGCTGGAGGAGAAGGACTAAGACCATTTGATTGGCCCCTCATCGGAAATCCAATGATTTGTGGTCGATTATTTACAACATTGAATGTACTCAAACAATATGCTTCACGAATAACAACAAGCTCAATGTACTCAACAGAAAGCGATGGCACGAGAACTCCTTGGAATACAAGAGAATTCATCTCGTTCTTATTGCACGAGATAACCGATCATTACTCGGAAATATATAGAATAAGACATGGCAAGAGCGAGAATCCTGAACTTGAGCTTTTCATAGAGCTACTTACAGGAGAAAATATTGAGATTTCTTCAAGATTGGAGGAGGCAGAAGATTCAGGTTCATTACTGTTTGATGAACTGAACGATTATAGACAGAAGGCTAAGGTGGGTGAAAAGCCCAAAATCTCTCCTGAACGGAGGTTTAGAGTTCTACTCTCATCATTAAAGCAGAGTGTTGTGGATGAAACCTTTGATGAGGTTTCAACAGAAGAGATAATCGACCAAGTTATTGAAGCATTCGACGCCATCGTTGAGGTTGTTGAGAGACACAAATCAGCTCTCGGTGAAGAATCAGAGCGATTTGCGCAGGCACTCTGTTTTGAGACCGCAATTAGAATCCTTCAGCTTCTTGGAAGAGGAGACGCATTAATGGACCTTCCTTGGGTTTCACGTTTCATAGCAGAGGAATCTGCACGCTCTGACATCACGATAGGAGATATTGAGAAGTTAGACGAAGAGCATAGAATACAGAGGATTGTTTCAGCATATGCTGGTGGTCTGACATATCTAATTCTAGAAGGTTCAAAAGTATAGTAATTTTTCAAAAACCTTTACTTGTAAGGTAACCTTCATAGCAAGGAATAGCTTAAGATGTTCAACATGAGGACTAGCCTGCTCGCCATTTTATTCATGGCATTATTATTCTTGCCAATTGGTGCTAATGAAACAAAAAGCCCATGCAGCGCCAGTTCTCCTGCTCAGGATTCTGAAGATATTCAATATCTCCCTCGAGTCTATGGTGAAAATCTCGCTCTCGATATATACGCTGGAACCTCATATTCGGGATTCCGTGATTTTGTACAGGAATTCACAGAGAATGGATCAAGGTGGGTTTTAGACCAGACAATGGCTGAAACTGGTATCAACATGGAGGCGCGTAACTATCTTTTGTATAAAATGCAGGAATTATCGAATGGAAGAATTGAAACAGAGGTATATGGAACACATCTCAATGTTATTGGAAAACTTCCAGGATATCTTCCAGGTAATAATCCAGCGATTGTGATAACGGGGCATTACGACTCATGGTACATATCTATAGGAGCCAATGAAGGAGGCTCAGGCATAGCCACTATGCTTGAACTGATTGAATCTTTGTCAGCCTATGAATGGCCGTTGGACATCTATTTTATCGCTATGAATTGCCGCTACGCACAGTGGGGACCATATGGTGGACATGAGATATCTTCCTATTTCTTTGAGAACGGAATTGAAATTCTCGCAATGTATTGCGTCGAGGCGTTACTCGTCGAGGATCCTTATGCACTCCCTGACGAACGAGTATTCATGACATACCAAGATTTAGGTGAGAACAATTATCATGTAAGCCAATATTGGGCGGATCTTGCGAGAGTAATGAGTAACAATTATGGTCTGAACTACATCAAATCAATACCTACCTCTGAGAATCCGGTGTGGTCCTCTTCATGGTATGAATATCATGACTTTATTGATAGAGGATACATGAATCTCGTTGTTCCGTTCGAATCAGGCTTTCCCAATGATGATGCGTATAGAACACCTGATGACACTTGGGTAAACCCAAGCTATCACTATCAATTAGGTGCAGAGACCGCTGGTTCAATTGGTGCAAGTATTGCCTACACAATGTCTTACGAGTACGGAGTGCCTGTAGAGGAAGATTTCTTCATCGAGATTGGTTTTTCCAGAACTAGAACTTTTTACATTCCGATTACAACACCCACAAAAATCAATGTGACTGCCCGCTGGTTTGGCAGTATTGCATCATTCACTCTATTCGATCCAGACCTCAATCTGGTTGCAGCTGAAGACTATACTGAAACCTCTGCTTGGGAACCAACTGATGTCTTTTCCAAATCAGTCACGAAAAAGGGCATCTATAGTCTAGTCATTGAGAACACTGGCAACCATTCTTTGGGTATCGATCTTCACTATTCACATGACAGTGATGTGAATGGGAATGGCGTCCTTGACAAAGATGAGTATTGGATTGACCCAGCTCTATTCAATCAAGATTCGGATTCGGATTCGCTTAGCGATGCTCTTGAGATCATCTATGGGACAGATCTCAATAATATTGACTCCGATTCGGATTCAATGCCAGACAACTATGAGATTGAGCAGGGTTTCAACCCGAGAGATCCCTCTGACGGATTAGCTGATGCAGATGGAGACTCTTTGTCTAATGCTGAAGAGTACAGCCTAGGACTCAATCCTTGGAGAGTAGATTCGGACTTCGATAAGATGCCAGATGATTGGGAGGTTACACACGGATTGAACCCATTATTGAACGATGCCAATGAAGATCCCGATGAGGATGGTCGAAGCAATCTCGATGAGTTCCAAGAGGGAACAGATCCGTTCATTTCTGATATTGTGGAAAAACCCCTGCCGTGGTTTACAATCCCCTCTATTGCAGGGGTGTCCTTCATCATCATCATAAGCGTCATGATGTGGCAGGAATCTAAGATTATGGACTAATTATGTGAAGGTTCTCATGAGCATGTCCCATCTGTGTTGAATGAAGTCCTCAATCTCCTTGATCTTCTTGTCATCACGCTTTGGTCTATAGAGATGTGAGAAACGACCCTGCATCTTCAGAAAATCATCAATGGGTTTTCTTTTCTCAGGATCTTGGAATCTCTTGCTGTGTTTACCAAGAGTGAACTCATCACCAACACGCTCCCACTGAATCCAGTATCCAGTCTCTACTGCAAGCTTGCCAATCTCTACGCCTTTCTCAACAGGGTAGTTCCATGCTTGAGGACAGGGAAGGAAGATATGACCAAACCTTGGACCTTTGAATTCACGAGCCTTCTTGAACTTATCATAGAGGTCTCTTGGATATGCAGTATTTGCAGTGAACTGATAGACTGGTTCATGAGCAGCAACTATGAAGTCAAGCATCTTCTCTGGCTCAGGTTTTCCAAACCAGGTTGTTGTTGTTTGAGCATATAGTGGCGTAGCTCCGGACCGTTGGGTGCCTGTATTACTGTATACTTGGTTATTGTAGCAGATATACAGAAAATCAGTACGCCTTTCGAACGCACCACTGAGGGCTTGGATGCCGATGTCGAAAGTACCGCCATCCCCAGCCCAGACCATCACCTGAGTATGGTCATTACCTTTGGCTTTGAGAGCTGCCTTTACACCAGATGCAGTTGCTCCAGATGCCGCGAATGCTGTGTTGAGTACGGGTATGCCGAGACCACTCTTTGGCCAGAGTGACTGAACGACACTGGTACAACATGCAGGGACAACTTGAATGACATCTCCCTCGAGTGCCTTGTGGGCATGCCTGAGTGCGACCATGTCTTGGCAGCCAGCACAGGCTGCGTTCCCTTTCAATACATATTCCTTGAGTGGCATTTCTTTTGTTGCTACCATCTTACTCACTCCTTCAAATCATTCCAGGTCTCCTCAGGACCTAGCTCGCCGCTCTCAACGGCTTTGAATGTGTCCAATATTACAGCCTTAATGTCAGGCACGGTCATGTCACGACCGCCAAGCCCTCCGATGTAGCTCTTTACCATGGGTCGATGCTCTGTGTGATACAGAGTAGAACGGATATCGTTAGCCACAGGACCACCGAAACCATATGATACCCCTCGGTCGAAGCTTGCGAATGCTTTCACATGACTACCGATCTCTTTGATTTTGTCTACAGGGAAAGGTCGATACATGCGTATCCTTGCATTTCCAGCCTTGTAACCTTCCTCACGGAGCTCATCGATTGCATCTTTGGCCTCTGCGCCCATAGAGCCCTGTGATGTGAATACAACCTCAGCGTCATCACACTTGTAGCAGTCCACAGGACCACAAAAGTACTTGCCAAATAGTTTCTTGTATTCCTTCTCCACTTCTGTGTAAACAGGAAGAGCATTCTTGGTTGCTTCATGCATCATGTTTCTGAATTCTCCGTAGAATTCGGGAAACACAATATTACCATGACTCACTGGATTTTCAGGATCCATCACCCAATGTGGAGGAGTATACGGTGGCAAGAACTTGTCAACTTCTTCAGGCTCAAGGTGATCATAGGGGGCAACGGTATGGCTCAGCACAAAACCATCAGAGTTAATCATCACTGGCATGAGGACTCTCTCATCCTCTGCAAGTTTGAACGACTGGATTATTGTGTGGTAAAGTTCATCCACGCTTGCCACATAGAACTGTATCCAACCGGTGTCTCGTTTTGAGTATGCATCATCATGTGTCACATGAATATTCCAGCTTGGGGAAACAGACCTGTTGACATTGTTCAAAACGATAGGGAGTCGTGCTGCTGCTGCCCAATGTAGTGCTTCATCCATCAGTAATAGACCATTAGAGGATGTTGCGGTGAATGCACGAGCACCTGTAGAGCTCGCTCCTATGCAAGCGAACATGGCAGAATGCTCAGATTCTACTCGGATGAATTGACCCTTGAATATGCCTTCTTCATTCAGGAGCGCAACCTGTTCAGGTACCGTGGTTGCAGGTGTAATTGGATATGCAGCCACAACCTCGACTCGAGCAGAAACCACTGCGCGCGCTGCAGCATAATTTGCACTCATTATCTGAGTTTTCATGTCTCAGCCTCCTCTCTCCGCTTTGTGGTTAGCACCATCTCTATGCACTTCTTGGGACAAACCTCAGCACATATGCCACAGCCTTTACAATAATCGAAATCCCATACAGGATATCCTTCCTCATCAATGCTGATTACAGCCTCCGGGCAATGCAGCCAACAGGTGCGACATCTGTTGCACTCGTCATAGTTGACCACAGGGTCAAATGTCCGCCAACTACCAGTCTTACCTGTGGACCCAATAGAGGGCTTGGAGTAAGAGGTCTTTGGCATGTCCTGCTTGCCTTTTGGCTCTGTATTAACCTCATTCACCAAATGGAAACACGTCCAGTGTGAGCCGTCATAGGCTCATCCCCAAGAGAGACAATTAAGGATTATGATGTGTCTTGATTCTGATTCGGTTGCCTTATCTGGGAGAGAGCTGAACAGCTCGTGATACAGAATGAAGTTCACAATGAACATGCTCCAGATGTCTTGTACTGAGGGAAATCGAGAACACAACTTTGCCAATGCGAGGTTGATACTGGATCATTTCACGCCTGGAAAAGGGGTAGAGTTCATTCAGTTTCCTGAGTTATTCGCAATTGGATTCCGTCATCAGGATTATGAGAAGGAAGGACCGGGCATACCAGGACCAACAACGGAATTTCTGTGTTCCATCGCAAAGGAACGTGGTGTCTTCACAATTGGTACAGACATTGAACGGAGTGGTGATAAGTTCTACAACACCTTGGTAATGGCAAGACCTGATGGTACTGTCGCAGGGACCTATAGGAAAATCCATCCATTTCAAGAAGAGCGTGATGTCTTCAAAGGTGGAGACAAGATGGCCCTCTTTGATTGCGCAGGCATTAAGGTGGGTGTTGAGATATGTTATGATATCAGATTTCCGGAGGTAACAAGAAAATTGGCTCTGGAGGGAGCAGAGCTTGTTTTGATTCCTGCCGCGTTTCCTGACCCTCGTTCTGAGCATTGGAACACTCTTCTGAGAGCAAGAGCGATTGAGAATCAGCTTTACATTGCAGCAACAAACAGGATTGGATTTGGATTTGATGGGAAAACATACTTTGGACACAGTCAGGTTGTGGACCCATGGGGAGTAGTTCTTGGTAGACTAAACTCAGAGGAGCGGTTAATTAGTGTGGAAGGAAACACTGACATGATTGAGTCAGTCAGGTCACAGATAACTTGCTATGCAGACATAGCGCCTTCAGGTTATGACAACATTCAAAGATTTGAGGAGTGACTGCAAGAACACAAGCGTTAAGTGAAGGACACCTTCTGGGTACATGGAGGAGTATTAGGTGGACCAAACAGAACTCATCAAAGAATCTGTACGAGACTGGTTCTCGCGGGAAGGTACAAAGGTCGAAACTATTTCAAATCCGAGAGCAGAGTTTCTCTTTAAGGTGAAGTTTCATAGATTCTTCTTCTCAGTCATCAGACCAAATGACCAGAGATACCTACAGATTGAGTCACAGGTCATGATCTCACCGCAACACCAGAAACTCCTCACAGTCGAAAAGATGCGATCCTTCCAGTTGCAAGCGATGAAATTCAGCTTTCAGGAAGGCCTCACAATGGGATTTATTCAACCCAGACCTGGACAACCAGGCCCTCAGCCTCCGGGTCCCGGATTTGTTGTTTCAGACAGAATCTATGACGATGCATTCACTGAAGACAGACTCTGGAAGACCATGAGAAAACTGCATGGTGCGATTGACATGGTCATTACTCTCCTGAATGAAACCACTGGGCAACCGGGTCCAAAACCAGATGAAACCACAGACACAGGCCCCTCATACTATACATAATTGTGTCAAGCTTGACGGTTTTTCGTGGATAATACATAGTAGCTCCCTTTTTCAAATCAGAGGAAATAAAATTAGGATAGTTGTAAAACGCGGTTAGAAGACCCGCCGTTTACATCTGGTGTATCGATATGAAACGAGCTCTTGTAGTTGCATGCATTTTGTTGGTCATCTTATCAATTTCATCAACAACAACTGATGCACCAATTCAAAAACGGGATGGGACTGATCAACAACCAGAACTTAATGGTCTAGTTTCATTGTCATCGGCTAGCAGTAATGGTAATGATATTAGTTCTCTTTTATCATACACCAGAGAGTTTCAGGGATTGAATCTTGTTTTAATGAATAGCTATAGTGATACAGAATCACATGTGAATTCTATAGACTTCTCAATATATCAAATAGCAGGGTGGTCATTGTATGAAGTTCAAATCTCACCTTCTAGGATTGCTTCGTTGTCAGAGAGAGAAGTTGTTGGAATAAGTAGCAATCCCAGTTATTCAGATTTCAAAATAAACGAAACCGGACCGGATACAGGTTATTATTATAATCAACTAGCTCAAGGATTCTACAACCAAGCTCATGATGGAAAACTTGAGAATATCTCATTACTATACAGTAGTAGCTATTATGACCCAGTATATCACAACTATGCATACTTTGACGTCAGATCGGACTATCAGGATGGTAGCACGAATATGGTGTCATCTGTTCCATTGGAAGATGTAGGATTAACTAGGACCTGGGCAAATATAACGGAATCTGTTTTTCTTAATGCAGATACAACATATTACGCAGTTATGAATGGGACTAAGTTACAGAAGTATTTTGGCACTTATCCAGATATACGATGGTTCTACCAAGATACAGCAGGGACATTTTCGACTCGACGATATAGCACTGAATTTAGTGCGTGGAGCTCAAATAGACCCTTTGAAGCTTTATTGAACTACACATACATACCATGGAACACAACCAACAACTCTGCTCTTGAATATCTAAACCCACAGTCTGTGAATCTACAAGGAAATTCATCTACTTTAAGTGGAGCTGAATGGATCTTCAGTTCAACATCAAATGTTTCAGAAGTTCAAGTATCAGCTAACCAATCAATTTCCATTGATTATAATCTAATACTTAGATACAAACAAAGTAATACATCAACAACTACTTGGTTTGCAGGTTCATCAGGATCTGACATCACTTGGAATATCACATCAAGTCTTGATTTTCCTGAACTGAGTGGTTCTAAGGACAAGAACTTGACATTAGTTTTACCTGATGATTGGACAGCCAATCATCTTTTCAATTTGACAAATCCAACACAATATTATAATCATTTTAGTCAAAATGGAGCGAGTGTGGAATGTACTCAATTAGCAGATGAAACCTGGGTATTGGGATGTACATCACCTAACTATCTTCAATCCATATCAAAATATGATAGCAGTGATGACAGCACAATCACAGATATGGTATCGGTATCTGTGACGATGGATATCAACAGCACAATCGAGAGTCCTACACTAATCCCTGCAACAAATGGCGTTGCTAGTCTTAGAGTATACTATCAAGAATCAGTCGAATATGATGAAAACTTTACCATAATAGATGGAAAATCATACCATCAATGGGATATAGCTTCTCATTACTCCTCTAACGGGCAACACACTCTTGACATCTATTGGATAAATGGCACTGAAGCAGGTTACCTAACCAGCGATGTTTTGGTTTACTATGAAACTAGTTTTGTCGCAGATGAATACTATATTAACGATTTCACAGATGACTCATTCTATATCGGAGTTGACTTCAACCAGATCTTTCCAGCTACAGGGATAGATGCTTCAGCCGCAGATGTCACTTATTCATTTGGGGTTGTTGTAAATCAATCATTGACCGATCAGGGTAATGGAAGATGGGATGCAACAGTATCAACTGCGAGTATGACCCCAGGGACATACGATTTGCATGTCTATGCAGAGGGATATGCTCTAGAGAACAGAAGTCTGATAATTCAAGTCACACTAATCCATGACACTGAGTCACTCACAATTAGTTGGTCAGATACGAATGACATCACGTACATTGAATCGACGGAACTCTCTGTTGACTACAACCGAGTGGGAGGAACCCCAATAACTGATGCAACGGTCAATGTAACCATAGATACCACAACTTGGACATTGATTTGGGATGAACCAAGTCAGACCTACAAAATCACTTTCGATGGATCGGATGATCCACCAGGGTATGGAGTCCATAGTCTCACTATAAGAGCATGGAAAGCGGGACACAAGGCACAGATAGATTCCGACCAGACACTGACTCTTCAAGATGAACCAACAACACTTGACATTCAATGGTCTAATACCTATAACATAACCTACATCGAATCTACTACACTCATCGCCAACTACACAAAGAGTGATGGTTCACCAATACCCGGAGCTACTGTCAATGTCACAATTGGCACTGACACTTGGACACTTGGGTGGAATGGTGTTACCGAGGTCTACGAGTATGTGTTCGATGGCGATGCAGCTCCCCCAGGATTTGGAACACATGGTGTAACTGTAGAAGCTGATAGGTTGGGATACGAGTACAGAGTCAATGCATCCCTCTCTCTGACGATCACCGAAGAACCAACATCCATCTTTGTCACATGGGTTCCAGACTTTGATATTACATACATCGAGCAGACATACCTGATTGTTCACTATAACATGAGTGATGGCTCTCCGATACCAGGAGCATGGGTCAA
This sequence comes from Candidatus Thorarchaeota archaeon, assembly GCA_048882965.1. Taxonomy (GTDB): domain Archaea; phylum Asgardarchaeota; class Thorarchaeia; order Thorarchaeales; family Thorarchaeaceae; genus SMTZ1-45. Next base: position 27,060 of record JBHLRC010000025.1, read on the forward strand.
TGTCACCATCAGTTCGACTGTATTCAATCTGACCTGGCATGCGCCAAGTCAAACCTATCGTCTTCTAATCAATGGGTCAGACGACCCACCTGGGTTAGGAACGTATCCTATTACTGTCCAAGCAGACCTCTTTGGTTATGTATCAAAATCAGACAACACCGAGACACTCGTTTTGCAGGAAGACCCGACCACACTCATTCTCTCATGGTCAAATACAGATTCAATCTCATACATAGAACAGACTACACTTTCAGCCTCTTACACGATGAGCAATGGATCCGCAATTCGAAATGCTGTCGTAAATGTGACATTTGGTACAAACACATGGATACTCAATTGGCATGAGGGCTCTCAGACCTATCGAGTGACATTCTTAGGATCTGATAAACCCCCAGGCTTCGGGGCCCATAGTCTAACTGTTAAAGCTGACCTCTTTGGCTTCGTTGGTAAAACAAATTCTGCTGAAACACTGACAATAGCTGAAGAAGTGACAACAATGTTTGTCACCTGGTCCTTTGACTTTGACATTACTTACATCGAAGAAACATATCTGATTGTTCACTATAATAGGAGCGATGGTTCGCCAATTCCCGGAGCAGCTGTCAATGTCACGATTGGTACAGATACTTGGACTCTGAACTGGCATGCCGCAAGTGAAACCTACCGTGTATTGTTTAACGGGACAGATGACCCACCCGGTTTCGGTGTACACCCCCTCTCTATTCAGACAGATCTTTATGGATATGAGACAAGAACTGATATTTCAGAGAACCTCACAATCAGCAAAGATCCGACAACTCTGGTTCTCTCATGGTCAGATGGAAGCAGTATCACGTACATAGAGCAGACTACATTGTCAGCATCCTATACTATGAGTAATGGATCCGCCATCCGCAATGCAGTCCTAAATGTGACAATAGGAGGAAAAACATGGACCCTCACATGGCACGAGGGTTCTCAGACTTACAGAAAGACATTCCTAGGAACTGATGTTCCTCCGGGATTTGGGACCCATAGCCTCACTGTGAAAGCAGACCTTTTTGGTTTCGTGAGTAGAACTGACTCATCTGAACAACTCATTATTTCGGAAGAACCAACGACCCTGACCATTAGTTGGTCCAATGGGTACAATATTACTTATGTCGAACAGACTACACTTTCTGTTTCATATCGTATGAGTGATACTGCACCAATTTCAGGAGCAACCGTTTCCGCCATAATTGGCGTTGATGTGTGGTTCCTAACATGGAATCCGGGGAGCGAAGCTTATGAGGTGACATTTCGTGGTAATGATGACCCACCAGGAATAGGATTCCACTCACTTACGATTAATGCATCCTTGTTTGGTTACCAGAAACAGAGTGACAACACAGAGAACTTGATTATCGAG
>JBHLRC010000026.1:0-28218 GCA_048882965.1 Candidatus Thorarchaeota archaeon
GAAAAGGGAAAGGTCCTAACTAATCCTATTGTTGAGTTCTTCCTCAAGGGCGACAATCTCCATGACTCCGTCATTATAGAAAAGGCAATCATAGGGCTGGGAATAGTCAATAATGAAGTTCTACAGTTCATGAAATCTGTCACACTATCGGTCAACCATTATCTATCTGAACTCTTGAAGCAGGGAGGACTTTCATTAGTCGATTTCAAACTGGAGTTTGGATCTACTAAAGATGGGCATATCGTAGTAGCAGATGAGCTTTCAGGAGATACTATGCGAGTCTGGGATGAAAAATCAAAGTCATTAGATAAAGATGTATTCAGAGAAGATAAGGGAGGATTGGTGAAAGTCTATACTAGACTAGTAGATTCACTCCTTAAAGCTAAACCAGAAGACGTTCTTGATAGAACTGAGATTATCCAAGTAGTTGTCCAGCCCAAATCAGGAATTAAAAATCCTCCAGGAGAGGTGACCAAAAAAGCTCTTGTCCGATTAGGATTCGGGGTTGTTGAAGATGTGCGAGTTGGTAAGATCTTCAGCATCATCCTAAAGAGACCTCTAACCTCGGAAATTCTTTCACAACTCAAAATTATGAATGTCAAATTACTTTCAAATCCAATATCGGAAAACAATGAGGTGAATCTTGGATAGTGTCAATTGCAGTAATCCGCTTTCCTGGAACCAATAACGAGAGCGACGTCCTTAGAGCTCTTGGACAAATTCCAGAAGCAAATCCGTACCTTGTCCCTAGTAGAAAGGGTCTTGCTGGATTGGAAGATGCGGATGCTGTGGTTATACCTAGTGGCTTTTCATATGGTGATTATCTCAGAGCTGGGGCTATAGCTTCTGTGGAAGTGATTGTTGAAGGCATCCGTGATCTTGCTGAAGATGGAAAGCCAATTCTTGGAATAAGTAATGGTTTTCAAATCCTCACTGAAATGGGATTGCTACCTGGCGCACTTCTACACAATCAAACAGCACGCTTCATCTGTAAATGGGTATATCTCAAGGTAAGTGAAACGCATTCAATATTCACTGAGAATCTTGAAAACGCAGTTCTACGTCTACCTGTAGCTCATGCCGAAGGCAACTACTATTGTACACCTGAACAGCTTGTAGCATTGAATGATGAAAGACGTATTCCTTTCAGATATTGTGACGCAAGTGGAGAGATAACTGTAGATTCCAATCCAGATGGATCTATCGAGAATATTGCGGGAATCCTTAACCAGAGAGGGAACGTGCTTGGTTTAATGCCGCATCCAGAACGAGCTTCTAGAGGGATTTTAGGATCAACCGATGGGATGCAAGTTTTGGAGAATTTTGTGAGGGCGACAAAATGATTACAAAAGAGGAACTTCAGCATGTTACGAAAGCTCTTGGTCGTGAACCCACAAAAACAGAGATCGGAATGCTAGATGTCCTCTGGTCAGAACACTGTAGCTATAAGAGTAGCAAACGATGGTTCTACTTATTCAAGACGACTGGAGAAAATGTTGTCTTAGGAATTGGCGAGGGCGCCGGTCTCGTTGATATCGGTGGGGATTGCTACGTTGGTATAGCTATGGAGTCACACAATCATCCAAGTCAAATAGACCCATACAACGGTGCTGCAACTGGCGTTGGAGGTATAATACGAGATGTCATCTCTCAGGGATGCAAAGCAGTTGGCCTCATGAACTGCCTACGATTTGGGCATCTGGAGAAACCGCATAATGCATATCTTCTGGAGAATGTGGTTAGAGGAATCTCTGATTACGGAAATAGTGTTGGCATTCCTGTTGTTGGTGGGGAAATCGAATTTGATGACTCATATGATGATGATTGCCTTGTCAATGTTGTCTGTATAGGACATGTTAAGCCCGAGAAAGTTGTTCGAAGTAGCGCTAAGACTCCAGGACACTATCTTGTCATGTTTGGTGCTACTACTGGTCGGGATGGTATTGCTGGTGCAAGCTTTGCATCCAAAACATTCTCTAATCAGGAGGAAGAGAACATAGGTGCTATTCAGATAGGTGATCCTTTCGCTGAGAAAGTTCTGATTGACACACTCACTGAACTCATTGATGAGGAATTGATTGATGGACTTCAGGACTTAGGTGGAGGTGGTATGACCTCTGCCGCTGGTGAACTGGCTCACGCTGGGGGTACAGGGGTTGAAATTGACCTTGAAAAGGTCCCACTCAGAGAACAAGATATAGATCCATCTGAAATTGTCATTTCCGAATCTCAGGAGAGAATGTTAGCAATCGTGGCACCAGAGAATCTAGAACGAGTCACTTTGTTACTTGAGAAGAATGACACGCCATATGCAGTAATAGGGATGGTAACAGATGATAGACACTTCACAGTAAAATTCGAGGGAGAAGTCTTAGCCAGACTTCCCATCAGTCTTCTAGTTGAAGGATTCCCAGTACCAGAAAGAGTTGAAGGCAAAATTCCTACTCAGATTGATTCTCTCAGTTGGTTCAAGGAACCAGAAGATTATCAGAGAGCTGTTCTAAGCCTGCTTGAATCGCCCAACATCTGTGATCGTTCATGGGTTTACAGTCAGTATGACCAACATATTCAGACAAATACTGTGGTCGATTTGGGGCAGAACGCGGGTGTGTTGGAGTTTCCAAATGGCAGACTTCTAGCCTTCACGAGTGATTGTAACTCATTCTGGTGTTCTCTGGACCCTCAATCAGGAACAGCAAATTCAGCTGCTGAATCATTGAGAAATATTATTTCTATGGGAGCAAGACCATTATTCATTGCAGATTGCCTCAACTTTGGCAACCCAGAACGTGCAGAGTCTTATGCACAATTTGTTGAATCAGTTAGAGGTCTTGGACGTTTCTCACAAGACTTCAACATTCCAATCGTCGGAGGAAATGTGTCGCTTTACAATGAAGCAGTGGTTGATGGGCAAAACAAGAGAATCAATCCAACGCCGCAGATAATGATGGCAGGAATCTTCGGACAACGATTCACTCCCATCAAAAGGGATTTAGTAACACCATGGGCAAACATTTTCCTAATAGGGGAAACTTTTCCTGATTTGAATGGTAGCGAATTCCAGAGGATTACTTTAGGAGTGGTAAAAGGTGAGCCTCCTAAATATAGACCAAATTGGGAGAAGCGGTCGATGAACGTAATTCTTGAAGCTCATGAGCGTGGATTCATCAGATCATGCAACAACGTTGGAAGAGGTGGTGTTGCTGTAGCACTCATGAAAATGGTAATGAATAGTGAATACGGCTTCAAACTCAATATGGACTATATTCCTGGTACTGTGAATAGCTTAGCTCAAGCATTGTTCTCAGAAACCTCATCTCGATATCTTGTTGAAGTAACTGAGAGTAACCAACCAGAGTTCCTCAAGATAGTAGACAAGTATGAAACCACGTCATGCGAACTTGGACTTACAACCTCGAAACCTGTTGCAGACTTCAGTAGATTCACTATACCCATGGATAAAGCGAGAGAAGCGTTCTCTGGAGGATTGAGGAAGTTTCTGGAATGATTACTGATTCTCTAGAGCTCTCATTATAGCTGGAAGCAAGGCATATTCAAATGCATCTAGAATCAAAAGTAGGGTGAGGTATAAGTCAGATATTGCTCTTAAGACATAGAAAGGGAGGAAGTCAGTTTGTTTACAACGGAGCGTGTATTTGTCATTGATTATGGTGGACAATACACGCACCTCATAGCAAGAAGATGTCGCGAGCTAGGAGTCTATGCCGAGATAGTTCCGCAAGATAAAAAATTCAACAACCATGGCCCTACGGGAGTTAAGGGAATAATTCTGTCCGGAGGTCCTCGGACAGTCACATCTTCAGACTTGGATACAACATTTAGAGAGAATTTGGCGATATTCACCATGCAAGGCATAAAGGTACTCGGTATATGTTTTGGTCATCAGCTGCTAGCTACGCATCTTGGGGGAAAAATCTCGGCAGAGGGAAATCCGGAGTACGGACAGATAGGTATTGAAGTCATTGATAATGAAACATTGCTTAAGGGGTTGAATAGAAAACAATCAGTCTGGATGAGTCATAGTGATGAAGTAGTTGAACTACCAGAAGACATGAAGATTCTCGCAAAGAGTGGTGATAACCGAATCGCAGCATTTTGTGACAGTTCAGAGTCAGTATTCGGTGTTCAATTTCACCCAGAAGTAAGTCATACACCGAATGGATTAACCGTACTCGAAGCATTTCTTAGAACCATCTGCAACTACCAATATACTTGGAAACCAGAAGACCAAGTAGATGACATTCTCCAATACATCAAGAACACCGTAGGTGAATCTCTAGTTCTTATGGGAACCAGTGGAGGCGTTGATTCAACCGTTGCAGCATTTTTAATCAGGGAAGCTATTGGCTCACGACTCTTCTGTGTATTTGTTGATAACGGATTACTAAGACAGGGAGAAACTGAAGAAGTCATCAAAGCTTTTAGTGAGATGGGTTTTGAGAATTTCGTTGCAATAGATGCAAAAGATGAGTTTATTGATGCACTTGAGGGGATTGAGAATCCTGAAGAGAAACGGACAATAATCGCAGACAAATTCATTGAGGTTTTTGAGCATAAGGCTAAGGAATTAGAATCTGAATATGGAAAATTCGAGTTCCTCGGACAGGGAACCATCTATCCTGATCGTGTAGAGAGTGCTGCAACAGGAAAAGACACTGCAGTCATCAAGAGTCATCATAATGTCAGACTTCCAGATTGGATGAAACTGAAACTTGTTGAGCCTCTCAGAGAGCTATACAAAGATGAAGTCAGGCAGGTAGGTCTAAAGATAGGTATTCCAAAACATATGGTGTATCGCCAACCATTTCCAGGACCTTCTCTCGCTATTAGAATAGGAGGCCCTGTCACTAGAAAACAGTTAGCAATACTGAAACAGGCAGATGCAATTCTTCAGGAATCTTTAGCGGAAGACCCAATCTACCCGCAAATCTGGCAATCATTCTGTGTCCTCCTTCCAGTTAGGTCTGTGGGTGTGATGGGTGATGAGAGGACATATGATCAAGCTGTAGTGATCAGAATTGTGGAAAGTAAGGATGCGATGACTGCATCAGTAAGTACACCAGCTTGGCCAGTCCTTCTAAAAGCGGCATCAAGAGTAGCAAACGAAGTCAAAGGCATAAACAGGGTGGTCTATGACCTTACATCCAAACCTCCTGGAACAATCGAATGGTATTGATTTCATCCCAAAGTTATTTCCCAAACCACAGACTTAGAAAGCGGTGTATATCCTTTAAGAAAAGGCGGAAAACAATGAGAGGCAAGCTTGTCTATCCCTATTCAAACGCACTCTTAGAATATGAGTTCAAGAAAGATCATCCATTGAAACCTGATAGACTAAAACTGACTTATCTTCTCTCTAAACAACTTGGACTTTTGGAAAAAGTAACCGTGATGGAACCAACTACCGCGTCAAGAGAAGAACTCGAGTTGTTTCACTCACAAGAGTACATTGATGCTGTGATAGATAGTGGTACAAACAATAATCCACATCCCGAATATGGCCTTGGAACGGCTGATAATCCCATATTTCCTCTGATTCATGAAACTGGTGCAAGATATGTTGGAGCTACTCTTGATGCTATGCGTGCAATAATGAAAGGATCTTCAAACGCGTTCTGTATCTCAGGTGGGTTGCATCATGCTCACAAGAATGCAGCTTCTGGATTCTGTATATACAATGATATTGCTATTGCTATCAATATGCTCCATCAAAAGAAGAGGTATAAAGTGCTCTATTTCGATGTCGACGCTCATCATGGAGATGGTGTTCAGAATGCGTTCTATAGATCAAAGGAAGTATTGACTATCTCAATCCATCAAACAGGAAAGACGCTTTTCCCGGGAACAGGGTATATCTATGAAACAGGAGGCGCCGAGGGAGTTGGCAACTCTGTGAATATCCCCTTGCTACCGGGAGCCGGGACTCCAGAATTGATTCGATGCTTTGAGGAGGTAGTTGTCCCACTCTTTGAGTCCTTCAAACCAGACCTTCTTATTACTCAACTAGGAGTCGATGGACACTATATGGATCCTCTGGCTAATTTGGCATATACATCCCATGGCTACGAAACGATACTTCGTAAATTAAGAGGAATGGCAGCAGATAATTGTGAGTTGGGATGGTTAGCTGTAGGAGGAGGAGGGTATCACCCAGTTAATGTTGCACGTCTTTGGTCCCTTTTTCTGGCAGTGATTCTTGATGAAGATATCCCAAAGAATATTCCAGATGAATTCAAGGAGATATGTAATCAGATGGGTTACAACGACATCCCTGTAACTATGCGAGATGAGGAAGAGGTTGTTCAAATGTACCTTCCTAGAGAGCAGATTTCGTTAGATCTCGAAAGAGCAATTCGAAGAGTGAAAGAGCTAATATTCCCATACCATGGACTCTAAGCGCTATGTATCATCTTCTACTTCTAGAGTAATATCAATCCACTTTCGTATCATCTTTACAACTAAGTCTGATGCCGCTGCCATTATCACAGAATCAGCGTCCTCACTAAGTATTGAGGAGGGGTCTACTCCGGACTGAGCAACTCTAAGTAATGAAGGGTAACACAGGAACCCCAAACCCTCTACAAGATTCATATTGTCTGAACCCGAAATATTCAATCTCGATCCAAGAACCTCAGGTGGAGACAACTTGGGGTCACTATCACAAATTGCAAAGAGCGTATCATAGTCACCAACTATAACAACATCAGGCTCAACACACTCATCATAAATTGTGGTCTTTCCCCGATCAAATACGATTGAAAATTCCTCTGATGAATCAGAAACTTTCAGGCATATTGTCAAATCTCTGAAAGAATCGGGAACAGAGCTGATATGCTGCTCAAAATCCTCTTCGGACATTTTATGCAAGTCTCGTGCTTTTTCCACGCTTACATTAAGAGCAGCTCTACAACCATCAACAACTGGACCCAGATACTCCATCAACATGAAACGATCATTATTGATGTTCTGCGATATGTGTCGAAGACTCATCTCCAGAGTTTTGGGTTTGTCATCGTCGTCCATATCTATCAGCTCGGCAGGAATTACTCAAAATGCCTTTAAGAGGTGCGGTAGGTCCTAGGTATTCGTAACACATTCATAGAAAAGTGATTCCACGAGTTTTGTTTTAGGGTATTAGATGACCACTGACATACACACACATCTGGGCATGGGTCCCACTGAGGTTACGGATGTTACTGAGAGTAATCTAACCGAACATGTGGACATTCTAATTTCAAGGATGGATACCTTTGGAATTAGTAAAGCAGTTCTTACGCCGCATGAACCATTGGTGAGTACTGAACTGTATATACAAGCGACCGAGATATATCCTGATCGTTTGTTTTCAGCCTGTTCAATAATACCCAGGCCTATGAACACTGCGAAACAGAATCTTATCGACTACATAGACAGAGGATGCAAAGCTCTTGTTCTGGATGAGAAGACATATCATCCAAGAGACCCAGCCGCGGAAGCTTTAGTCTATCAAGCAGTGAAAAGAGAACTTCCTGTTTACTTCAGTAACGATGTCATGACAAGTGAAACAATTACCTTTCTGGACCGTATTTCTACACTTCATACTGATGGTAAGTTCGTTGTTTTGAATATGGGAGGACTATTTGGCTTTCCTCAAATAATCCCACTAATGTCACGTGCCAATATTTGGCTTGAATTATCAACTACATTCATCAAATTGGTCGAATCCCCACTCAGGGTCTTTTTAGATGCTGTAGTTCAAGACTTTGGTGTTCGCAAACTCGTATTCGGTTCTGGTTATCACAGTCAATATCCAGATCTTGTAGCTGCACTGAATTTGATTGACCTGAATGTTGAAACAAATCGATTAATCATGAAAGAAAATGCTTGGTTGATACTTGGGTTGTCATTCTTCTAATATCAACCAGACAGCATAGCGTTATGAAGAACTTGTTCGATATCTTCCGGGCAAGGAGTTCCTATTATTTTTGAATTACCGATGAGAATCATTGGCAAAGCAACAACATTGAGAGCCTCTGTTATCTCTGGTTGGTCCTCAACAGATGTTTCCACAACCTCTATTGGAAGATCAAACTGATGAAACTTTGCAGCCGCTTTTTTAGCAGCTTCAAGAGCATCACTACAAAATGCACATGAAGAACTGGTAAAAACGTTAATCTTCAAAGATTTGGAATTCCTGACTAATGAATCCAACCTATTCCATTTAGCTAGTTCGTTTTTACGCATCATTTATTCGTCCTCCAATCTCAAATAGATTGAAACAAACTACTCTGCAAATGCAGGTGGTTTTAACCGGACATGGTCTGAAACAGAATCAACAGCTCTCAGAGGGATGGCTTCCCAAGAACTCCTTCGTTCGGGTTCTGTCCCACGCTCAACTATCACCAGAGGACCATTGATTTCGTCAAACCAGACTTTCTTGACCTTACCAACAGGAAATCCTCTGAAGTCAGTCACAATTTTCCCTTTCAGTAACCATTTCATCTCTTCATTTTCCATTGTGCTCAACAGGTAAACTGGAACTTAGATATTGAAGAGCGTGTGTACTACGGGGACTATTCTAGCGTAACACTGACTTGGGTTGTAAATTTACATCACTCATAGCTATCGGGAAAATCATCTTCTTCTTCGTTTTCATCATAGCCCCATTCGACAATAGTGTCACTATCAGTAGGTAGAAACTGACCGGGAACAAAGTATCCTCCAATGCCCATCAAAAAACCAATGATGTTCATCGATCCTCCAACACCAATAAAGAGCTTTGAATCACTCTCTTGTTTGAGACCAAGGTCAAACAGTCCAGCACCTAAAACCTGATCGATTAAAACAGTATAATTACCATATGGAATATTTTCTACAATACTTGCTTCGAGAAAGTCTCCGGAATTGGTTTCTACCAAGTTATCTTGACTCAGTGATATGTTTATGATTATCGTATCTAGAGTTGAGTTTTCCCGCAGTAATAATCCAATCTCTACATTGGATGTATTTCCATATCTTACAGAAACTGAGAACTCGACCTGTGGGTAGTAACCATCTTTGTCCCATACATTGAATGTCCGTGTTTCGTTCTCAGTAACTGAGAAATTGATATAGTGATAAGGAGCCATGAGAACAATTGCACCGCCAATCAGAATGATTGCGGCACCGCCAAAGTATAGAAAAGCCTTCTTGCTGAACCAGACACTACCCATAGATTTCAACCAAGGTTAAGACAAGGCTTATCGAATATAGATGTAACGAACCGTGTAATCTTATGATGAGGTCTAACACCCATGACTGAGTTTCGGTCCTATGCAGAAGTACTTGACAGGGTCAGTGGAACAACAAAAAGGACCGAGAAAATTGACCTCGCAGCAGAGTTCCTAAGGAATGTGGACCCAACCGATGTAGCTAATGCTGCGCTATATCTAAGTGGCAAGGTCTTTGGAGAAAGCGATCAACGGACTTTGAACATATCATGGAGAGGTCTAGTAAATGCGCTAAAGAACTTGTTCGACATAGATGACGCCTCAATCGATAAGGCATATGAAGGGGATATTGGAGAAGCAGTGGCTAATTTGATAGAAAGCTCCAGTAAATCTCGTCAATCAACATTATTCTCTAATCCGTTAACCATCAGCTCAGTGGCTCAGACAATAGGAAAAATAGCTAGTGTTCAAGGGAAGGGATCAATCAAGGAAAAGCAGGCGCTATTAGCAGGCCTCTTTGTGGATGCATCACCGAGAGAAGCTCGATATCTTATAGCTTTAATCTTAGAAGATATGCGGACTGGATTGTCAGAAGGTCTTTTGGTGGAAGTCATTGCGTCAGCATTTGAAATTGATTCATCAATTGTTAGGAGAGCTTGGAGTTTCAATGGAAATCTGGGGGAAATTGCAGGAATAGCATCGAAGGGTGGATCTAAGGCACTTCAATCAGTATCTTTGCAGGTGATGCGTGGAGTGAAACCGATGCTTGCGAGTCCGATACAAGATATTGAGATGTTGCTTGAAGGCGAAACTAAACAGTATTCATTTGAGTTGAAACTTGACGGAGCTAGAGTTCAGATTCATAAACAAGGACCAGATGTCCGCATTTTCTCTAGAAGATTGAGTGATGTGACAGAGAGTCTTCCTGAGATTGTCGAGCTTGTAAAGGAGAAGATTCAAGCCGATGTAGCAATTATGGATGGAGAGGTCTTGGCGGTTGATGACCAAGGAAAACCATTTCCATTTCAAGTGGTTATGAAGAGGTTTGGGCGAACACGGGACATAGAAGAGGCTTACAAGAACACTCAGCTCCTCCTTGTCTTATTTGATATTTTGCTTATCGATAATATTTCACTTGTTGAGGAATCCTACACGGAGAGACGAAAGAGATTGGAAGAAATTGCACCTTCTGATCTACTAGTTGAGCGTTTAATATCAGATGACCTTGTTTCTGTAAAATCATTCTTCGATTATAGTCGCAAATCAGGACATGAAGGTCTAGTTGCAAAAAGTCTCCAGTCGCCCTATACTCCCGGAGTTAGAGGAAAACATTGGTTTAAGATCAAGCATACACTCGATACTCTTGACCTTGTAATAGTCGCAGCAGAATGGGGACATGGTAGACGAAAAGACTGGCTATCAGATTATTACCTAGCAGTAAGAGATGATGAATCAGGAGAATGGTTGGTTGTTGGTAAAACCTACAAAGGATTTACAGACAAGGAGTTTGAGGATATAACCAAAAGATTACTGGAATTAAAACTAGCAACTCATCGGCATGTCATTGAGGTCAAGCCTGAAATTGTCGTAGAAGTCATAGCCTCAGAAGTTCAGGAGAGTCCAACCTACAAATCAGGATTGGCCTTACGATTCGCGCGAATTAACCGTATTCGCGAAGATAAAAGCCCAACCGATGCCATGACAGTCAATGAATTGAAGGAAGTGTACGAAAAGCAGTTTCGGTTCAAAGCACGCTGAAACCAGTTTAAATACTATTATGCAACCACAAGGTACTGATACTGTCCGATGATTATCGTGCAGTAGGGGGAATTTGTATTTGAGGGCGAAGGGTAAATCCCAGAGATTGTCTCGATTGATTCCGAAATTTCATTTCTGTTCTGTTCCGTTGTTCAGAGAAGAACCGTTGATTAACTGGACATTCACCAAGTCAGTACTATTCACAGCATATGACATCTTTCGATCACATGATTTCTGGATTGATTCGGTGGTCAATTCAGGCCAGACCTTGAAAGAGGCACTAGTTGAACTTGGATTTCCAAAAGCAAACTCACTTGTTGTTGATACAGGCATTTTTGAGATGGAAGCCAAAAAAGCTGGAATTGCACGAGATCTTGGTATAGATATTGATATCGAGCTAAACAATGCTCAGATATTCGAAGCCTATGAATTGTCAGGTGCAGATTTTTTTGTGGCACCAGATGAAATCATTCTCCCTCTCGATAATCAAGATACTGTGAAGCAGAAAATCAAGACTATCAAGAACAATCTTCTGGAACTCCTTGACTTTGTCAGTGGATCAAAAATAATTGCTGTCATTCAGGGCCATCAAGAAGAAGTCGTTGATAATCTTCTCGAGTTTTATCGAGAGAATGGGATTAGTGCTTTCGCAGTGGGAGGTGTCATACCGTTGTATCATCATGATAAGAAACTATTACAGAAACACCTGACATATGTCAGAAGAGAAACAAGAGATGAATGGTTGCACATCTTTGGATTACCGCGGATGTCGCTTCTTTCATACTATCTTCACCAAGTGAGAGTGGACAGCGTGGACACATCCACATTGACATATCTAACAGCCAAGAGAAGATACCTAAACGGACTAAGGCCAGAGCCTGTTAGATATGCAAATTTTAAGGAATGTGATTGTTCAGGGTGCAGCAACTTGACGAAAGATATGTCAACAAGAAGCTCACAATTCTTCGCAAACTTGTACATTCACAACGTTGTTACTGCATCCAAAGAGAGTCTGAAAAGCAGCTCAGTTATGGAAAGTAGTTCTAGGAGAGAGATGAAAAAGCCTCAATCAGACCAGCCCAAGGATTATATCAAACTCCCAGAGCGTGGCTGGATGACAGCTGAGGAGGCTCTCCGAATAGAAGAACCAGACCAATCCGAATGATAATGTACATTGACCGTAGCGTTTATAGGTACAACCTGTCGGACAGTGGAACATACGCATGGGAGTATTCTACTATGTGGCTCGAGATAATGTTGATCCCATTCTTCATACTACTAGTAATTTTCTTCATCTTCTGGATTGTCCATGAAGGTTCTCGATGGCAGAAGCATCCTCAATTGGGATGGTTCGCGAGATTCATTCAGAGATCTCCAAAAAGAACATTCGTTACATTCCTGGCTCTTTTCATTCTCATGATACCAGCTTTGCTTCTTATTATGGAAGGATTATGGTGGGACAAACTTGGTACAACACTAGGTCCAGAGAGAGTAGATGTTGTAAACGTGATGCTACTTATGTTCCTAGTCTTAGCGTTCTCATTTGTGCCTATGTACAGTTCTCTTGGTACTTGGCGTAACGCTCGACGTGCTGAAGCTGAGTTGAGAGTCAGACAAACCGAGTAAATCTATTCATGGTCGGCTGATAGTTCAAAGGAAGAACTATCTAGCCACACCATTTTACCTTGAGGTTGTTGAGGAGGATGACCGTTTCACAAATTAACGAGGATGTCTTCGTAATCGTAGGTGGACCCTTCCCGAAATGCAATACAGTTGTTGTCATTGCTGATGAATTAGTAGTAATAGATCCCGGATGTCCAGTGGAGGATCTTAGGAGATTCCTTTTGACTCAGGATATTGCCCTTAGTGACATTGATACAATCATTTTGACACACATACATCCCGACCATATCACGCACACAATGCGTCTCAATAGGTTGTCCAATTGTAGAATCGCTGCCAACGAGATAACCGCACCTCTGTTCAACGAGAAAGAAGAGATGAAACGTTTCCTCGGTTTTGACAAATCAAATCCAGTAAGAAAACTTTGGGAGGAGTTGGTCGATGAGAAGATGTTCGGAGCTCTTGATGAGGGTCAGGTTGATGAGGTGCTTACTGATGGAGACAAGTTCAGTTTCGGAAATATCACTCTGAGGACACTCTATACACCTGGTCATTTACCTGACCATATGTGCATTGAAATTCTTGAACCTAACCTTATCTTTGCTGCGGATATCGACCTAACAGAATTTGGACCATTTTATGGACATCCCAATTCCTCGATTTCAGACTTTAAGAGTTCCATACAGATGATCAAACAAGGCAAATATGATGGACTGATCAGTGGTCACTTGAGAGAGCCACTTGTTGCAGATTACAAAGACAGACTTACTGCATACTATCGTCAATTTGAGATACGCGAGGATTTGGTTCTCTCTGCGATTCTCGATGGTGCTACCACAGTCGCCGAGATAACTGTCAATCCCATCATATACCCATCACTCACACATCCAGTCTTCATGCAGTTTGAACGATGGATGGTCGAACACCATGTAGCATCTCTGGTTGCGGGGGGATTTGTAGAGGAGGAGAAAGGGAAACTTTCTCCCATCTAGAGGATAATCAATGCTTCCACAGGTATAGGGGGGGCAAGAGACAACCATGCTTCTAGAACTAGATATGGAATTATGATTGCAATTAGAGCCTCAAGAATGTATGAGTTAAAATAAAGGGAGGGTAGAAGAAAGCCTCTCCCTCTTCGGTAGTCGGTCCATTCTTGACCAAACTGCTTCTCAAGATGCATCTCTTCAATCCAAGCAATTACGACATATGCACACAACATCAAAACCCAGAGAATTCTCGTTTCGTTTGCTGTGAGCCATCCCATTCCAAAGGTATACTGCAGAATCCAGAGACTCTGGTAAGTCATTACCAGTGTTACGATTATCAGACTGAAGTATTGTGGGTGACGACATAGGCGATAGGGGCCTCCAGTAACAAGACCTGCAGATTTGTTTCTCCAAAGATACACAGCAGAGTAGAGTAGAAGAATCAATCCCACTCCCGCAAATGTAAACATCAAGAGTGTTCCAGGTCGGGTGAAATCTGGCAAGGGCGGATATGTTGAAATGTTACTGAACATCATAAAGAGGTAGATGATAAAAGGGACAGTCATTAGACCACCCCATGCTGCTAGAGGTGGAAGTGAAGCCACGAAGGGAAGCAGGTAACTGATTGCGGTTGTCAACTTCAACTTGATGACATCGAAACGAGTTGTTTTATCACTCATCTTCAGCACCAAGCTATAATTAGTGTGTTTTGACTTTTCTATGATTAGTTCTGAGTATTATTCAAATTCAGTTCCATGTACCGTACCGTATTGCGAAGAGAAGGAGAAACCTCCCCTCCAAGATACTCTTCTATATCTTCGAATCCTATGGATTGATACAAATGTCGTGCCACTTCAAAAAAGTCTGCTGTTTCTAATCGAATCTTAGTGAACCCAAAGGTCTTTCCGTGTTCCAAAAGTCTTCCAAGCATTTCTTTTCCGAATCCCTTTCCACGATACTGAGGACGAATATACATGCGTTTTATCTCACCTATTCCCTCTTCAAGAGTCGTTATTGCTCCCATTCCAATGATATTTTGATCATCCTCCATGACATAGACTATTCCCTGAGGCGGCTCAACCTTCGTGAACTCTTCTAGAAATTCCTTAACATACTCTTCATTCGATTTTCCATTGATTGACTCGAGATCAATATTATGCATCTTTTCATAGAGCTCCGCAACCCATCTAACATATTCGAGGTTCATCTCATAGAATTGTTTGCTATGCGCCTCAGCAGTATATTGTACAAATTGCATAACTGAAGTCAATCCTGTAGTTTGTTCTATGTGTTAAAGTTAATAAGTAAGAACGAACAAATGCATAACAATAGTTAATGATTTTGGTGTGGGGCACGCATGACAAAGAATAGATTGTCCAAAGAAAAAAGTCCGTATCTACAACAACACGCAGAGAACCCAGTTGATTGGCATCCATGGGGAGATGAAGCATTTGAAATCGCTAAGAAAGAAAACAGGCCCATCTTCCTCTCGATAGGATACAGTACATGTCATTGGTGTCATGTGATGGCTCATGAGTCATTCGAGGATGAACATGTGGCTCGTTTGATGAACAATTCATTTGTAAATATCAAGGTAGACAGAGAGGAAAGACCGGATATAGATGGAGTTTACATGGAGGTAGCTCAGATGATAACTGGTCGAGGCGGCTGGCCGCTCACAATCATCATGACTCCAGACAAGAAACCATTCTACGCGGCAACATACATTCCTAAAGAAAGCAGGCACAATATGATAGGTATGAAAGAACTGGTCCCAAAAATCAAGGAAATCTGGGAAACAGATCAAACAAACATTGACGAGGTGATTGGCAGAATAGAACAAGCACTTGCAGAATCTCCCAGAACTGGTGAGAAGAAGGACCTCACACTTGCTGATGTTGATTTAGCATTTAATCAGCTATCTCAGAGATTCGATGAGAATAATGGTGGTTTTGGGTCTGCCCCAAAGTTTCCATCGCCTCAAAATCTAATGCTAATTCTTAGGTATTGGAAAAGAACAGGAGATGAAAGGGCACTCTATATTGTGGAGAAGACGCTACAATCAATGAGACAAGGTGGCATATGGGATCACATCGGTTATGGATTTCATAGATACTCTACAGACGCTGAATGGTTACTCCCACATTTTGAAAAAATGCTTTACGACCAAGCCAGTCTCATGATGGCATACGTTGAGGCATATCAGATCACAAGAAAGCAGGAGTATGCAGATGTAGTCAGGGACATTGTTGAGTATGTGACTAGAGACCTGACTAATCCTGAAGGAGCTTTCTATTCAGCTGAGGATGCTGATTCAGAGGGCGAGGAGGGTAAGTTTTACACATGGACTGAGAGCGAGATTAAGGATGTCCTCGTGGAAGACGTGGCACGAATCTTCTTGCAAGTATATAACATTCAAGAGAATGGAAATTTCGAGGATGAATCTACACGAAAGAAGACAGGACTAAATATACTACACCTGAGCGAGTCGATTAATCTTGACACAAAAATGTCCAGACAGGAGGTAGAAATTCTACTTGGAAAAGCCAGGACTGATCTTTTCATGCGTAGGGAACAAAGAGTCCGACCAAGTCTGGATGACAAGGTTCTGACCGACTGGAATGGTTTTATGATAGCAGCAATAGCGAAAGCTGCAGCAACACTAGGTGATGAAAAATACCTGGAGATTGTTGAGAATGCAATGACATTCATTCTTGATACAATGCTTGATGAAGAAAAAGGATTATTTCATAGGTACAAAGAAGGAGAAGTAGCAATTGAGGCATTTCTTGATGATTATGCATATTTGATTTGGGCGCTACTTGAAACATATGAGGCAACCTTCAAACCTGAATATTTGGAAAAAGCTAAAATGCTCTCAGCTGAACTAATCGAGAAGTTCTGGGATAATGAGGGAGGGGGATTCTTCTTCACAAGTACTGATGCTGAAGAGTTACTGGTGAGGAAGAAAGATGCATATGATGGTGCAATGCCATCTGGAAATTCTGTTGCTGCGTTAAACCTGATTAGACTTGCTAGATTTCTTGGAGACCCCAATTTTGAGAACAAAGCAATTGAAACAATCAAAGCATTTTCAGGAATCATTCAAAGAACACCCTCGAGCTTCTCAATGATGCTGACTGCTTTGGAGTTTACACAAGGCGAGTCTTTTGAGATCGTCATTGCAGGAGAGCCCGAGAATCCGGACACTCAAGAGTTATTGAACACCATTCGAGGTCAGTATATACCAAACAAGGTGATTCTATTGAAAGGGACCGAGTATCAATCAGCCGAGGTTTCTCGACTTGCACCTTTTACAAAGTATCACGACAGAGTTGGTGGAAAAGCCACAGCTCACGTTTGCATTAACTATAACTGTAAATTACCAACAAATGATAGTTCTCAATTGTTGAAACTACTAGGAGTAGAGGAAACCTAATACCTCACTGTCATTGAGACTCTTTCTTCCAGATCCAGTAGACAAGCCCAATGACAAGAGCACCAACACCACTTCCCACTATGAGGATTGTGGGTCCATAAACTGTTAGGAAATCGTTTGGCCAGTACTTAGCAAGTTCATCTCCAGCAGCCTTCCATGAGTCAGCAATTGTAAGGAGATTTTCGGAGATTGATTCCAAAAAGGATTCATGCGGAGCCAAAGCTGTATCGAGGTCGCCTGTTGCGTTAAAGGTTTCTGCAATCTCAAGGAATGTCTGAGAAACAGTTCCAGTAATTTGTGAGATATTGCCTGGAAAGATCAAAGAAGAGTTGTCAACAAGATTCTCAAATGCTGGGACAGCATCTTCACCTGCATCTAAAAATGCTGTGAGGTCAGTGTCAGGCATAAGATCTGGAAGACTCTGTAACGCAGTACGGTAAGACAGATATTGGAGAGTTAGTTGAGCCTCTAGACCCAGACCCACAAAATAGATCAAAGATGCCTTGAAACTGATTTCATCATCATACCCATCGAACTGACTGAGAAACGTTGTCAAACCGGTTATGGAAATATCTTCACTCATTTTACGAAATGCGGCTTGACCGAATTTTCCGACAATAGCATTCGCGCTAGAGGGAGAGTAGATATGTCCAACGCCTAGAAGTTTGTCACGAACCATTGGACCCAGTCTATCATCGATTGGGGATGTTGGTGGTGCACCAGGAAAGAATGTGTTTGAGATGAAGTAACGATTTGACCATGCATCGATGAGAGCTGTGTAGGTGATTTCAGTATAGTTTCCTCGTCCATCATCTGGATATCCGAAGTCATCTCCAAACGACCCCACTCCAGGGTCTACAATAGTAGCCGAACCAACAGTGTCATTATAACCTACAATTAAGATACCATGAGCACCGCCAGAAGCTCCCTGAGCTCGCAAGAAGTCATAATCAGGAGACGGAAGATATGCTGGGTCTACACTAATGAGGAGAGGATATCCCCTGTCGATAGTGTCGCGCATCAAGTCAAACGCATCAGTTTGACCATCCAACACTCCAACTTGAATGCTCTCACTTTGCCATACTTGGACTGTTTGCTCTAGATTTGGAATGCTATTTCCTAGATAGATAGTATAATTGACTCCGTAGAGATTGGCTAGAAACTGAGTTGGTTCAGCTTGGGTGTATAAAGCTCCGGGATACATAAGCCATGTATCATCAAACCTGAAGTACGCAAAGGAAAAACCAATTGTCGTTGCAGCAAATACTTCATGCATTGTTAGGTCTACACCAGCATATTGCATTGCCATAGTTGTCGCGGCCCATGCACAGAATCCATTGATTTCCTGCCATACATACTCATGAGCTGGGAGTAGAGCAGACTGAGACACAGTGAACTGAGAATTTTGCTTAACAATCGTTGCAGGTTCTTGAGCTGAGATAGGTACTACCAGTAGAATGACAAAGGCTAGTACAGCGAGATGGTATGGTTTCACTACGGGCAACTCACATGTTTGGTGTCTCAGGAAATCATAAGGATGTCGATAGGTTCCAATTTCTTTCAATCACTTTCGCTATCAGACACAAAGACTCCAACCCATAGTGGCATCGGAGGAGTATCTCCAGAGTCTAGCATCTCTTGCCAAGCTTCATCGGTTAAGCGGTCATTCATAGGCCAAGCAAATTCGTAGTAGGAGAAGATGCCCCCACGTGTGAGGATTATTCTTCCTTCAACCTCAACTGCAACATAGATCACCATTGGATTCCCGACTGCCTCCTCGAGAACAGCTGCAAGTGGGTCAGGACAAGTATGAACATCTGCTACAACTGCAATCCTCTCATCAGCGTCATTTGTTAAGTCTTCAAAGTTAGCTAGAGAAGCAATTCCATCCAGAATGTCACCGCTGTTCTTAATGAGGTCAACCTCATCATCTGTCAGGGACTGTCCAGTGAGTTCCTTCTCGGATATTGTCAAGAGATCAAGGAGGAAATTCCGCATCCATTCCAATCTTGGTCCAATTCTATCGGACAGTATACCACGACCTTCTAATCCGTCAATCATCATGTCACAAAGAGTTGCTAACCTTGCATAAACCTCTGGTACAGGTTCAACATAGCCAACCACCCGTTCTGGAGGTGGACCTATAGAACCAGGAACAACAGTATATGACTGCTTCACATAGAGGATAGTATCATGTCTAAGTTCAGTCCAAGACCCGAGTGAAGTCATAAGTTGTTTGTCCACCCAAGCTTCACTCTGCATGAACATCGGGTATCCATCACCAGGGTCGTTTAGAAGTGGCAAAAGCGAGTAAAGCCAAAGGTAGTACAGATTGTGAGTCCATTCCTCTGCACTCATGTTTTCAACTTCGTTCCACAAGAATTCCATCTGTTCTACATACTGGTAGTAGTGCTTCTGGTCGTCAAGTAATTCCCATGACCGGTTGGAGCCGAGTGCAGCCATAACGTCCAGACCTTTAGGTAATAACCGGGGATTGTCTTGCGTTCCAACATTATCATAAACGAGTTGGCTGAGGAAGTAACTATCAGGTACAAATCTCTGACCCATGAACCTTAGACCCATTGTTTCATTGAGAGACTGCGTATCATTAATTACGGAAGACAAGATTCGCGGTTCTTGAAGGACAAGTGCTGAGTCAATAAACTCCTGTAGAAGAGTGTCATTATCTAAATCATCGAGTGAAAAGGCGGTTCCCCACACACTTTCAATTAATGGATTATACTCCGAAGGCAAGAGATCATCGGAATCACCAACAAAGAAACGAGTTGGTTCATATACAGCATCCCAAACTTCATACCCTTCTGTTCCAGGGAGAAGTCCTTCCACATCGCTCCTTAGTGCAATACATAGAAGAATAGCCTGAGCTGTTTCATTCATCCCAGTTTCTATAGCAAGAGTTGTTTGTCCAGGTTGCAAACGGAATGCTATACGACCATACCACATCATCGCCATGAAGAATTGTTCTAGCTTCTCGGTCCTTGTATAATGACCACGGGGTACATATTGAGTGAAGTCCTCCACGTAGTTTTGAAACCAATCAGAAGTATATTGAGAATGGCCTTCAATCAGAGAGAGAACATTAGTAACCTCATCAATGACCTCAGGATGGAGAGTCGTCTGATTATCGAGTAAGTAGTCTGCTACAGAGAAAAACATCACATTTCGAAGGGCTGCATCTTTCCAACGACCTTCTGGAGCTGATTGATACTGGTTGTACGAGCTATTCACAAGCGATTTTGTCAAGTTGCCTAGAAGGTTCCAGAAGGTGTAGGTTTCTGTCTCTCTCAGAGCCAGGTCATAAAGCACATGAAAAGCGTGTAAAACAGCGTCCGAACTAACGAAGCTTGGGATATCATCATCTTCATTCTCTTGGAGAATGTCGTAAATCTGATCATACTGGCTTAGCCCAGCAACGAAACCATTTTCTTTGATTATCTCTCGATCTTGTTGAGTCAGGTAGGAAAAGAGGTGGATATTTGCGATATTGGTTAATCCTTCTGATATGGTATACCAAGGAACGTTCGGTGTAACATCCACAGTATACGGAATGAAATCTGCAAAATCATTTGCTACCGTAGTACTAATTGTGAAGATCGGAGTATTGGGATGACCGGTATGTGTATATCTTTCAGTGTTCCAACCTCCGATTACTCCAATAGTCACGACAAGACTGAGCGCAAGTAGTGATGATGCAATTCCACCAGCAATCATTTTTCTCTTCGTCTGAGTGTCCAAAGCGTGAATGAAGAATCGAAACAACATAGTAATTACTATGCAACATTTCTACTTAGTACCATGGAATAGAACAGCAGATACTCATTTGTTCGGGAAATAGAACAATATTATGAGTGAGAAGACATTAATCTGAAAAGTCTACAGTAAGATGTGCGTGGTGTTTGGGATTGTCTTCAAATGAGCGTGATTTAGAACCTGAGCTCAGGGGGAATACTCTCCGAGTCTACTGGTACATGTTGTCGAGTGATTCCTCCGTTGGTGTCCGTGAAGTTCAGCGGGCGATTGGAATGTCTAGTCCCTCTGTGGCAAGTCACCATTTGACAAAACTGGAATCGTTAGAACTCATTGAGAAGAATCCAGACAACACGTATCAACTGAAGAAACTAGTGAAAGTAGGTGTTCTTCAGAATTTCATTGCATTTAGGGGAATTGTCTTGCCACGTTATTCCTTTATTGCTGTGTTCTTCTCTGTCTTCACGTTGGTCTATTTCATAATGACTCTTGGAGCACCACTCAGCCTTTTTGATCGCTACATTGGTTTAACGGTGGGACTTGTTGGAGCAATCTTCGCATGGTTGGAAACATATCGGTTGTTGAAACTAAAATTCTCGTGACTTGGTAGAAAGAGCAAGAAACCTTATTGGTTGTATTGAGTTTGTTTGGTTTACTTTCAGGTGACCTTCGTGGCTCTTGGTAAAACCGAGGTAATAGTGATTGGGATTGGTTTCATCATAGGTGCGGCGGGATTGATTATGCTCCTTCCAAGTGCACCAATTGGATATGAAACTAATGTAGAGCCTGAGCCTGGATCCTATCGGTTTCTCGGTACACTAGATGGAGCAGATGACTTCAATATTCACTCTATCAGAGTAGAGGCTAATCCTATCAGTATGCACATTATCCTGAGATGCGGTGGCAATGATTTTGATTTATACGCGGGGTTTGGTTACACACCAACCACAACAGACTATGAATTTAGAGGGTATGATGTAGGAGGAGAAGACTTCACAGTTTACACAATTGAAGAAGGAATCTGGCATATGATGGTTCAATCATACTCTGGAGCAGGTCAGTATGAATTAAGAATTAACATCGAATACTGACAAGGAAACTCAATGCATATCAGGTTTGGAGTTGCATTATACTTCATGCCAATCTCAAATTCTGAGACTGTTCTTTCTGAAACTGAAGATTTGATTCCAGTCTGTTCCAAATCATTATTTTTCAAGATGCACAATGTGTTCAAGAACAGGACAACTTTCTCCATCCTCATTTGGCTATATGAAAATACGATTGGTCTTAATGTTGAGGATGTCATTGCTGGTTTCAGTCTCAGTAGATCGTCTGCATTCAGATACTGTCGAATGCTTGCAGATGCTAACGTAGTAGAGAGTATTTGGGACGTTACGGAAAAAGACATTCGGTCTTATGCTAGGAATAGATTCGTAATCAGTGAGTATGGAAGAGTTCTGATTGAAACTCTCTTTGCCTTAGAGAAAACAACTCAACCCATTAAAACACCGAATCCAAAGTTCGAGAAGGAATGGAGTTTGAGAAGTCAGGTCTCTCAGAAATTAGACAAGAGACTTGCACAAAGACTGGCGGATCATAAACACACCAAACGATTTGAGGATCTCATCTTTAATTTGATGAGAGAAAAGTATGCAGATATCAAAGATAGAACAGTCTACATTCTTTGGTCACGAGAAGGGCCGAATGCTGTCATTGTGTGGAGCAAAGATAAAATGGACAGCATCCGATGCAATATCTCGGTGACCAGATGGCCAGAACAGGCAATTATTGGGCTACTAGCACATGAACTCTCACACATTTCCTTGGGCACGGATCTGCATGACGAACTACAGGCTGACGAAGATGTGATATCAAGAGGGCTTGGACATTATTTAGCAATTGAACGAGTAGTCACAAACAAGATTTCTGATTATGTCTTGAGGGAGGAAAAGGATAGATACCTTGGATATACATCCATCAGAGAACGCCTAAAACCCCATAACGTAAAACAACTTGACAAGCTACTGACAGACCTTGGGATTCAGGTGGATGTTGATTAGAGAGCGATGTTTATGCGGTTGATTACTAGGGACTGTTTAAGAAGAGGTTCTATTGTACAACCATTTCGTCTTATCACCTAAACATATGATTTATTTTATCTCAAAGATTTGGCCAAATGTTTAGAAGTTTAATAGATTTTTGTATTTATTTAACAAGACGTGGGAAAATAAACTCAATCCATTTGTTAATAGAATGATAATTGAATACTCTAGAATTAGTATGGGTTGTTATTTATTCAACGAGGAAGAGAAAACCATTTGGGAAGATTCCCAAGAGGTTATGTAACGTGGTAGATGAAATAACAGCTGAAATTTCACCCAAGTCAATTGGAAAGACTCCGCTCTTTCAGGCGTCAGGCCAAATAAACTCTAGGAATGTTTCTGAATTTATGTCAGACATAATTACAGTTGATAGAATTGCACAGAAACTCGGAGACTTGGGTTTCAAAATATTGTATAAAGGAAAGTTGACTATAATCGTATCAGGTCCTAAGGATCTACATGAAGATGTCCTCAAAACGACATTTCGAAGAAAAACTCGTGATGTCTTTGAAGGTGCAGCCAAAATCAAGAAGAAGATGGCATTCTTTGAAGGTCCAAGAAAACAGAAGGTGTTTGATGCACCAAGGGGACTACAGGAGATGGTAGAGGGGATCGTATATCCCGAGCCCCCCATTTTCTTTCAATCACCTCTTCCACCCTCGGTTGGGTATCACCATCTTGATGTTCCATCAGATGTTGAGATGGTCTTGAATGCCAGTCGGGTGCATCGTTTAGGTACCACAGGAAAAGGCATCAAAGTGGCAATGCCAGATACAGGCTTCTATAAGCATTCATTCTTCACTAGAAGAGGTTATAGACTTGATGCAGTCTTGTCACCAGATGCTACGAATGTTGCTACTGACGATTATGGACATGGGACAGGAGAAGTGACAAACGTTTTCGCTGCAGCTCCCGATGTCAAGGTTGTTGGCATTAAAATGGGAGTTAGTACAACCCTAGCTTTCAACACTGCAGTTGATCAATCACCAGATATTATCACGTGTAGCTGGGGCCATGATGTGAGAGGTCATACAACATTACCTTCACAATACGCAAACTTAGAGGCAGCTGTGGCTAGTGCTGTTGCAGATGGAATTGTAGTATGTTTTTCTGCAGGAAATGGGCATATAGCATTCCCAGCAATGCATCCAGATGTAATTGCGGTTGGAGGGGTTTATTGTGACCAGGATATGAATCTGCAAGCGTCAGATTACGCCTCTAGCTTCCAGAGTCAGATTTACACAGTCAATGGATCTCCAAGAGAAGTGCCTGATGTATGTGGTTTGGTAGGAATGCAACCAGAGGGGATTTATATCATGTTTCCTCAACAGGCGGGTTCCACAATTGATGCAGGAAACGCGGTTGGTGTATTTCCTAATGGAGATGAAACTACGGCAAATGATGGATGGGCGGCTTTCAGTGGAACATCTGCATCAAGTCCGCAAATTGCTGGTGTGTGCGCTCTTCTTCTCCAAAGATGTAAGCGGCTGAATCCTGCAGCTATCAAGAGCATTCTCATCAGATCAGCTACAGATGTAACACAAGGACAAACAAATCCAGCTGCTGATGGAGCGGACACAGCTGTAGCAGGTCACGATTTAGCAACAGGAGGCGGATTAGTTAATGCTGCTCGTGCTCATTTCTTAGCCGCATGGCGCTGTAGAATTATAGGTCCAATACCTGGACCAATCCCACAGCCCATCCCAATCCCGGGTCCAATTCCAGTTCCTATACCTATCCCACAGCCAGTGCCTGGACCCGGACCAATACCGGATCCTATCCCTAAAGAACTCGAAGAGCAAATTGAAGATCTCGAGAACATGCTACTAGCAGAGATGGATGATACACAATACTGATGGAGAAATTGATATCCGATTAACCTGATAAGTACACGAAGAGATATGCAATATGAAAAAAAAGAGCGACAAAGAAATGGAGATAACAGCAGATGTGATACTTGATACTCCAAGTGGAGTAACAATACTTGATGTGAAGGGAACCATAACAGCGGCAAATGTGAAGCAGTACCAACCATCAAATTCTACGATTAAGGCTGCTACTGAGATACTAGAAGACCAAGGATTTCGTATTCTATCAGTAACAAAAACCGGATTGATTATTTCAGGTACAAAGGAGATTTTTGAAAGCGTATTCTCAATCACTCTTCAAATGACTAACAAAAGCTTTCAGGGAGAATTCTATAAAACTGATAGTGCTCCGGAGATACCAGAGATTCTTTCACCATATGTAAAGGCAATAATATTTCCGGAGCCACCGACTTTCTTCTCTTGAAGAAGAAGAATAGCAATACCGTTCAAAGAGATCTAATGAATGATTAGACGCAGGGGAACCTTTATGCAGGATACACCTTGGAGGGTCTTGGAGCGCGAACGCATTGAACTATCATCTGGTCTTAACTCGTAGATGCAATCTCAATTGCTTCTACTGTCATGGCGGAGAAGAAACCGGACCAGATACTGAGATACATTACTCAATTGATGACCTCGCAGCATTTCTAGAAAAGGATAGAGACATCCAATTGATGCTCTATGGTGGAGAACCAACTCTCAGAGTCCCTTTAATCATAGAATTGATGAACCGATTTCCTAAGGCAAGGTTCATGCTTCAGACTAATGCACTTCTCTTGGATCGAATTCCCGAAGATAATGTCAAACGGTTCCATTCAATCCTAGTTTCTATAGATGGTACCGAGGAAACCACTGATGGTTATCGCTCAAATGGTGTTTATCAGAAGGTCGTCAAGAATGTCAGATGGCTTCGAGAGGTAGGCTATGGAGGCGACATTGTGGCAAGGATGGCGGTTTCAGAACAATCAGACATCTATCGGGATGTACGACATTTACTGGACATGAGAGACCCCTCATTCGATCACGTCCATTGGCAACTCAATGTTGTATGGGATGCGGAAGATAATTGGCAAGATTTCGATGAATGGGTCAATAGGAGCTACAATCCGGGCATATCTCGACTTGTTGAGGAATGGGTTGAGAAGATGGAAACTGGTGTTGTGGAAGGCATAGTCCCCTTCTTACCGCTCATGCACACGCTGCTTACAGGTGACGCATCTAAGATGCGATGTGGTTCAGGTTTGGACACATTCGCAATACATGTTGATGGGAAAATCGGAGTGTGCCCTATCTCTCCGGACTGGGATTTTTCGATTGTAGGAGATATTTGGAACTCTGAACCAGATGAACTTAAGAACTGCATGTTAGTGGATGAACCTTGTCCGTCTTGTGAGGATTATGAAATCTGTGGTGGCAGATGTCTATTTGCCAACAAGCAGAGACTTTGGGGAGAAGAAGGATTTGAGAAGATATGTAATGTTTCCAGATATCTCTTTAACACCTTGAAAAAGTATGTTCGAGATGTGCAGAATCTTATCGACAATGGAGTCATTTCAAACAGTGTGTTTGAATATCCAGAATTTAACAACGGTTGTGAAATTGTACCTTAGGAAAGGCACATATCTGAATGTTTCAACTCATCGCAGGAAGACAATGACATCGACTCGTGATGTGCTTGAAAAATTAGCAGCTGGCAAGATAACCCTAGAGGAAGCTGAAAAGAAACTTAGGTCAATAACATTGACGCAGATTTCTGATATTGGAATGATTGATGCAAATCGACAGGAGCGAAGTGGAGTTCCAGAGGTTGTTTACGCTGAAAGTAAATCCATCGAAAACTTAAGCAAAATCGTGAAAGCACTTGTAGAGAAGAATGATGTTGCATTACTCACCCGAATGAATAAGCAGAAACTCGAGGGATTGAAAAAAGCACATCCAGAATTTATCTTTGAGATTCAAGGTTCAAATAATCACCTGACTGTTTTAACACATTCAAAATCATGGATTGAACCAAAAAAAGAGGGTAAGATTGCCATCCTCACTGCAGGCACATCAGATGTAATATATGCTAGAGAAACTGAGGCAATTGCTAAATTGATGGGCGTAGAGACCTTGACATTCTATGATGTCGGTGTTGCAGGTATTCATAGATTGATAGAACCAATACAGAAGATTGTGGATGAGGATGTTGACGCAGTTGTTGTGTTAGCAGGTATGGAAGGAGCCTTGCCAACTGTTGTAGCAGCCCTCATTGATGTGCCTGTTATTGGAGTTCCTGTGCCTACAGGATACGGACATGGTGGAAACGGAGAAACTGCTCTCTCATCAATGTTACAATCTTGTTCACCAGGTCTTGCAGTTGTAAATATCGGAAATGGACTAGGTGCAGGTTCTGTTGCTGCGTTAATAGCAAAAAAGCGAGCGCAGAAGAGCAAATGAGTTATTCATCTTCTTCAATTGGTTGTTCCGTCAGGTCCTTTTGCATGACCACAATCTCTTCACCAAGTCGCTCCATCCGATCGGTTTCAACATATCCGATTCGCTCATAGAATGATAGTTGCTGCTCAACAGCACCATATATCTCGATCTCTATACACTTTGCACCCATGTGGATTAGTAAATTTTCAGCATAATCAACAAGCATGGTTCCAATTCTTCGTCCCCGAAACTCAGAACTAACAGCTACTCTACTAATAACACCAATTTGACCACGAAGACTAACTCTCATTGTTCCAACAACATTCTCGCCAACAAGAGCAACATATTGATTTCCCATCTGGATGTGTCGCGATATTTTTCCGAGACCTTCCTCAAGTGCAGCAGGTTTTCTAGATAACTGCTTCATAATTGGTTGATAAGCCTCTTTGATTATTGCCTTGACTACGTCTACCTCTGCTAGAACTGCTTTTCGAATGGTTATCTCAGCATAGTTGTATATTGGAGATACCTCCTCAAGGCTCCGGCATTTGTCATATTGTACTTAATGAAATAAATCATTTGGGGCATGACCAACTCAGAGGTTTTATCTTAGAACTGATTGGAAGTTTATCTTAGGGATAAAGACTGAATACGCCCATACAAATTCGAGAGATAGTAGAACTGGACCGAGAATGGATAAAAGAAGTATTGATCAAAGCATGGGGATCTACAAAGGTTGTATCTAGAGGTGTTGCACATCAGGCGGATTGTCTCCCAGGATTCATAGCCGAGGTTAATGGACAGAAAGTGGGCTTACTCACATGCCATATTCAAAACAGATCCCTTGAGATAGTCACTCTAAATGTCTTGAGACCAGGTAAGGGGATAGGAAGGTCATTGGTCGAGAGAGTAAGAAACGTTGCAGTTTCTGAAAATTGCACGAGAATCTGGGTTATTACAACAAATGATAACAAACCAGCAATGTTGTTCTATGAAGCTGTTGGATTCAAATTTGTCAAAATTCACAGAAAAGCGATTGAGGATTCT
>JBHLRC010000027.1:0-1618 GCA_048882965.1 Candidatus Thorarchaeota archaeon
TGGTTATATGAGAGAATATGGAAGAATTATATTATAAACTATTTTGTTATATTATAATATTATAATAAATATCCATAAATATTCATATTGTGGGTGCGGGGTGTCTGAAAATAAATTTCAAGATTATCACAACTTTATAATGGTGGTTTTCCACATGTTCAGTCACGCATAATATCACCAGATAGTCAGTTATTCATTGACAGATGGAGCCGGATGCATTGAGGGATGCAAAGACGATACAATTGACCTTAGGTCATATCCTAAAGAGGATTCTACAGGTACCTAGATTCCTCACACGTCCGTTCCCATCGATTGTTGAAGGTGGATTAAGAAGACGAGCGAGATTTCTAAGGACTGCACTACTTGCCGCTGTGTGCGTATTTCCCATTCTGCAAATTACCAGTGACCCAGTACAAGGATATCCATTCTACTCTACATTGGTGATTTTTGTGGCTGGTGTATACCTACTCAGTGGCACCTCACATATAAGACTAGCATCAGCTATAACTATAATATGTGCGACTATCATCCCCATCATCTCAATCTCACTTGCTCCAGTTTGGACAAGAGGTAACCTCGCCTTTCAAATTCTGACTTGGCCTGTATTATCAGTACTTCTAGGCACACAGTTAATCTCTATCAGAAAACAAGCATTGCTTGTGGGGGGAATGTCAAGTGCCCTTTTGATTCTAACAATCTCACACCCGGGCATCAATATTGTTGATGCTATGGAATCAATAGCAGTATACTTTGCAATCTCAATATTGTTGATGTTCACCTCATGGAATCAAGAATACTATGTGACGCGGCTTGAGAGAAGCAATCGCACGATTGAGGCAAGAAGAAGGGAGCTTGAGATCTACAATAGTCTGCTAAGACACGATCTAGGCAATGACCTACAGATGGTTCTGGGAGGAATAGAGCTCTCACAAATGTCGAATGGAGAACCACGACAAGCAGCATTTCTTGAATCTACTCATGCTGCTGCGCAACGAATGAGAAGTCTTCTCCACATATTCTCGATGAAGGAGGCGGAACTTGAAACAGATATCATTTCTGTACTGAGAAAAATCGGAAGGAGAGCTGAAACTGCTTTCAACGGATTGCATGTTTCCATCACATCCACAGACGAAGTCAAAAAGAATCCTCCCAAATATGGTAGACTTGTAGCTTTGGCATTCGAGAACCTACTAAGAAACACAGCTCAGCATGCAGGCGATAATCCCAATGTGAATATAGCAATCTCTCATACCAAAGATAAACTTGAGATAGAGTTTGCAGATGACGGACCCGGAGTGGACCCCGATATTCATGACATCCTATTCAAGAAGGGAACTACGACAGGTCCGGAGGGGAAAGGATTGGGATTATATCTTACAAAGACAATCATAGAATCCGAGAATGGTTCGATTAAACTGATCAATCAGGATAAACAAGGGTGTTGCTTTTTAATAAGACTACCATATGAAAACGTCTAAATTTTCTGCGAAAGAATAAATGGAGTTGAGTTCTTCTCTCAGAAGGGAGTTGTTGAACTCTCAGAGCCATCGTTATCCTACAAGAAAATGGAACTTGGAGTTATAGAGTGGGAAGTTACAATCGAAGCAGAAACCAAGAA
>JBHLRC010000027.1:1628-28134 GCA_048882965.1 Candidatus Thorarchaeota archaeon
TTGGATATAGCTATGAAGTGGAATGGGAGAAGGATGTCGTAGTAACACCTCCACTCCCATAATGCAATAGATAACAGGACTACCGAGTTTTACCACTTACTCATCTCATCTATGACTGCAACGATACGATGCATTGCTTTTCGATAATTCTCTAGAACTATGCTCTCGTTTGGTGAGTGTGCCTTTGATTCGTAATCCCCGCAACCAATAGACACCATTGGCACATGCTTGTTGAACAGATAGAGGGGACCAGAGCCAGGGCTTGTTGGGTGAATTACCAAATCGCCAAAGACTCGTTGATTCGCCTTCTCTACAATCCTCACAAATGGATGTTCAATTGGAGTCTTAGCAGCAGGATATCCTTCGAGATAAGGTATCTTGACATCAGTGAATCCTCGGTCATCTAAATGCTTCCGAAGCTTCTTGTGGATATCATCAGGATGCATACCTTCTACAAGTCGAAAGTCGATTTTACATGATGCTTTAGCTGGAAGTACTGTCATTGAACCCTTTCCCTGATATCCACTTGTGAGTCCGCAGATGTTACAAGTTGGATCTCCATAGTAAGCTCTCTTTAACTTGTCACCAGTGAGACCATTGAGGTACTCGTCAATCCCGTATATTTCCTTCATCTGCTTTTCACGCATGTCAATCTTCTGAATCGCTTCAATTTCAGCTTCGCTCAATGGTTTTATGCCATCATAAAAACCTTCAATCAAGATGTTACTCTCTTGATTCTTTAGTGAGTTCAAGGCCCAGATTAATCTACTAGCTGCTGATGGAAGAACACATGCTGTACTTGAGTGTACATCTCTTGAAAGACGTTCAACTTCAAGCTCCACGTAAAAAATACCTTTGAGGCCAAGCCAGGCTTCCTGCTTTCCATGGATACCTTCACCACCGAACTCCCAGATCCCGCCATCTGCGGTTATGAACTCTTTATTCTTCTCTGTGTATTCAGGCAGGTGAACGCTTCCTATCTCCTCTTCACCTTCAACAACGATTTTGATGTTGACAGGCAACTCGGTGCCAGTTTCTTTGAACGCTTTTAATGTCCAAATCCGAGATGTTGTGTCACCCTTATTATCAGCAACACCCCGACCATATAATCGTCCATTTCGAATCTCAGGTTCAAAAGGTGGTGATTCCCACAAGTCAAAGGGTTCAGCAGGTTGAACATCATAGTGATCATAAAAGAGTAATGTCCTCTTTGCTCCAACATCAAGCCACCCGGTAACGACTGACGCACCGGAAGTCTGATGAATCTCCGTTTCCAAACCCACATCCTTAAGCATCTTCTCAACTAGTTCTGCTGCTTCATCAAGCCCCTCATTCTTAGCAGCTACAGAGGGGATTCTACAGAGAGCTTTGAGAGCATCTATAGAATTGTCTAAATTGTCATCAATGAACTTGGTCACAGATTCGTACATGTAAATCACAGCGATAGTAACATGAAATCACTGAGATATATCCTCCCTTTCTCGCGTACAGCGAACATCTTATCAGATAGCATCACTGAGTAGCGTTCCTAAGAGGAAGTAGATTCAGTGAATATTTTCGAATCTCTGAATTTCAATGAAGAATCACTAACCAAATTCCTAGAAGGACAAGCAAAATCCAAGGGTGTCTTAAGTAGGTCAAAACATGAGATACTGGAGCGTGTGGAGGTCCTCTATCGACCATTCAGAAAAATAACATGGAGCCTTGAAAAATTAAGAAACTCCGAGCAATGCACATCAGTTTCTTACATTGATGAAGTGATGTCGCCAATAGTTGGGGACAGAGACCATAGATTCTTGCTGTGGAGACCTCGCTATGCAAACTTAAAGGTGCTAAACAGTGAAGATGTAAAACAACAATATTCTGAAAATACTTCTTTAGAAGCTATTCAAAACGTCATTGACGAATTGATTCTAAATCGTTGGAGGGGACAAGAATTAGATGAAGAACTACGACCCACACTCAGGTCTCTCCAAGCAGACCCCTTGGCTGCAATCGCACTTATCATTCCGCGATCACCTTATGGTATGAAACGTGAAGAGGAATTAATACAGGAAAGAAAGGAACTTCATTCGTTTGTTTTGGCATCCTCCCTTGTGACAAACTGCTCACAAAAAGATATAGTGGTTTCAGCAGAGATAGGTGATTCAGTTTCCGTAGAAACATTGGTTGCAAGATATCGCGATACTTCGACTGAGGAGTCTAGGCTTTTATTCTTAGAAATGTCTGGAGCAGACTCACTTCAAGGAGCCAAAAAACAAGGCAGTGCCCTCTCTAGAGTTTGCACATTGTATGCAAATGCAGAAGTTCTTTTTCAGAATGTGTAAAGAAAGCCATGTTCGATACTGAATTCGAAACGCTTAAACCCTATATTGGGTACGATTAGTGTTACTAGGAGTAGGTACCGACTTGGTTAGATTAGTATATTTGCTAGCTATTGGTACTGTCTACTTAGGAGGATAGAATGAATGAATAGGAAACAGAGAGGTAGCTTCATAGTATTAGCTTTACTCTTGGTCTTTCCAATAATGGGCGTTGCACCAAAGGCTGTTGCTCAGGATGATGTTATGTCATTTGTAATGGCCTATCCTTCAGATATTGGAGAGCAAAACCCGATTTTTGCTCGGAGCGCACGTTCTACTTGGTATGACATGCTAATCTATGACACGCTTATCTCATTCGACGAGAATTTCAACATGATTCCGTGGTTATGTGAAAGTTGGGATGTATCTTCGGATGGCCTCACTGTCACCTTTACTATAAGAGAAGGTGCAGTATGGCATGATGGTACTCCATTAACACCCGATGATATCAAGTTCACATTTGAACTTCATAAAAATGCTCCAGCAGATGCAAACTATTGGTCAATGTTGCAGCACACTACATCAATAACTGTAGATGGTAATGATGTAGTTGTGGTCTTCGATCAAGTGTATTCATTTGCTGTACAGAATCTTGGAATGATCTATATCTTACCAGAGCACATTCGTGATGGTTTACCAGCAGATGATCCAGTGTGGGATGATGCAACCAATGCGACAGCTCATATCGGTTCGGGACCATTCAAGTTTGTTTCAAGAGTTCCAGATGAGTACATTCAGATGGAGAGGAATGATGATTGGTGGGGTCCATCCAACCCGAACATCGGTCAGCTTCCGAATATTGAAGACTTACGAATTGATGTTGTACTTGGTCAGGATGCTCGTATTCTCGCAATGAGGCAGGGTACAGCGGACTCTGAACGTTACGAAGTCTTTGGTGCGTATGTATCATCAATCCTAAACGCTCCGGAACTTCAGCTTGTCACAGGCGTACCATCACAGTGGGACTATGTGATTGGTTTCAACATGACTGTTGCACCATTTAACGATCCGGACGTCCGAGATGCTGTTGCCTATGCTATCGACCGTGCAGGACTAATTAATATTGGTAGACTTGGATTTGGCACACCTACAAACAGTAGTATACCTTACGAGTTCTTCCCAACGTTCTTTAGTTCAAATGGTGTATTCCCAAGCCAGAACATCACTAGAGCAAATGAGATCCTCGATGATGCGGGTTACACTTCATACACAGGGGACTTCCGAGATGGTCTTGAGTTTGACCTCTGGGTACTCTCATGGGATGACATCAGTGTTGCAACTGGGACAGGTCTCAAGGTGCAGCTTGCTGAGGCTGGAATTGACTGCAATGTAGTAGTCAAAGACGACGGTCCTATGTATGAGGGAATTTATCAAGAACCCCGTGCATTCATCGCTTACGAGATGAGCCACGGATACAGTCCGGTGCCGGACCATGTATGGTGGCGATGTCACAGTGACAACATTGTCGACTGGGGTGACAACTGCTATGGTCTAAACGTAAGCTCAGTTGATCAGCATCTCGATGAGTTCATGGCAGCTACTCCTGCTAATCTTGCAGCAGCTGCAGAGCAGGTTCAGATTGATATTCTGAATTACAAACCTTACATACCACTGTACCTGTCAGATGACACTCACGCGATGAGAGCGGAATGGGTCAACTACACCAAACCACCCGGTGGACCCTTCACAAACTTCAACCCGCAGACAATGGTGTTCATGTACGACTCCTCATTTGGTGGAACGACTACCCCACCGCCAGCTCCGGATATGGTACTCATACTCGGAATCGGCGCAGGGGCATTGCTTGTTGGTGTAATTGTGACTTACTTCTTAATGAGAAGGAAGTAGTAGATTAAAATCAGGGACCTTTATGGTCCCTCACCCCTTTCTTTTTCTCTGGCATTTTTACTCTGTCCGATATGCTTTAAGGGGGAGGTACCAATCAGTGATGATTGAAGGAGAGATGGAAAGTGGCGATTCGAAAGTCTATTGGCACTTGGAGATATATTAGTCAGCGTCTGCTGCAGACCATTATCGTCTGGTTTGCAATCATCACTCTTAATTTCATCATCTTTCGGGTGATGCCAGGTGATCCACGACAGGCATTGATAGGAGAAGGTATGTCTCCGGAACTCAGACTCGCTGTGATAGAGCGGTTTGGTCTAGATCGCCCTCTTATTGAGCAATATTTTCTGTATGTCTGGAATCTTTTCCATGGAGATATGGGCTTTTCATTCTCTCATTTTGGAGAACCAGTTTGGAAAACTATCTTTAGCTATAGGTTCACAAACACTTTCGTACTTATGGGAGCTTCGCTTGTTCTATCTATTACTGTAGGAATGATTTTTGGAGTTCTTGCCGCTGCTCGTCGCGATACTATTGTTGACACAGGATCAACTGTCGTCTTCCTAGTTGCATACGCAATGCCTGTCTTTTGGATTGGGATGCTAATCCTCTACTATTGCGGTTTTGTGTGGGGCATCATTCCTTTGGCAGGAACTATTACGAGAGGGTATGTACACGCGAATTTCGTTGAATACATGTTTGACTATTTGCATCATATGTTAGGACCCTGGATTGTTCTCACGTTGTCTTTTATCGGAGGATTCTATCTCATCATGCGAGACACAGTTCTTGATGTATTTACACAAGACTACATACTCGCAGCAAAAGCCAAGGGTCTCAAGGAAAGGACAATCCTCTATGGGCATGCGATGCGAAATGCAATGCTCCCAATGGTCAGCGTAATCGCAGTCAATCTCCCGTATCTGATCAGTGGAGCGATGATGACCGAGTTTGTGTTCAGCTGGAGCGGTTTGGGACTGCTTACG
The DNA here is from genome assembly GCA_048882965.1 of Candidatus Thorarchaeota archaeon. Classification (GTDB taxonomy): domain Archaea; phylum Asgardarchaeota; class Thorarchaeia; order Thorarchaeales; family Thorarchaeaceae; genus SMTZ1-45. Next base: position 6,823 of record JBHLRC010000027.1, read on the forward strand.
TATAATTCAGTCCTCTCAGTGGACTATCCTGTCCTGCAGGGTATCTTTCTCTTTCTGGCAACAATCACTGTATTCGCGAACTATGCTGCAGATGTGATCTATCTTTACCTTGATCCAAGAATTAGATACTAGGATGTGATGATTTGACAAATAATGAATCCAACACAAAAGTTGTAATGGAAAAGCAGAAGAAACCACTACATGTTTTGATTGTGTCAAATGGAGCAGCCATTCTTCTGATTATTTCACTGCTAATCGTCCTAGGTCTGTTCGCTGAAGTCCTCGCAGGATGGGTTGCCATGGCTCATGCAGGACTTTCAGAGGAGTCAGCTGGAACATTCGTTATCGCTGTCCAGCTCACACTTTTTATCACACTAATGATATCAGCATGGTTTGGATATCTAGGTGAGAAACTCTATGCTCATCGGGCAGGTCATATCATCCAGAGAATTCTATTCGCAGGCATCTGTCTTCTCCTGATGGTCACTATCAGTTTTGGTATCGGTCTAATGTTTACATTTGCAATCTTCTTCTGGGAGTTAAAGGCAATGGTCAACTGGAAGAAGTCGTGGTTAACCGTTTATCGCTCACTCTTTTTTGCTGTCATCATCATCGTCTTTATCCTCGAAGGACGATGGTTTGAGGAGATCGGGTTCTTCCTCAATAGTAACTATATCTATGCTCCTTTATCGGTTCAACTTACGCGAGGAGGACTTGCATGGGGATCACTCATTCCGGTGTTTTTGGTGATTCCACTTGCTCTGATAATGCCTAATGTGATACAGATGATTTGGAATCTTAGACCTAACATTGAGTCATTCTGGAGAGAATTTCTCTACCATCCGATGGGAATGATTGGACTGATTATAATTTCTTCAATAATAATCATGGCTCTATGCGCACCAATCATTGCACCATACCCTTGGAATGCAGGCTCTCTGGAAATAGAAGATATCCTCCAGCCACCCAGTGCTCAACATATTCTAGGAACAAATCAAAACGGTGAAGATATCTTCAGTCGGTTGATATATGGTTCTCAAATATCGTTACTTGTTGGATTTGCTGCAAGTATCACTGCTGTCACTATTGGTACTTCGGTGGGACTGGCATCAGGATACTATGGCGGGCTCATCGACACTATTCTCATGAGAATCACTGACATGTTTCTTTGTCTTCCGACATTGCCACTCATGCTCATCTTCCTGGCCCTTTTTGGTCAAGGATTGCAGAATGTGATTATCGTAATTGCAATTCTAGGATGGACTGGTACAGCAAGGATGGTACGAAGTGAAGCGCTTTCCTTAAGAGAGAGACCGTTGACCGAGGCGGCGCATGCACTTGGAGCTAGTGACAACTATATTCTTCTAAAACACATCTTACCAAACACACTCCCACTAATTCTGGCAAATATGATTCTGGGAGTGGTTAATGCAATTCTTAGCGAAGCAGGAATCGCATTCCTCGGATTTGTAGATATACATGGACAACCAAGCTGGGGAATCATTCTTCACTGGGCATGGGGAAACGCAGTTTTGCTAACTAATGCGTGGTGGTGGTTTGTACCTCCAGGTCTGTTGATAATGCTCACCACTCTAGGTTTTGTCTTTGTGAGTCATACAGCTGACAAGGTCGTAAATCCAAGATTGAGAGGAAGGAGGGGATGATATGGCAGTCCTAGAAGTCAGAGATTTAGCAGCATACTACTACCTCGGAAGTAAGGAACTCAAAGCAGTTGACGGGGTCAGTTTCGATATTGAAGCAAAACGAACCTTGGGTCTTGCAGGTGAGTCAGGCTGCGGGAAAACAACAACTGCTTACAGTATTCTTCGTATACTGGCAGAGAATGGCAAGATTACGCGAGGTAGCGTGAAACTTGGAGGCATAGAACTCACAGAGCTTAGTGACGAGGAAATGAGAAAGATTCGATGGAAGAAAGCGTCAATCGTGTTTCAATATGCGATGAATGCATTCAACCCAGTTCTTCGGATCGGTAAACAAATCGTTGAAGTCATTCAAGAGAAAGATAATGTGTCTGAGGAAGAGGCTTATCTGATTGTGTCTACCCTCTTTGACGAGGTGGGCCTGAAACCTGAGAGGCAGAATGAGTATCCACATGAGTTTTCCGGGGGGATGTTGCAGCGGGCAATCATTGCACAAGCCTTGGCATGCGACCCTCACTTGATTATTGCTGATGAGCCGGTAACCGCATTGGATGTCATAGTGCAAAATAAGATTCTTGATCTTCTCAGGAAACTACAGGATAAATACAGCCTTGCAGTTCTCTTCATAACACATGACCTCTCGGTTGTGGCTGAGAATTGTCACGATGTTGGAATTATGTATGCAGGGAATTTAGTTGAGGTTGGTGATGCTGCTTCAGTCTTCAAGAGAAGTCTTCACCCATACTCCTACAAGCTGATTGGTGCATTCCCAAGTGTTGTGGGACCTAAGAAAAGACTTGAGTTTATACCAGGTACTCCTCCCAATCTTCTCAATCTCCCAACAGGATGCCGGTTTCATCCAAGGTGCCCTTTTGCAGAGAGTATCTGTAAGGACACTGTGCCTGAGTTTCGAGAGGTTGAGTCAGGACATTATGCCATGTGCCACTTTGCTGGTGATTTGGATCTTTCTTCAGGAGGTGAGCAGTAGTGGCTTCCGACACAATTTTAGAGGTTGAGAATGTCAAGAAATGGTTCCCAGTTCGAGCAAGTCTGATAGGAGATATGACAAGGTGGGCGCAGACTCGACTCGGAAAAGAGGCGTCGGAAAAGCGATGGGTAAAAGCTGTTGATGATGTCAGCTTCACTGTTGAGCGGGGCGGATCATTGGCAATTGCGGGGGAAAGCGGGTGCGGGAAAACAACCCTGGCAAGAACTCTCCTCCGATTAATCGAACCCACTGGAGGTTCTGTATATTTTGATGGAGTGAACATCTTCAATATGAACCGACTTGAACTGAGCGAGTTGAGACTTCAAATGCAGCTCATTTTCCAAAACCCATTCGAGGTCCTAGATCCACGACATACTGTGAAGGACTTAGTGGGTGAAGGTCTGATCATTCATCAGATGGCCGGAAGCGATGAAGTCTTGCATGACAAAGTCATGGGAGCACTGGAAGATGTCCGACTGATACCCGCAGAAGATTTTGCGACAAGATATACTCACGAGTTGTCGGGCGGCCAACTCCAGAGAATAGCTATAGCAAGGTCTCTGATTCTTGAACCTAGACTCATTATAGCTGACGAGCCTGTTTCCATGTTAGATGCAAGTATTCGAACCGAGGTCATGAATCTTATGACAGACCTTCAAGAAAGAAAGAACCTGACATACATCTTCATCACACACGATCTAGCACAGGCAAGATACATAGGAGACTATCTCATTATCATGTACCTTGGGCGAATTGCTGAGATGGGACCAATGGAGGACCTAATTCAGGACCCTCAGCATCCATACACAAAAGCGCTTGTTTCAAACATCCCAATTCCGGATCCTACAATAGAGCGGGAGAGAATAATGCTTCCAGGTGAAACACCGACACCAATCGACCTACCACCTGGGTGCAGGTTCAAACCAAGATGTCAGGAATATGGTGTTCAATGTAAACCTGAAGAGCCTCAGCTCAGCGAAGTAGCTCCAGGTCATTGGGTAGCTTGCTATTACCATAAATAGAAAAAAGTGTCTTCTGGGGGAAACCTAGTTCCTCCAGAAGAATCATACTTTTTTGATTAAAGTTCAACTGGTCTACAGAGATATTCCTTGCTAGTGGCTGCGCGACCACAGACCTCACAGATGAACTTCGCATCTTTGACGCGAGCACGCATATCATCAACGCCATGATGCTTAGCAAATTCACACATGTGTTCTTTATGATCTCCCATTTTAGTTCTCCAACAAAATAGGAGTCGAGATATGTAATAAGCATTCAGAAAGCGGAGAATCAAAATTCATCTTCAGTAAATGTATTGCCATTTTTGAGATGGATGATTAAACAGGCGTGCCACACAAGTGATTGGCAAGCGTTAAAGTCCGTGTGTCATTCTAGTACAGATTTATGCGTAGGTAATAAGAAAGAATGAAAAAGCTGTTTGCAAGGAGTAAGGTATTCAACAAACATATGGACAAAGATATATCAAAGCATAACAACTCAATCTCGTGTAGTCACACAATATAGGTGGAAAACACATGGCAATTCGAGTTGGTATCAACGGTTTCGGTAGAATTGGCCGCGGTTTCTTACGCGCGGCGCTTGAGAAGAAAGGATTTGACATTATTGCTGCAAACGATCTCACAAGTGAGACCGCACTAGCTCACCTTATGAAATATGACACTGTGATGGGGCGATTTGAAGGCACAGTTGAAGTGGGGAAAGGTAGCATCATTGTCAATGGAGATGAAATCAAGATTCTCTCCGAAAGAGACCCTGCAAAACTTCCATGGAAGGAACTTGGTGTTGATATTGTGATAGAGTCAACAGGTTTCTTCAGAACAAGGGAAGCAGCTGACAAGCATATTGCAGCAGGAGCAAAGAAAGTGATACTGAGTGCTCCTGGAAAGGGAGGCGAGATGCTTACCGTCGTTCTCGGTGTAAATGATGATGTTTATGATCCAGACAAACACAATGTCATCTCTAACGCATCTTGTACAACAAACTGCTTGGCGCCGATGGTTAAAGTCGTAGATGAAGCATTTGGAATTGTGAGAGGCCAAATGACGACAGTCCACGCAGTGACAAACGACCAAGTCATGCTTGATGGACCTCACAAAGATTGGAGAAGAGCACGAGCTGCTTGTTGGAACACCGTTCCTACATCAACAGGCGCAGCAAAAGCAATTGGATTAGTCTATCCTAAGGCAGATGGAAAACTGGATGGCATGGCATTACGAGTTCCAGTAATGGACGCTTCTGTTGTTGATATGACGGTCATAGTCGATAAAGAAACAGATACTGATGGTGTAAATGAGGCATTCAAGAAAGCAGCAAACTCTGGGAGTTTGGCACCATATTTAGCATATCTTGACGAACCACTTGTTTCCTCAGACTTCATCGGAGACCCCCATTCATGCAGTTTTGACTCTCTCCTAACCAAGACAATTGGAAATCTGGTGAAAGTCATTGGGTGGTATGACAATGAAGCAGGTTACAGCCATCGCTTAGCAGATCTCGCGAAAGTGATTGGAGATAAGTTGTAGTAATGGAAGAGTTCCTTCTTGAAGGAACTCCATCATTCCTTTATAGGTGAAATCTCTGTTGGAGCCAATCAGCAGGATAGATTCCAAGGTCAATCAGCTCTACTTCAGAGGCTATAATGCAGTTGACCTATCTTTAACTAGAGATTTTGAGACTGTTCTATTTCTGCTTGTTAATGGGAGTCTGCCAACTGATATTCAGAAGAAAGACCTAATCCATTCAATGATTAAACACAGAAAACTATTCACAGGCAACACACTGACATTGGAGGATTTGATTGGTCAGATAGATGCGTTTAGGGAAAAACAGAATCTTGATCTGTTTGACACGCTCCTTGCTTTTGTGACCCTATGTCCGATGGTGATAGCTAATGAGTTGACTAGGTCACGACAAAATGGAATGAGTAAATCTGACAAGAGATTGGGACATGTGGCTAATTTTCTTTGGATGGTTCAAGGTACTACACAGATGGAAAGTGATATCCATGATTTTCAGACCGCTTTAATTCTTCACATGGATGATCCAGATAATCCTTCACTCTCTGCACTGAGAAACACGCTGGATAAGGGAAACGAACTTGATGCTTTGCATGCTGCTTTAAAAATTCATGTTGACCCCCTTCACCATGGTGCTGGAACTTTAGCTATGGAAATGTTCAAAGAAATCAAACGTCCAGAGAAGGTCAAAGAATTCCTTGAAGCAAGGCTAGATTCAGGTGAGAAGATCTATGGACTTGGGCATAGAATCTACACAGGGATAGATCCTCGAGCAGTGGTACTCAGGAGGATGTTAGAAAAAAGAGTAAAGGGAACTGATAATGAATAGATACTTCACGTGTCTGATAGTATAGCCCTGGAGGGCAGAAAACTTCTTTCTAAACACAAGGGGATTGATGCATATCCAAATATTGATCTCTACAACGCGGCTGTCTACTTTTCATTCGGATTTCCACCAGAATTGAATACGTCATTATTTGCGATATCTAGAGCAGCTGGTTGGATGGCACACATCTTGGAACTTATCTGAGAGATTCCTAAGCAAGATGTTCAAAGTCTATGTATCGATTCTTTCACAAATTACTCGTCCCCATATGAGAAGACTTTTCACACGAGAATGGGTCGAAATTGCGATTGAATAATGAAAGCGATAATCAATGCGACTATTCTTTGTCCAGTAACTGGTCTAATCAAGAACGGAACTATCCTGTTTAATGGCAAAATCCAAGAAGTGGGAAAAGATGTCGAGATTCCCAAAGGAACGAAGACAATTGATGCTAAAGGGAGATATGTAGTCCCTGGCTTTATTGACGCACACACACACCAAGGAATGTTCGATGGGTCGATTGGATGGGCAGGTTCAGATGGCAACGAGATGACTGCAGCAGTCACACCTGAGATGAGAGGCATTGATTCATTCAACCCAGATGAGCCCTCATTGAAAGAAGTGTTGATTGGAGGTGTCACTTGTCTTAATACTGGACCAGGGTCAGCAAACGTGATTTCGGGCGAAGCATTTGTTATCAAGGTAACAGGAGCATCTATTGTAGATGAAATGATAATACTATCACCATCCGGTCTCAAGGTTGCATTTGGTGAGAACCCAAAACGAGTTCATGGTGCTGAAAAACGAACTCCATCAACTCGAATGGGAGTAGCTGCAACACTCCGAAAGGCATTAGCTGAAGCTCAGAGCTACAAGATACAGGCTAAAGCCTATTTGGAGAAAGCAGAAGAGGCCAAGCAGAAGGGTGAAGCCCCACCTCTCAATCCACCTCAAAGAAATCTTGGTTATGAAACCATCATCAAGGTCCTTAACAAAGAAATACCTATTCATGCACATGCTCATCGAGCTGATGATATTGCAACAGTGATCAGAATCGCAAAAGAATTCGACATTGATGTAGTACTGATACACTGTACAGAGGGGCATAAAATCAAGAAGACTATTGCGAAGTCTAAATTCCCCGCAGTAATTGGGCCGACAATGTTCTGGACTAGCAAACCTGAAACTCGTGAGAGAGGATTTAGGACAGCTGTTGAGTTGAATGAAGCAGGGGTTAAGGTTGCCCTGCAGACAGATTCACTGACACCAATGAACTACTTTCCATTATTGCCGATGAATGTCATAAAGGAAGGAATGAGCAAGGAAGATGCTCTCAAATGCGTCACAATAAACCCTGCAGAGATGCTAAAGATTGATGGGCGGGTTGGGTCTCTTGAGCCTGGAAAAGACGCAGACATTGTCATATGGTCTGGAGACCCATTTGACTTCTACAGTAAAGTCGAGCAGGTCTTCATAGAAGGAAAGAATGTTCCTTTGAAGAAATAGGAATCTACCACTTTGATATGATATCGATGATTGCTTGTCTGTCCTCATCAGTAAGCTGATGGATAGGAGGTCTACAGGAACCTCCTTTTAGTCCCATGTGATCCATCGCTGCTTTTACAACAGGTACATTGTTAGCTCCTCCCCGTCCCTCACGTAAGTCTTCGAATGGAGTGATCATTTCTTGGACCTTCATTGCTTCTTCAAAATTACTTGTCTTGAGAGCATCGAACATCCTTCTAGAAACATGGGGAGCAAAGTTACACAAACCACTCGTGAATCCCTTCGCTCCTGCTAGAAAGAAGAATGGAGCGAATCTTTCTGCTGTTCCACAGGACCAAACAACCCTGTGTCCTAGTTTGGATATCGTACGTGAGAAGTCCACAATTCGACCGAAAGCATACTTGACTCCTACAAAATTATCATACGTTAAAAGTTTCTCAAGCATCATGTCAGTGAGAAGAGGTCCCTTTTTGTAGAGAACCACATTGAGGTCTTTTGCTGCTTCAAGCAGAGTGCGATAATACTCCAGAAGACCCTCTTTTGAGATGAAAACATGTTGTGGATACAAGATCATTACTGCAGGAATGTTGAGGCCACGTGAGATTTCCAATTGGGTAATCGCTGTCTTGATTGAATGACCCACGCCAGTCATGATTGTTGCCTTGTTAGATGCGGCCTCAATCATGGTTTGAAGAACTACTGTCCACTCTTTTTCAGAGAGAGAGTAGAACTCTCCTGTGTTTCCATTTGGTATAATTAGTGGAACATTATTCTTAGTTAAGAAATCGATATTGAGTTCTATCGCATCAACATCAATCTGTGATAAATCGTCACTGAAAGGAGTCACAGTGGTCACTGAAAAACCACTAAGAACTTCTTTGAACTTCGTTGGATCCATTCAATCACCTTTGCAAAACAAACGAATAGAATTGCTCCTGAAATATCACTCGATTGAGCTACTAGAGTTAAGAGTGAAGAATTCTTGCTTCTTGAACCAACTCAGCATGATGAAAAATTATGGAAAGTTAGTCAGTATATTGTACTTGCTCTCAGGTGATTCAAAGTCCACCAGAAATTCTTCATATGTGTTTGTACATGGATTACCTGCTGCTACCTTGATTCTGAATTCGAGATCATCTGAATCCAAACCCGACACCTCAGCGATATAGCTATACACTGTTTCTCCCAGATATGGTTCAGATCGGGGGTTTGATGAACGATGCCTACAGATTGAGTCGAATCCACGACCCTCTCTGTGGGTACTCAACAGTTGAGTCATATCCATAAACGAGGTCGCCTCAGCTAATAATTTAGCAGCTTCCTGACGCCTTTTTTGGCTTGTAGTTAGTGGACCACCAGCCTCACGTTCTGCTAATGATGCATGTCGAAGACTTTCAGCCGTTGGCAAGATTAGATGATGATTAGTTCTTGTAATAATCTTTGGATCTTTTTCGAGAACAGCCACACCATCCCCTATCTCGATAGCTCCAACTCCTTGTGGTGAAGCGAGCACTATGTTACACCACTGATATTGATTGCCGCTCTCAAGGTCAGAACGAACTAATTCAAATCCTTCATCAATAGTCTTTGTTTCGCGTAGTATCTTTTCGAGAAGCAAATCATATGCATTGTGTGGTGTCACTAGAACCGTAGTGTTACATCCGGCCAGACCGTACTTGTTGAAACCGAATGAAGCCCCGCACATTTCTCCATCTCCAACATCAACACCTGTGACAAAGAAGACCTCATTATCAAATACAATTGTATCTCTAAAACCACCCCAAACAAGATCTCGATTCTTAAGGAGATAATACCGGTCTCCGACAATCTTTGCTCCAGCAGTACATCCATCAGGCATGGATGCAATCTCGTGAAGTTTTCATATCAAGTTTCATTGTGTAAATCGATGGACAAAATTGATTCAAGCTGGAGAATATGCGTGAGTAGGATGGTATTTGTAGAAGAATGCGCAATCTCATATGAACCCCGATGCTGGAGGGAGAAAGCAAATTCAAAGAGCAGACGGATGATGGTATGGAAGCGAAGCGCCCATACTACTTCCAGCTCGATGTGCTGAAGACAATAGCAATCGCGTTTGTTGTTTTGGACCATAGCTTGACATGGGAGATCAAGAGTTTACTTGGGAGCGTCTTTTGGGAGCGACTCTCTATTCCTTTTTTCTTGATTGTAATGGGTTTTAATATGGGAGTTTCATTCAAGTATCGAAGAGCTGAGAGTCTAAAGGAGCTCTATTCACTTGACTACTTCGTTCGTAAAGTCAAGAGATACGTACTCCCATTTTCCATTCTTTATTTTGCATCGTTTGTTCTTGGTGTCACCTTGGGATACGTATCAACCGGTTTGTACGGGTATTTGTTTTTTCTTCCATTTTGGGGACCAGGTAATTGGTTCATACCACTCCTATTTAGTTCAATTCTCGTCTTCCCACTATTATACTGGATGTTTCAGAGGCATCCAGTGATGACGATTGGGATTTGTTTTCTAAGCGAGCTTCTGATGCAGACAGTTCTATGGTTCCTTTATCCAGTTGCATCAACAGAATTAGATTGGTTTCTGATTACAGCAATCAGAGTAAACATTCTCTTTTTCTTACCAGCAGTTGGAATTGGATTGTGGTTTTCAAAGGATTATAACTTGAGATCAAAACATAATAGATTCGTCTATCCATATCTGGTTTTCAGCCTATTCTTCATGTTTGATTATGCAACGGGAGTCTTGTACAATCTCCCTAATGCAATCGGACAAATCATGAGTACCATTCAATTGTATATTGTTGGAGATTACACACTCTTCTTCTATGGCTATGCTGCTTTCCTCTTTGTTGTAGCAATGTTGACACTCCCCCAAACCGCAAAGGGACCCATACAGAAGTTCATCCAACGAACAGGAAGATCAACATATCACATTCTTCTCTTTCAGATTTTCTGGATGTCAATAGTCTATTGGACCATCGCCCCTCTAGCAGCCATGGAGCATCGGCTTCCTACTGGAGAGGAACTAGGGTGGTCAACACCATTGCTATACATCCCCTACTACCTTCTCAACCTCGCAGCTTCATTCGCTGGAGGGATGATTTGGTATGAGTTAGAGAAACGAGTTCTTCACCGGAGAAAGTCATCAGATAGTGACATAATGCTCTAGCCATAGAGTATTTCAAGAGTAATTGATTGTGTAAATTATGGTTACCAGTAATGATGACATTACCTTGAGAATTGAAAACCTTCAAGCAAATTATACTTCAAAGAGAGGTCTGGTCAGAGCAGTAAATAATGTCAGCTTTGTTGTTCGAAAAGGTGAAACAGTGGGTCTCTTTGGTGAGTCAGGAGCTGGTAAGACCAGCGTAGCATTAGCCATTCTTGGAATGTTTGACCAGATTTCCAGACACTATGCGTCTACGGCGGCAAATGAGGAGAACAAGAAACTCTGGTCTCTGAAAGATGAAGCAAGAAAGAAAGGACTGACTTCTAAAGACATTGGCAAAGAACTCCCCGGTGTTGAAGGACATATCTGGTTCAATGGACAAGACCTAGTGACTTTAGATGAAAAGGAGTATAGAAAAATACGTGGTGATAGAATAACCTATGTTCCACAGGGAACAACGAAATCTCTCAATCCCTATTCCAATATAGAAGAGCAGACCGCAGAAGTTCTTTGGGCTCATGATGAGGATGATGAACTACCCGAATGGCAAGTCATGAAGAGAGTGCTACAGACTCTGGATCTTGTGGAACTTGGAGATGTAGACATCAGGAAAGATATGAAACCAGGGCAATTTAGTGTTGGTGAAGATCAACGCGTACTTATCGCCATGGCACTGATATCACTTCCAGACCTTATGATAGCTGATGAACCAACTACAGCTGTTGATGTGGGACTGCAAAACCGCATCCTTGAAGCGATTCAGATAGTCCGTGATGAACTGAAACTCTCAATGTTGCTCATTAGTAACAACCAAGGCACAATTGCGGAAACGTGTGAAAAAGTGGGAGTGATGACTGCAGGACATCTTGTTGAGTTTGGTGACACTCAGAGGGTGCTTAATTCACCAGGACATCCCTTTACAAGAGCCTTCATCATGAGTAATCCATCAATGAAAATGCTTCGTAAAATCCGGGAGAAAGGACTGAGAATTCGGGGTATTCCCGGAACGCCACCAGACCTCTCGGAACCAATAGACGCATGTCCATTCAGTGAAAGGTGCGAATTCGTTCAAAACATCTGTAGAGAGAAGAAACCAGATTTTCGAGAAATAGACAAAGACTATTGGGTGCTCTGTCATCGATATGAGGAACTTCCCGAATGGTGAAACTGCCGACTAATTTTAGACAGTCAGTTCCATTCGATGAAAGGGAAAAACCTGAAAAAGCTTCAAGACGGTGAAACGTATGAGGGAGGAAAATAATGCCAGCATCTTTCGATGACCCACCCCCTGAGAGACAAAGACCTCCACCGTATCAGGGAGAAGTAAAAGATGATAATCTAGGAACTGTCCTTAAGATTGGTGGTTCTACGGTCGTGGCTACTTGTTTCTGTGCGTGTGGTGCCATCTTCTTGATTATACCATTAGGATTCCTTTCTTACGGGTTTAATCCATTCACAGGATTGTTCATTCTCTTAGGTCTTGTATTATCCGTGGTAGGTTGCTACGCCATCTACTATGGATGGCATGCAGCTGAAGAAGGATCGAAGTGGTAACTATCTGAATATTGAACTAATTAACTCTTCAGCTGTGTGAAAGTCTTGCAGGCTTCCCTCAAATTGCTGTAAGACAGTACCAAATTCGTATTGGAATTTCTCAGTGAACTCTTGGACTTTGGTTAGTAGGACCCTGTAGGGTTTGCTTGCTATTAGAACACATGTGAAGGTAGCGCCATGCGCGAAAAGAATATCATACTCACCAATTGATACAATGTTTAGACCAGTGTCACTCCTAGTTATTTCCTGAAATAGTGACTGTACACCAGCAATTCCAGCTGCTGTGAGAACTTGATCTATCTCTGGGTTATCAACAAACTGATGGTGGCACATAAGAATACCGCCTGATTGAATAACGTAGAGTTCCAGAATCTGTTGATTCCAGTCCAATTCATCCAGAGCAGGTGATGTCGATAGGACAGATCCAAAAATGAGCATTCCAGAGGTCAATAGCAAGAGACTAAGTGCGTAAATTGGTTCTCCAAGCGAATACCCAGTTTCTGAACGTCCTATGAACCCAATCCATCCAATCATAAATCCAAAGACGACCCATTGTACACTCCCTCTGACATCTCCAGCAGTACTCACAAGAGTATATCTCAGAAATAACATGATTCCAATCAATGCAATGATAGCATCGAATAGGGCGAGATATTCGAAGAAAGCTCTCGGGATTAAAAGAGGCATGAATGTAGTGACAAGTCCAATCATTGTGAGGACATGGCGTGTGTTGTATGGTAGAATCAGTTCCATTGCTGCAAAGAAGGCAGTTAAAGCGAGAATCAAAGCAATATATCCAGCAGCCACAAATTGCGTGCTATAAGGTTCATTTTGAATCCAAAAATCTGAGATCATAAAACACGTAGAATTGATTGACAGACCAAAGAAGAATATAGACCATGAGAGTCGCAAATCAAGAGTTTTTTTGTATTTGTCCTTGAACCATTGATTGAGAAAAATCAATCCAAAAAGAAATGCGTAGAAGATGATACCACTGTGAAGGAATAGGAAGAAGTCTCTCGTAAATCCTGTATCATCAAAAACTGGCATCTTTTCAATGACCTCATTGGTATTCGGGTACATCCCAAAGGTCACGGAGTATTTTAGTAAACCTCTGATAGAGAAATTGGCGAACTAGTAACAGTCACTAGTCGAGAAGTCTTCTAATGATCTCCAAAGTTGAGTCGACTGCAGTCCCCCATAGATTTTCAGAATCATCAGGTAGATCCTCAGTTCCAATCATTCTACGAATCTTAGCAATCTGTCCATTATGATATATTCCATGTTGTACAGTGCGAAGTACTGCCCATGCTATGGAGGGACCACCATCTTTTGGTGGAATGACCTGCATCTGCTCCTCAGGGCATTCTCGAACAATCTTGGTTATCTTCTCGGTGTTCTCCTCGATCCGAGCTAGAACCTCACCAAATGTATCTGCAATGGTAGGAGGACCGATAGAGTTCTTTGCTTTATGGAACCAATAGGTTTCAGCTGTACCAATGTGCATAACAACTCCAGCTATCGATTTTGAGTATTCCTCCTCAGTGACAATCTTAGTCACCTCTTCATCCTTCAAATTCTGCAGTACAAAATACATGTGATTTCTCTGATTTTTGTGTGCTTCAATTAGAGTTTCTCTAAACCATTTTGGAATCATAATAATTCCTCCTCTTTGACTAGTCCTTGGTAAGTGTGACAAGGTCATAGTCTGTAGTTCCTAGTCCAGTTTTCCGACCATGTTCGAAGTTAATTTTAGACCGCTCCACTGGATTAGTCATGATGTCACCCTACAAAAGGGATGCAATCCGTAACTTATTCCTTATCATCTATGGACCCCCCCAAAAAAAAAACCTCCCTGAGAGTCGTGATATATCCAGATTTTCAGGAATCTATGTGGATCTACAGTCAATTTGAAGGTTAAAAAAGTGTGAATAAAAATCAAACAAACCTATTCAGTATTAAAAGTACCAGAGCATAACCATTAACAAGGATGAATACAGGATTGAGGTTGTGTCAACTCGTTATGAATTCTCTAGGAAGGCTATCAACTACTTTGAAGAAGATACTGGAATATCCTTACACATTCGTCTAGATCAGCAAAAATCTCTCGACGAGAAAGGTTGCACCTCTCTTTCTCTGGATCAGCTCCTTGATGCATCTCAAGCCCTAGATCAAGAGAATAATCCTTGGGAATATGTCAAGAGAGAAGCAAGGGAGTATGCGCCACTTTCATTGAGTCTATACGTATTCAACCAAGCAGTTTGGAAGCTCATGACGAAAAAGACTGTAAATCAAGAGACCATGCTGGCGATGGCTACAATTCCTTGGTTTTATTGGGACAAGGAAGTTGAAAACGAAAAAAATCCATTTGGAGCAAAAAGAGACACCCACCACAACTCAATAGTTGACATTGAACCGGGCAAGTCAGTCAAGATCACAGGAAAGGGGGGAAACTTCTGTGGAATCCTTGATGGGAGGATTGCCACTCAACGAAAGGCAGGTAGACCCATACTAATCCCGAATCTTCCAGAATCAGGCAAACTGGTTCCGTATTATGAACCGGATGATGTCAGTGTCATTTTGAGCACAAATGGTCTCGCATCATCGCTCTATCCAAGACCGGACAAACGAATCGACTACTCCTTTTCAGAGCATCCAAGGAATTTCTATGACCACGGGATACAAATCTCTGCAAATGGTTCAACTGTGAAATTGCAAATAGGGAATAAGAAACCTCAGGCGATGTTTGGGGAGACAATTGTCCTTCTTGGAAAAACATGGGAAGCTGAAACGTTGGAAGAAAAGGTAGTTCAGTATCACATCTGGTTGGCAGTTCTCCATCAACTCATCCAATGATTATACACAATGATTTTAGTTTTGAATCAAGCTATGGAGTTCTCTCAACGATTAACCGACCATTAAAATCCGATTATATAGCCCACGATGGAAAAAAGAGCTCCAAAAAGAAAAGTGAACAATGCGCAGTAGAGAAGCTGCTTTCCGATATTGCCAATGCGAAATGATCTGGTGGCAGATCCATCAGGATTCAGCGAGTCTTCATCTCTTAATGGTTGTCTGGAAGTAAGACATCCTCCGAGTACCAGTAGAAAACCAGCTTCAAGTGATGCAACTAAACCCACGACATCTGATGGGAAATATACACCATTCAACAGCCAGATAACAAGAGAGCCTGCTATGTTTACACACATGATGAGAGTAGCAAGAAAAAAACCTTTGATGTAGTTATTAGTATGCATTCTCTCTTCGCCTCTTACAGAAGAATAGTCAACACAAAGACTAATCCAAATAAGAAGATAATGAGTATAACTAATGGAAGGAAGATCGTTTGTAATGCAGCGATGAAAAGCGCCACATAGTCCACTGTATCTAAATGCACTTCATTATCTCTTGCCTGTTCCTCGTATACTGACCAGTCGACGTCTTCTTCATCATTCTCCATCTGTCTAGCTCCAACTCAGATAGTTAGGCTTCTGCTTCTGCGAGACTATGTACTTCGAGCTCTTCCTTGTACCCAAGATCAAGTTCACCTGCAAAATGACAGGCTACAAGATGTCCATCTCCCATGTCACGAAGTTCGGGGATTTTAGTTTTGCATATATCTGAGGCGAATCGGCATCGTGGATGGAACCGACAGCCTGAAGGTGGACTAATAGGACTAGGCACCTCACCAGCCAGGATATGCGCACGTCCTCTTAGCTCTGGGTCAGGAATTGGCACAGCTGAAACCAATGCTGCAGAATACGGATGCAAGGCATATTCAAAGATGTCTTTAGCTGTGAGCTCGACTATCTTGCCAAGATACATTACAGCCACACGATCACTCATATGTTTGACAACGCTGAGATTGTGTGAGATAAACATGTAAGTCAGATTCAACTCATCCTGCAAGTCCTTCATAAGGTTGAGTGTTTGTGCCTGAACAGAAACATCTGTACTGGATGTAGGCTCATCCATGACTACGAATTTCGGATTGAGAGCGAGTGCTCTAGCAATACAGACTCTCTGTCTTTGTCCCCCGCTAAACTCGTGTGGGAATCTATTGAGATGATCTTCAGTGAGACCCACTTTCTTGAGGAGTTCGAGGACCATATCACGCATCTTGCGTCCTCGTGCAATGCCATTTACTACGAGTGCCTCACCAACAGCGTTCTTAATAGTCACTCGTGGGTCAAGCGAGGCCATAGGGTCCTGAAAGACTATCCCCATATTACTTCGAAGCTTGCGTAGCTCACCTCTTTTGAATTTGGTGATGTCCTCTCCTTCAAACAGAATTTCACCGGATGTGGCAGGAATGAGCTGAAGGATAGTACGTCCAAGAGTTGTCTTTCCGCATCCACTCTCACCGACAACACCAAGTGTTTCGCCTCGGTAGATGTCAAAAGAAACATCATCAACAGCATGGACAAATCCAATTACCTTCCGTCGAACTCCGCCAGTGAGGGGGAAGTATTTCTTCAGATTCCGAACTTGGATAAGTGTCTTTGACTGGTTCATCACATATCACCGTTTTCCTGCTAGCGATCCTTGTGGGTGAAAACACTCCACCCAGTGACCCTCTTTCATTTCCTCTCTCGGCGGTCGTTCCTGTCTGCATATCTCAGTGGCAAAATCACATCGGGGATGGAACCTACACCCTGTAGGCGGGTCGATAAGATTTGGTACATTTCCTCTGATCTGGAGGAGTCGGTCTGCTTTCTCGGTCAGCGTTGGAATTGCCCTCATGAGACCTGCAGTGTACGGGTGAATTGGATCTTGAAACAGCTCATCTGTAGTGGCATATTCAACAACAACGCCCGCATACATCACAGCAACCGTAGTACAGGTTTCAGCTACTACACCCAAATCGTGCGTAATTATAATGATGGATGCATTTAGCTCCCCCTTTAGCTCATTCAGGAGATTCAGCACCTGAGCTTGAACTGTCACATCCAAGGCGGTTGTTGCTTCATCAAAGATTAGAATTCTTGGTCTACATGAAAGAGCCATGGCAATAAGAGCTCTTTGCCGCATTCCGCCAGAGAGTTCATGAGGATACTGTTCAGCAACTCTTTCGGGGTATGGCATTCTGACAAGTCGGAGCATTTCAATAGCACGTTGCTTTGCTGCCATTTTCTTGTCTTTAGATGAAGGGGGTGGAGGGTCATCCAATAGCAATTTATAATGCTCAATTTGCTCCATAATCTGTGGAGCTGATTCGTTGTCAGGTTCTGCCTCAAGAGCCTTCTCTAAACGATCAATCTTGTAATATATGACATCAGAAGCTAGGTCTTGATGTAGGGAAATGACCTCAGCAATCTGATCGCCAATCCTAAACACGGGATTTGGATATGTGGCAGGATCTTGAAACACAATAGCAATCTTACTCCCTCTCATTTTGCGCATCTCGTCTTTAGGGAGTTGGAGAAGGTCTTTCACGACAAGTTCATCTTCAGAAGTCTTATCTAAGAAGAGAATTTCACCAGCTTCAATTCGCCCAGGCGCATCCACAAGGCGTAGAATTGACTTAGCGGTTACCGATTTACCGCAACCAGTTTCACCTACGAATGCGAGAGTATCTCCAGATTTCAATTGTACGTTGATGCCATCAAGAGCCTTGACAACACCTTCATACGTGTAAAAGGAGGTCTTTAATCCCCTGATGTCTAAAACGACATTCTCATCCATAACGAGATCATCACCAGTATCACTAATCATGATGTTTCACCATTATCCCTATCATGTACGTCTCCTGAGCTTGGGGTCCATAATATCGCGTACACCATCCCCTACAAGATTGAAAGCGAGTGCACAAAACAGGATAGCTAGTCCAGGAAATACTGTCACCCACCAGTCTTCGAAGTTACGCTGTCCTACTGCAATCATTAAGCCCCACTCAGCGGTTCCCGGTTCTGCTCCATAGCCGATAAAGCTCAAACCTGCTGCTGTAAGCAGCACACCGCCCATATCAAGAGTCGCTTGAACAATCACTGGCTGGATAGTATTTGGCAGGATGTGGAATAGTAGAATTCTTGCATCGTTTGCGCCTACAGACCGTGCTGCTTCTACATAGAGTTTTTCACGTTCTAACAGAACCTGCCCTCTAACGAGACGAGCGTAGGTTGGCCACCAGACAATCATCAAAGCGATTGACACATTTTCAAGACTTCGCCCACCTAACGCTGCAACTACAGCCATCGCAAGAATTAGTCCGGGAAACGCAAAGAAAATGTCTGTAACCCTCATGAGCACTTCATCAATCCAGCCTCCGGTGTATCCAGCGACTGCTCCAAGCAAGCTCCCGATGATTAGTGCAACCCCAACTACAGCAACAGCGATTTTAAGATCAATCTGAGCTCCCCAGATAACGCCACTATAGATATCACTTCCTAAGTAATCAGTTCCAAACCAGTATACAGAATTGGGAGGACGGAGCACTGAATCATAATGCCGAGGTATGATGTAAGGGCTAGATCCAAAATGAACTAGAAATGGAGCAAAGAGTGCCATTATCACATAAACAACTATAATAATAACCCCAACCAAAACGAGAGGGCTTTTACGTATCAGATAGAGACTATATCTGGTTTCCTTTATTCGAGGCTTTGTATCTTCCACAAACAAATTCCACCAATGCAAGCGAATTTGCGGAGTGAATAGGATAAGGAGAGGTATCAGATTGATAATTGCGAAGGTAGTATATATACCACCAGCAAGGAGATAAAGAGCCATCATTATGAGATTACCATAGATCACCCATGGAAAAGACCAATGCTCCAAAGTACGAACTGCAGTTCCTATATTGACAAGAAACCCTCCCACTATTACCATTGGTAAGAATGTAATTAGAAAGACTACTAGCAATGCCCCCTCACCAATAGTACCTATTACTACGTCAAATATGGAAATAAAAAGAAGAAGAAGACCTGATGCTATAGCAATAACTCCAGCAATAAGTTGAGTTCCTGCCAGAATGTTGATCCATTGTTGATTATCTTCATCATAGAATTTCGTCGCTTCCAGAGATTCTGTGGGCATACCTTCTTGGGTCATCCTAATCATCACCTACCCAAAACGAATTCGTGGATCTAGTGTCCCATAAACTAAATCCACCAACAAGTTGGCAGCCACAAAGACTATTGCCACTATCAAGACAAATGCACTGATACTTGGAATATCAGATCCCATGATTGATTGTGTTGACCACCTTCCTAGCCCTGGCCAACTAAATATAGTTTCTGTGAGAACCGCCCCAGCCAGAAGACCTCCAAATGCAAGTCCAATGACGGTAACAGTGGGTATTAGCGCATTTCTTAATGCATGCCTATAGATAACAACTCTCTCAGACAATCCCTTTGATCGGGCTAAGGTAATGTAGTCCTCTCCGAGTACTTCAAGCATGCTCGAGCGCATCATTCTTGTGATGATGGCTAAGCTGAGATAGCCTAGAGCAATTGCTGGCATGATAATGTGTGCAAACGCATCAAAGAAGAGTGCGAAATTGCCAGTGATTAAGGAATCAATCAATACGAAACCTGTAATGGGTGTATAATGTAGATACTCAGTATAGCGACCTCCACTAGGTAGATGTGGTAGTCCCATTTGAGAGAATTGAAAGAAGAGCACGTATTTTAATATAAGAGCAAACCAGAATATTGGCATCGATACCCCAGCTAATGAGAAAACGCGAGTAACATGATCGACCATCTTGTCTTTTCGTGTAGCTGAGATGATTCCCAATGGAATTCCAACCACAACAGCAATGATAATGGCAGCAATTGAGAGTTCAGCTGTGGCTGGGAAAAACACCTTAATCGCATCTATGACATCAAGATGTGCTGTTCTGGAATATCCCCAATCACCCCTCAGCAGACTTCCTATGTAGTAAAGGAACTGAATGGGAATTGGTTGATCGAGACCATGTGCCGCACGTATCGCCGCAATCGCCTCTGGACGGGTTCGTTCTGATGTATATAGTGCGATTGGATCACCCACGATATAGGATAGAATGAAGGTTATCAAAAGAACCCCCAATATAACTGGTATCGCTAGTAATAATCTGCGGATTATGAAATCTCGAAGTTTCAAAGAATTGTTGCACCTCTATTTCTAGTCTAGACCTATACCCAGATGGGTAGCGTCGTCGATGGTTGTGGGGATTTACCCGTAATTTAAGCCTTTGGCTTAAACTAAACGCAAGATTGTCCTGAATGGCGATTTATATTGGGCAATGTAGCTACACGTACACAACTTTCACCCATAGGGTTTATTAACACATGCGACTTCCAAAAAAATACATCTGCAGATTCTCATATATGATGTTTGCTACTAATATGAATTTTATATTTGATCTCATCACTATGTGAGGAATAAGCCGATATGGAGGAAATAAATTGGAAAGAAACCAACTTATCGCCATTGTCGTCATTGTCATTGTGGTGGTTGGTGCCGGTGTTGCCTTCTACTTTTTCTCCCAACCAACACGTCCACCAGAGGACACTCTTGTTTGGGAAACAATTGGTAACCCGGACTACCTAGATCCACATGTTGACTATGAGTCATTTGGCTCATCAATCAGCTATAACGTGTATGAAACGTTGTATACATACCCGTTTGGTACAGCTGAAACGGAACCCAGTGTGCCCCTTTTGGCTGCTGCAGCTCCTGTGTGGAATGCGGCTGGCACTTCTGTCAACATTACACTTAGAGAGGGAATTACATTCCAAGATGGCACACCTTTCAATGCAAGTTGCGTGAAATGGAATTTTGAACGTGCTATGAAGATCTTTTATCCGGATGGTCCAGTTTGGATGTTTGCTGAACCAATCATGGGCGGCACAGCTCTTGAAGACATTGCTTTTGACCAAGGTCCTTCATCAACTGAGTTCGCGACTGCTTTTGATGCATGGGTTGCAGCTGAAGATTGGATTGATATCTTCGACGAAACCCACTTCAGACTGAATCTGGCGGAACCATATGTACCATTTATCTCTGCAATCACCTATGAGGTTGGTGCTATGATGAGCCCCACCTTTGCCATTACACATGGTACAACTGATAATTCTCCTGTTGATATGAGCC
>JBHLRC010000028.1:0-27300 GCA_048882965.1 Candidatus Thorarchaeota archaeon
TTGAAATCTGCTATGTTTATGTCTACGAGTCTTCCTGATTCCTTCTTGCTTTTCTGAGGTTTCACTATGGAATCAGTAGATATGTCCTTGGCAGGTCTTGTCAGTCTCTCTTGCTTCAAGGCGGCGTCCCAACCTTAGTTTCCCGGCGAACCAACCTAAAGGTAAGCTCCTCAATAGAATCTCATAGAGGTGATATAAGCATTGGGGAACTACTACAAAATTCTATTCTGATGAACAAGAATTCGTCAAAAGTGATTGAACACGACATCAAAGATGGCGCGTTTCCCGCGTAGTAAGGTTTAACTGGACATACCATGAAAGCACCTCAGATGAATACGACCTATGGGTCTTGAATGGGGATTGATTTATTGCCTCATGGCATTCGGAGAATAGTTCTTGATGTGTTGAAACCTCACAGTCCGCGTCTTACTGACCTTGCGTTAATGCTCGCTCGTGATGAGCGTGTCAATGGGCTGAACATCTCATTAAAAGAGGTAGATCAGAATACTGAGAGTATTACTATAACATTAGAGGGGGACGACCTCAGCTATGACTCAATTAAAGAGGTTCTTGAGCAGGCAGGGGCGGTCATCCACTCAATCGACCAAGTGGTTGCAGGAAAAAGGTTTGTTGAGGAAGTCACTCTACAGCCTGAGAATTCCTAATCAATTCAATAGCGGCCGGAGAACTGGTCGCTGAGTTTCTTGCTCTCCTCCTCAATCTTACGTCGAACAAGAGTATGAATTTCGCGTTCAAAAACAAGAGGTACTATCTTTACAACGTTGCAGAGTCTATCGACTATACTCTCAGCAAGTTTGGAATATGAGGGAGGGCTTCCAGTGACGATGCCTTGGACAACCACCTCACCGACACTTGCACTAACGACAGAGTCAACAACACTTGCGATTATGCCCTTTGGATCCATGAAAAAGGGTAGATGAGCGTTGTCGTGTAGAACACCAAATCCAAGTTTTTCAGCGATACTTTCGGTATACCATTCAAGACTTGACTCTTTCATCCTTAGCTTGCTTGCAAACTCAGTCTTCGTCAGAGGATTGGGATGACTCCATGGATGTCTTGTTACCATGTAGAGTGCAGCACCAAAAAAGGGGTCAGATTCTCGAGGAACACCCTCCTTTGAGACAAAACGCCTTACAAGGTCAAGAGCCATATTCTCATACCGAGGATCTATCTTGTTATCATTGAAAAACTCATGAGCATCTCGTACTACTTTGACGACTATTTGCGGACTCACCGCCAAGTGTTCATCGTCAAAGTGTGTGACCATTACCTCCGCTCCAAGAATTATGCATGAACAAAGCGTCGCTTAATGAGCAGAGGCGCCTACGGAGTATATGACTCTTTTGCAATAGAAGAAGAGGTAAGTCAAAACGCGCGACTTATCTTGCACGATAGATTTTTTCCAAGGTCCACCGAAGAGTCCTCTGAATTTCTTCCAACCTAGACTCTTCACCGAAGTTTTTAACTATGATTTCTTCGAGAATCTTGTCATCAGACTTGACCTCAAAGTCGAATGCATCATCCCATTCAATCTCACCGTTTTCAACCCGGTGCCGGTCTTCCTGTTGGAACTTCCCTAGGATATCCTGGACAAAGAATCTTGCGAATGCACCTCGTGTGATGTTGTAGACAGCATGATCCGCAGGAATGACTCTCAAATTCTGTTCAATGACTTCAATGGTGGCCAGTTCCAGATCACCTTGCTTGTTCAAAACAACTATGTTTCGCGGTTCGCCAGAGGCTGCAAGGGTCTCAGTGGGAGTCATTCTTGGGGATTCCATGGCAACATCAGCTGTCGAGAAGCTACCCTTGCTTATTGTAGCGTCTAGAGCTTGGATGAATTCCTCTAGCTGCTCAATCCTCTCTCTCAATCGGTCCAATTCTTCGCCAAGCTGGGTTCGTAGTTCTAGCAACACACGAATTTCTGGGTTCGACACATCATACACCAACATACCATGCGGACACTCTAGAAAGGTGTCTACCAATATATGTTTGATTGTATTATTAGAACTTGTAGAATATAGATTCTCTCGGAAATTATGAGTGAACTGCCAGTCATTCTTCGACATCAGCCACTGAGATAGCAAAATCAGGACATTCCATCTCACAAAGTCTGCATACTCTACACGCTTCTAAATCGACAACTTTAGGAAGGAAAAATCCACGATTGTCAACAACTTCTGATTTTGTCAAGACACCATGTGGACATACGGAGATACAAATGTGACAACCTTTACAGAGCTTGGGATCAATAACGATTGCCTTCGCTTTCTTCACCATCACACGGTTCTCCAAATCCCCCCGCAAGCAGAAGATGATATAACCATATTCATCTGAACGAATTGAGTGAGCATTATATACAGTTTAGTATGACTTTATTGTAGGTGCAAAATGGTTGAAGCCGTTCTTAGTGTTCATGTGCTCCAAGTGTCACAATTTTACCAATGCGCCAGTTGGTCAAAAACGAAGAAGGTGTAGTTACTGTGGCACAATCATTGATATATCAAAGGCTAATTCTGCACTTTTTGACACACCAGAGATGGCTTCAGCTGCTGTGAAGGAATTCAATGCTTCAAGAGGTGGAGATGAGTTTGACAAAGCAGTTGAGAGATCAAGAGAACGAATCCGTGCGCTTCTTCCAAAAGAACCGGTGAGTGTCAAAGATATCTCTAGTGGCGATACAGCAAGACCACCGGGTAAGAGAAAGAGATTGATGAAACTTCTTCGGAAGGAAGCAAGAGAGAGTCAGTGTTCACTAGACAGGATAGAGGAGTTGTGTTCCGAGTACGAACTGGATTGGAAGTGGGTAGAGGGCCAATTGGAGGGGCTCGCTAACAGTGGAACATTAATCTTCCCAAGACCTTGGTCTGTACAGCTTGTTGTCGCTGATGATACAACCAAATCGAGAGAAACAACTAGTAAAGATGTCACAACAGAGATTCTTGCACTTCTACAGGAATCCAAAGAACCATTGAGAGTCAGAGACCTTGTCAAAAGATTTGGCGAAAGAGGCATCTCTGAAAAATCAGTAGAAACCTCTCTTGAGAAACTCATGCAGAAAGGTGAGATATTTGAACCCAGAAGCGGTCACGTGAGTTTAGCATGAGAATTTCGATTAGTTGAATAGGATTCAAGAGTATAGGAGTGCGATGCATATGCCAATTGTAGAACTTGTGGCCAAGAAGACCCTGGAGCTTAACCCAGATATTGGTCTTGATGTGATAGATCTCATAGTTCTACTCTGGATGTATTCTAATCCATATGATAATAATCGTCGCCAACTAAGTTCAATGCGTAATGTACTCAAGATGTCTGAAACCTTGCAGGTTCCTGGTGGGGGATTGGATGTCACAGAAGAGGAACTCACACAGATTGTCTTGGGCAGTCTTCAGAAGCTTAAGAATATGGGATTGGTCTATATCCGTTCAGCGGGAATTCATTTTGTTAAAGGAACACTCACTGAGAGAGGTGTTGAGCTCGTGAAAAGTTCGATAAAGACCCCAGTTCTTAGACGTGTCACTGCTGAGTTTGGTGACAATCCCTGATCATTCGTTTTGAAATTCGGACAAGTGACAATACTTAAATGTAAAACACTTCCGAGAGCGGACTGCTGCTCAATAGAGTCAGCTGTTTCTGAACAGAAGGAAGCAGTGCAGACATCTAGTTCTGCTCGCGAGAACAGTCTGTATACGTGTGCCGAAAGTTTGGGAGTGGTTGCGAGAGCGGAATGATGACTTTATAGCTTAGAACTTAGGCTAGAGAAAGTCTACCCACAGCGGAAGTGAGGCAATATGCCATCATATGGATATTCAATCATAGGCATTGACCCGGATAGGACAGCGATAGCTAGTGGAAGGAACATGCGTGTCTCCCCAAAGCAATGTAGAGAGGTCTGTAATCACATTAAGGGAATGATGCTGGATAAGGGAATAGACCTACTAGAGGCAGTGATTGAGGAGAAGGCGTGGATTCCCTATCGGCGCCATAAGAAGAAGCGCGGACACCATTCTGGAATGAAGAAATTCCCAGCTGGTGGCCATCCCGTTAAGGCTTCAAGGTTTATCTTAGATGTCCTGAAAAATGCAGAGGCCAACGCAGACAGTAAAGGCCTTGACATTGACCGACTCAGGATAGCCCATGCAGCAACTCAACGCGGTCGTACCTATAAGACATACATTGAACGAGCATTTGGTCGAAGTACACCATACTTCGAGAACACATCTCATGTGGAAATTGTATTGGAAGAGGTGAGTTAAGTGTCAGCTGTCAAGTATTTCATAGAGCAAAACTCTCGCAGACTCGCTATTGATGAGTTCCTCGCAAGCGAACTCAACGCTGCAGGTTATGGTGGTGTAGAAATAAGAAAAATGCCCATGAAGACCGAAGTTGTGATTCATGCATCAAGACCGGGTGTAGTCATTGGTCGTCGTGGTGCAAAGATTAGAGAACTCACCTACATTCTTGAAAATGAGTTTGGAATAGAGAATGTACAACTGGAGGTCAATGAGATTGAGAACCCATGGCTGGATGCAGCCGTTATGGCTTCACGATTAGCTAGGCAGCTAGAGAGAGGCGTTCGCTATCGAAGAATGGCTTATTGGATCCTCAGACGTGTTATGAGAGCTGGAGCGATAGGCTGTGAAATTATTGTCAAGGGCAAGCTATCGAGTAGAAGAGCCCGATATCAGAAATTCAAGCAGGGAACCATCGCAAAGACAGGAGAACCTGCAGATGCTTTCGTGGATCATGCAAATGACCTAGCAGTTCTAAAACCAGGTGTCATTGGAATAACAGTTCGAATAATGAGACCGGAATCCAAGCTTCCGGGAGTCATTCACATAAAGACTCCAAAGCCGAAGAAGAAGGAAGAGATTGAACTTGTTAAGAAACCGGATGAAGAAGAAGTCATCGAAGAGGCTGAAGCTGTTGAAGAAGCACTAGAGGGAATAACTGACATTGATGAACTTCGTGAACTCGAAGAGCTTGACGGACTGGAGCTGGTTGATGAACCAATCGTTGAGGAGGAAGAAACTCCTCCAGAACCAGAGAAAAAAGAAGCTCCAAAGGAAGATAAACCCGAAGAAAAAGAAGAACCAAAGGAGTCAGCCGAGGAATCCATTGTTGAAGACCTCAAAGAGTTGGACTCACTAGATGAGGAGGCTACAGAATAATGCCAGGTCTGAATGCTAAAGAGATTAGAAAACTAACTCCTGCAGAACGTCAGAAAAAACTGGAAGAACTGTATGATGAACTTTCCAGTATCAGAATTGAAACAGCCACTGGTGGTGGTACTGAGAACCCGTATAGGATTCGCAGTGTAAGAAAGGCAATCGCTAGAATCCTTACAATCCAACATGAAGAGGCTATGGAGGGACCTGAATGAGAATAACTCCTCAGAATCTAATGAGTCATGAGCTGATTGGGCTTTCAACACACATCGTTGACTCAAAGGATCCTAGTCATGTGTGCAGAAGAGGAATCATCATGGGCGAGTCCAGGGAGATGATCCATATTGAAACAACAGAGGGGCGAATCTCTGTCCCAAAGGGAATCTGTGTCTTTGATATGACTCTGCCTGACAACACTGTAGTCAGGATTGATGGGGGACTACTCAGGGGAAGAGCAGAAGACAGAATGAAGAAGCGCCTCAATAGGAGCTGGTGATAATGACTGAAACAAAGAAAAAAGTCCGGGATATTGGCATCCCGAACATTGAACCTCCTAAGACATCTTGTGAAGATGCAAATTGTCCATTCCATGGTAATCTATCAGTAAGAGGCCGTATAATGGAGGGGATAGTTACCAGTACTAAGATGTACAAAACGGTAGCGTTCCAAACTGACTATCTGAGTCTGATTAAGAAATATTCACGATATCAACGTCGAAGGTCGAAAAAACTCGCGCACTTACCGCCCTGTATAGAAGTGAAAGTAGGGGATATTATCAAAACAATAGAGTGTCGCCCACTGAGCAAGAATGTGTCGAGAGTGGTTGTGTCAGTCACTCCAACAGAAGTAGGAGAAAAGGAGGAGTAACCTGTGTCAAGAAAAGTAGGAAGAGGGATTAGGAAATTCATTCCTAGAATTGCAAGAGGACTCCCCATAGGTGCGACCTTGTTGTGTGCAGACAACTCTGGAGCTAGAGAACTAAGAATACTCACTGTATTTGGGTATAAAGGCAATCTACGAAAGCTGGGAAAAGCTGGAATTGGGGACATGGTAAATGTTTCAGTCACAAAAGGGAAGCAAGAACTACGCAAGCAGGTGCTTCAGGCAATCATAGTACGACAGAGGAAACCATACCGAAGACCGGATGGCACTTGGATGCAGTTCGAGGATAATGCAGCTGTCTTGATTAAACCAGGAGGCGAGCCACAAGGCTCAGAGCTGAGAGGCCCAATGGCAAGAGAAGTCACTCTGAAGTGGCCAAGGGTTTCTGCTATTGCTTCTAAGATTGTATGAGGGTGTTAAGGATGACAAAGAAACTGAGTTCAAAATCCCCCAGGAAACAACGCAGAAGGATCCGAAATGCTGCTCACCATGAAAAGAGGAACATGCTGAAGTGTCGACTTGATGAGTTCCTTCAGGAAGAATATGGTCTACGCTCGCTTGTCGTCAAGAAAGGAGACCTTGTTAGAATCATGAGAGGGCAATTCCGTGACACAGAAAGCAAGGTCACCAGTGTTAGCTACAAAAAAGGAGTAGTCTATCTTGACAGTTCCACAATTACTAAAGCTGATGGAAAGGAAGCCTATGTTCCAATTCACCCATCAAATCTCATGCTTGTGAAACTAGAATTAGATGACGAGAGGAAGAACCTCATAGAGAACAAAGTAATGCAAATCGCGGAGAGTGAAGATTAATGGCACGAAGAGGTCAAAAAAGGCATCAAAAACGATTTCCAGCACCAAAGCACTGGCCAATAAAGAGGAAAGAGTCCAAATTCACTACAAGAGTGATACCTGGACCTCATCCCAAAGAACACTGTCTCACACTTGCTGTACTTCTAAGAGAAGTGATTGGTTATGCTGAGAACATGCGTGAAGTGAAAGCAATTCTCTCCAGCGGTGATGTCAAAGTTGATGGTGAGATTCGAAAAGATGGTCGATTTCCAATAGGACTCATGGATGTTGTGGAGATCGCATCATCTGGAGAGAGCTTCAGACTTCTTCCAAAGCAGAGAGGAGGGCTAAGACTAGTAAAAATCGATGATAAGGAAGCCAAGTTCAAACTTTGTAGGATTGAAAACAAAACCATGGTTAATGGCGGCAAGGTTCAGCTTGGTCTTCATGATGGAAGGACTCTGTTACTTCCTGAAGGTGAGAGTCCTTCAGATTACAAGACTCTGGACACGCTAAAGGTTGGAATTCCAGAACAGAAACTCATGAAGACAATTAATCTCGACAAAGGAGCATATGCAATCGTTTCACGCGGTAAGAACGTTGGAATCGAGGGGAAAATCCTCGAGATTGAGAAACGACTTGGTACACATGCTAGCACAGTGACACTACAAGATCCTGATGGAAACAGATTCCAGACTGCTCTTGACTATGTCTTTGTTGTGGGCAAGAGTAAATCAGAGGTTTCTCTGGCAATCGAAGGAGGTAGCTCTGAGTGAGTGTCGAGAATGAGGAAGTCTTCGTAGAGGACTGGAAAGCATATCCCATGAGAGAGCCATACATCGCGAAAGTCGTAATAGATGTCTGCACCGGTGGTGGCGAACCACTCACAAAAGCTGCAACTATTCTGGAAGAACTGACTGGACAGAGTCCAACCCAATCAAAAGCCAGGCAGACGGTTCGTGACTTTGGAATTCGAAGAAAAGAACCAATAGCTGTTCGGGTTACTCTGAGGCACAAGAAGGCAGAAGAGTTTCTCAAACGGGCACTGAAGGCAAAGGATGATGTTCTGCTAATCAAGAACTGGGACCTTGACGGGAATTTTGCATTCGGTATTTCAGAACACATTGACATACCTGATGTGAAGTATGACCCGCAGCTCGGAATTCAAGGCATGAATATCACTGTGTGTATTGAAAGACCCGGCTTCAGGGTGAAGCGAAGGAGAAGAAGAAAGACGAAGGTACCATACAGGCATCGCCTGACTCCAGAAGAGAGCATGGTCTTCGTCAGGAACAAGTTCGGAATCGAGATTCTCGAAAAGGAGCGTGAGCGGACATATCTGTTCTGAGGTGACCAATGATGAGTGCAAAGAAAGAACGGACTAAGCAACGCAAGAAGATGGGCAAGGGCAGCAGAATGTGCGTCCGCTGTGGAACACACCAGGCAATAATCAGATCATACGGTTTGAACATGTGCCGACGCTGCTTTAGAGAAACTGCGGAAAAACTTGGTTTCCGAAAGTACGAGTGAGGAGGTTACACAAGGAATGACACTACTAGACCCATTGGCTGATGCAATGTCTAACATCTACAACAGCGAGATTGTTGGAAAACCAGAGGTGGTTATAGCTCCAGCATCACGCTTGATAGAGAAGGTATTGCAGGTCATGCAATCGAAAGGGTACATCGGAGAGTTTGAACGGATTGATGATGGAAAAGCAGGAAGGTTCCGTATTCAACTTATGGGCCGTACAAACAAGTGTGGTGTAATCAAGCCTAGATTCCCAGTCCGACGTGATGGTTTCGAGAAATTCGAGAAACGTTTCCTACCAGCCTACAACTATGGTATACTGATTGTAACAACACCACAGGGTGTAATGACACATCAAGACGCTAAAACCCGTGGGATTGGAGGAAGGTTACTAGCATATGTATACTGAGGAGATCTGACAGATGACTGAAGAAGTAGCTTATGAGCAGCGGATTGAGATTCCCAGTGAGTGTCAGGTATCCCTAGAAGAAAAGACAGTCACAGTGAATGGTCCAAAAGGTACACTGTCACGAACATTTCCAGAACCACAGACTAGAATCAAACTCGAAGCTAATGAGTTGGTAGTAACCACTCACATCAATCGGAAGAGGTCCAGAGCTCTGGTCGGAACAGCTATAGCCCATGTCAGGAACATGCTTCTTGGTGTACAGTTTGGCTACGAGTATGAGATGAAGATTGTCTACAGCCACTTTCCAATTACTGTAGAGGTAAAGGACAAAGAGGTGACTATCAAGAACTTCATCGGAGAGCGAGGTGTCAGGACGGCTCGTCTGATAGGAGATGTTCAGGTGAAGACCACTGAAGATGAAGTCTTCATCAGTGGTATCAATATCGAACATGTATCACAAAGTGCAGCTAATATTCAGCAAGCCTGCAAGATTCGTGACAAGGACCGCAGAATCTTCCTTGATGGGATATATGTCATCAGGAAGACGAAAGGCGAGGAAACTAAGTCAATAGTATAGGAGAAGGAAGAATATGGCAAAGAAACCAAAACTGAGTGATGTCCCAGGAGTCGGACCAGCCATGGAGGAGAAACTCCGTGATGCTGGAATTAAGACAGTCCTCAGTCTATCAAAGATGGACCCAAAGAAACTCTCCGAAAAAGTTGATGGTGTTGGAGTGAGCAGTGCAAAGAGCTTCATCTCCGAGGCAAAGAAACTCCTACCTAAAGACGAATCAAAGACTAAGAAGAAAGCGGAAAAACCGAAAAAGAAGGCCGAATCAAAGACTGAGAAACCAAAGAAGAAGAAAGCTAAGGCAAAAGCCAAGCCCGAGAAACCTAAGACCAAAAAGGCTGCTCCAAAGAAAAAGGCAAAGAAGAAACCTAAGGCCGAGGTACCGCTCAGGGTGCAGAGAACAGACCAGAGGATATTGAGAATTGCTAAGCAAAAGAAGAAGCACATG
Organism: Candidatus Thorarchaeota archaeon; assembly: GCA_048882965.1. Lineage (GTDB taxonomy): Archaea > Asgardarchaeota > Thorarchaeia > Thorarchaeales > Thorarchaeaceae > SMTZ1-45. The sequence continues at coordinate 9,821 of JBHLRC010000028.1, forward strand.
CCTAAATTCCGGCATGAACAGGCTCATAGATGGACTCGCGTGAGTGATTCCTGGCGCAAGGTCAGGGGAATCGACAGTGCCACACGTGAGAAACGAAAGGGACGGATCGCAATGGTATCCTCGGGTTATCGTACTCCCAAGGCTGTTAGAGACCTCCATCCATCTTTGTATGTTGAAGTAAGAGTTCATAGAGCGTCAGAGCTTGAAGAATTAGATCCTGAGGTGCATGCAGTTCGTATTGCATCTACAGTGGGATTCAGAAAGCGACAAGAAATCATTGCCGCTGCTGATGCCAAGCTCTTGAGAGTGTTAAACCCTGGAAAAGGTGAGGAATTCGAAGAGGAAGACCTCTTCACAGACCTTGATTTGGAGGCGGACTAGTAATGAAACTCAGTACTCAAAAAAGACTGGCAGCACATGTGATGAAATGTGGTGAAACCAGAGTTTGGATGGACCCAGATTTCGAGGATGAAATCAGTTTGGCCATAACCAGAGACGACATCAGACGTCTTGTTGATGAAGGCGCAATCCAGAAAAAACCAGTCCGTGGCGTCAGCAGAAGCCGTGCTCGTTACAACCTTCGCCAGAAGAGAAAAGGTCAGAGATCAGGTCCAGGTAGAAAGAAAGGTAAAGCAACATCCAAGCTGAGTGGTAAGGACCGATGGATGATGAAGATCCGACCAATGAGAAAGGAACTTCGCAAACTTCGGGATGAGGGGAAGATTACCCCCAAAGTATACAGAGAATTGTATCTGAAGGCAAAAGGCAATGCATTCCGAAACACTGCTCACCTTAGGACATACATATCAGAGCGGAGGCTGTCCAAATAATGGCACAAGGACCGACATATAGAGTCAAGTATCGTCGCAGAAGAGAGGGTAAGACAAATTATTATCGCCGTCGAAGGCTTTTGCTTTCTCGACGCCCAAGACTCGTGGTTAGAAAGACCAATACAAATACCATAGTGCAAATAGTCAATGCTAGTGTTGTTGGCGATTCGACTGTAGCTTCCGCGGTTTCATCTGAGCTTGAAAGTCATGGATGGACTGCTGGAACTGGGAATATTCCTGCAGCATATTTGACAGGGTTGTTAGCTGGTCTACGAGCCAAGAATCGTGGTGTGAAAGAGGCCATACTAGATGTTGGGTTGAATCCGCCAGTGAGAGGGTCGAAAATCTATGCAGCATTAAAAGGTGCAATAGATGCAGGATTAAATATTCCTCATGATCCCGAGGTTTTTCCTGACGACTCTAGAATCTCAGGGGAACACATAGTAGCATCATATGAGCACTTTGGTGGTAAATCAAACATGTTCAAAAAGTTGGGAGAAAAGAAGACCACGATAACATCAATTCCCAAGAAGTTCAAGACAGTCAAGAAAGCAATTGAAGAGATTCCAGCTACACAATTGAAGAAGGCAAAGAAAGCCAAAGCACCTGCCAAGAAAGCAGCTGCTAAGAAAGAGAAGAAACCCAAGAAGGAAAAGCCTTCTGTTAAGCCCCCGCGAGCTATACCTCATAAACCAAAACCGAAGAAGTTGATAGCCAGAGGCAAGGGCAAGAGAGGTAAGAAGAGCAAGAGTTAGGGGATGATATGTGATGAGTAGACAACAAAGACGAAGAAGACAACCCCGACAAGAGATCAATCCGCTTGATGATTGGATTCCCAAGACAAAGCTTGGTAGACTTGTAAAAGAGGGACACATCAACTCAATCGAAGAGATTATGACTAACAACTATAGAATCAGAGAACCTGAGATTGTTGATGCTTTATTCCCGGACCTCCGGCAAGAAGTTGTAGATGTAAATCTTGTACAACGACAATCGGACAGTGGTCAACAGAAGAGCTTCAGAATCACTGTTGTTGTCGGTAATGGTGAAGGTGTTCTTGGAATTGGCGTCGGAAAAGCTCCAGAGTTCGTTCCTGCAGTTCGTGCAGCTGAGTCCCGGGCAAAACTGAACATCACAATGTTCCGTAGAGGTTGTGGTTCGTGGGAATGCAGATGTAATGATCCGCATAGTATCCCATTCCAAGTCGATGGGGCATCCGGATCTGTTTCTGTCACACTTAGACCAGCGCCTAAAGGAACTGGTCTTGTGACTGCAGATGTTGGAAAGATTGTGCTAAGAATTGCCGGATTGCATGATGTCTGGTCTATCACCAAAGGAAGATCAAGGACATCATCAAACTTCGCGAAGGCATTTGTTGATGCCTTGACACAAACATACAAGATGCTCCCGCCACAAGAGTGGAGCTCAACAGGGGCTGCTGAAATATGAGTGAAGCAGAGAAGATTATACTTGCAATCCGAGTGAGAGGACAAGTCAGAGTGAGGCCACAGATTGCAGACACACTAGACAAGCTACGACTTGGACGTCTACACCAAGCGAGGTTGCTAACACTCACACCAAGTTTACAAGGAATGATCACAAAGACAAATGACTACATTACTTGGGGAGAGCCTTCTGAAGAAGTCATTGAGATGCTTCTTACTAAGAGGGGGCGAATAACTGGAAATGAAAGATTGACTGATGCCTATGTAAAGAAGAACTCAAAATATACTACTGTCAAAGCCCTCGCTAAAGCAATCGCTTCAGGAAAAGCAACAGTCAAAGATGTAGAGGGACTGAAACCGGTATTTAGATTGACTCCACCCAGTAAGGGATTCAAGGGAAAGAAGAATCTTGGTATTGGGATGGGAGGTATTACAGGCTATCGTGGGGAAGATATCAATAGTCTTGCCCTACGGATGATATGAGGTGTTGAATATGTCATGGGATGACCCTGATGATGAAACGCGAAGGAAACTCCGACGTTGGTTCGGTGATTTCTTACCTGAGGATGTATTTCGTCAGATAGAAGAGATGATGAACAGGATGATGAGTGAGATGAACGAAGGCACTCTATTTGACAGTGAAGCCTTTGAAGAGATGCTCAGAAACCCAGAGAGTACAAGTCCATTTGTGTTCGGATTCTCAATGAAAGTTGGTCCAGACGGTAAACCAATAATCCAACGTTTTGGAAATCCGCCGATGAACGGCGACTCTGAAGCAGCACCGAGTTTGGAGCCTCTTGTGGATGTTGTTGATGAGAATGACGAAATTATTGTGGTTGCAGAGGTGCCAGGTGTAGAGCGAGATGAGATTAAGGTAAGAATCAAGGGAACCACCCTTACTATTCATGCAGACAATCCTCAGAAACCTTACCACAAAGAAATCGAGCTTCCATCCAAGGTAAAGAAAGAGGAAGCCAAGTCAGCAATTAGAAATGGTGTTCTAGAAGTACGTCTAAAAAAGGCATAATGTGGAGGTGTTTGGAATGCAGAAACGAAGAAAGAAGAAGATCAACAAGTTGAGAGGAAACAGAGCCGCAGGATATGGCTTTAGTGCTGGTCATCGAGCATCTGGACAGAGGGGTGGTAAGGGAATGGCAGGTTCCAAGAAACATCACTACATCAAGGTCATGCAGGAGAATCCCAGGTATTTTGGAAAATGGGGATTCAAGAGACCACAGAAGGTCATTGACAATTTAGTAGTCATCAACATAGGTGACATTGATGAGGCTGCTGATAGACTTGTTGAACTGGGTAAAGCCACCATGAAGGGGAAGCAATACACTATCGATGTGTCAAAACTCGGAGTAGATAGAATCCTGGGTTCTGGAAAAGTCACTCGGAAACTTAACCTCGTTGGTGTGAAGGCAATAACTCCAAGAGCCAGAGAAAAAATCACTGGCAATGGAGGGACTATAGACCTTCCTACGGAATAGTCTGTCAGGAGAAGACCACTAGCTTTAAAGGGGCACTCCAATTGGACCCACCAAATCCCTGCAGGAGGCAAAGCGAATGACCAGTAGGTTCCTCAAGGCATTATCACCATTCGTGCGAGTAATGCCTGAAGTAAAGGCTCCAGAAAGAGAAGTCAGCTTCAGAGAGAAGTTCGTGTGGACCGCCTTAATCCTGATAATCTTCCTCATCATGTCACACCTGCCTCTCTATGGTGTGGACAAAAATGTTGGAACCGACTACCTTTGGGCAATGCGAGTGATTCTTGCAAGCACTCGTGGTACTTTGATGGAGCTAGGAATTGGACCTATTGTCACTGCAGGACTGGTCATGCAGCTCCTTTCAGGCTCGAAAATAATCGACGTGGACTTTGGTGACTCAGAGGACAGAGCCCTGTTCACTGGAGGTCAGAAAGTAATTGCAATGTTCATGACTGCCTTCCAAGCAATTGCGTACATTCTTGGCAATGCATATGGTGAACTAACACCCGAAAACCAAGTAGTTGTTTTCTTGCAGTTGTTCACAGCAGGCATCATCGTAATACTGATGGATGAACTTGTCCAGAAAGGATGGGGACTCGGGTCTGGAGTTTCATTGTTCATCATGACCAATGTTGCAGGTCAGGTGATGTATAACGCTCTGAACTTCATTGATTTGGAAAACGCAGCCCCAATAGGCTACGTTCCTATAGAGGGTTCGACTGGTACTAACCTACCAAAGGGTATCATCGCAGCACTATTCAGCAATCTCCTAAGATGGTTTGGGATAGGCACTGCCCAGGGTAACGTAGTTGAGTTGGGTTGGTTCCTTGTCAGAAATGGCTATGACCCCAGTATATTGTCATTAACGGTCACCTTCATCATCTTCTTCGCAGTGATATGGATGGAGTCTGTACGGGTGGAAATCCCGCTTCAGTATGCCAAGTATAGAGGGATGAAAGCTCGATACCCAATCAAACTCCTCTACACGTCGAACATTCCGGTCATTCTGGCGCAGGCACTCTATGCCAACATCCTGTTCTTCGGGCAGATGCTCTTTAACGCATTCAATTCGAATGCATCTAATCCCTTCCTGAATATCATAGGCATCTTTGAACGTGACCCGTCAAGTGGGCGTATGATTGCGACGTACGGGTTAGCAAAGTACATCACACCACCTCAAGGCATCTTTCATCTCTTAAGTGAGGGTATGGATGGTTGGTTGCATGTCATCATCTATGCGACACTCATGATCTTACTCTGTTGGGGCTTTAGCAAAATCTGGGTGGATATCTCAGGTATTGCGCCAAGAGATGTGTCTCGACAGTTGCTTGATTCAGGATACATTGTTCCTGGTTTTAGGACCAGCGAGAAGGTTCTTGAGAGACTCCTCGAGCGATACATTCCAATTGTAGCAGGACTCGGAGGGTTCCTCATTGGAATACTAGCGGCAGCTGCGGATATCATGGGAGCTCTTGCAAGTGGTACAGGTATCTTGCTAATGGTATCAATAATTAAACAATACTATGAACAGATTGCAAAGGAACAGCTCGCAGGCATGGGTGGCGAGGGAGTCGCGGGACTCTTAGGTATTTTGTAAATCATAGATGAAGGGGGTCTCTGACCCTCTTCAGGTTCTTTCCATTTTTGTTCTAATGAGATGACGAAAGTGAATTGAATTTCAATTGACAGACTAATTTCTGAGGTACAGAAGGAATTATAACACGTCCATCTAACCCAGCGCCTAATCTTCAGAATACGGTGTATATACCATGACAGAGTCGCGAAATGTCGTGATTGTAACGGGCATTCCGGGTGTCGGAAAAACTACTGTGATTAACACAGCTGTTGAACAGGTAAAGGAGAGGTCCGGTGAGGACGTTCTTGTTTTGAACTTTGGTACAGAGATGTTTGAAGTGGCCTCAAAAGCGGGTCATGTAACTGATCGTGATGAAATGCGGAAACTACCTACCTCAATCCAGAGAGAAAACCAGAGAAAGGCGGGAGTCGCTATCGCTGAAAAAGCAAAGACTGCGAGGGTGATTGTTGATACGCACACACTAATCCAGACCAACAATGGATTCCTGATAGGACTTCCAGAGTGGGTTGCCACAGCTATCAAACCGAAGACTGTCGTCTTAGTTGAAGCAGCATCCGACAAAATTGCTAGCCGTAGAACTGGCGATGAAACTCGTTCAAGAGATGCGCAAGCAGTGAAAGAAATCCAGATACACCAAGAGATGTGTAGAGCTGCTGCTGTATCAGTTGGTACCATTACCGGCGCGACCGTTAGAATAATCAATAACCGAGAGGGTCAAGTAGAGGAGGCAGCTTCAGAGCTTGCAGACACATTGATGGAGTAGAATTGACATGCAGGACATTTGGAGCATATTCATGGTATGGTTCGCTGATACCTTTGCAACGCCACCTTACGCAGCGTTTTTTATCTTGTTAGTTTCAGTGACCATATCAACAATCAGCAACCTTGCAATGAAACGATTTACAGATATGCGTAGGTTGAACCGGTATCAGCTTGAGATTAAACAATTCCGTGAGATGGAACAAAAAGCACAGAAGACCCAGAATGAGAAACTCCTAAAGAAGGTCAAGAGACGAAAATCCTACATTGATAGAATTCAGAGAGAACAGATGACTGCGAGGTGTAAACCATCAATGATATTCTTCATACCCTTCATTTTCATATTCACAATGCTTCGAGGGTTCTATGGAACTGAAGTAGTTGCAGTCCTCCCGTTCAATATTCAGAAGGTCCTTCCATTCCTTGTTCCATTGGCAGGAACTCCAGTAGCTGGGGGTTTTGGCTTGAGCTTCTATGCATTCTATTTCCTTGTGGGACTTGGACTTAGTTCAATTCTTCAGCGAATAATGGGCACTCAGGTACTCACCACTTAACTGGACTTCGAAAAATAACTGGCGCTTATCATTGAAGCTAAGATGACAGAGAATGTTCAGAGATAATCCGCTATCTTGACAGTGTCTGACACCATCTGCATAATATAGGTGAAACTGGATGATATCTGCAAGACATTGATTTTGAATGATTGATTTGTCTGACACTATTGACAGGAAAAAAGTGTTCTATAGGATTTATTACGGAGTAGAGAGAATGTCCATGTTACATATCTGAGGGAGATAGCTCAAATTGGCAGCGGAATCATTTGTCATTAATACTGACGGCTTGGGAAAGACGTATGGCGAAGTCAGAGCACTCACAGGACTTGACTTGAGAGTCCCAAGGAACTCCATCTTCGCATTCCTAGGTCCAAATGGTGCTGGAAAAACAACGACAATAAAATTACTTCTAGGACTTGCCATCCCAACGATGGGAACTGCAACAGTACTAGGACGAAACATCATAACCGATAATGACGAAATAAGAAGGAATGTAGGGTATCTTGCACAGCAACCAAAATTCTACAAGGAACTTTCAGCACGAGAAACACTACGATTTGCTGCTAGTTTGTACTTCAAAGGACCAAAGGAGATGATTGAGGAGAGAATAGAGTACCTGCTTGGTGTAGTGGGACTTGAAGAAAAAGCAGATCGACCAATTGAGGGATATTCGGGAGGAGAGATTCAACGGCTTGGCATTGCTCAAGCACAGATAAACTTCCCAGAGTTATTGATATTGGATGAACCTGCAGCTGGTTTGGATCCTGAGGGAAGAGAACAGGTTCTGAAAATTATGGAGTCACTCAGGCACGAATCAACTATCTTCTACAGTACACACATCCTTGATGATGTCCAACGAGTAAGTGATAGAGTAGCAATATTGAATAAAGGGAATCTCATAGCTCAGGCACCAATTGAAGAGCTGCTTGTTGGGAGTGAAGGAGTTGCTTACACACTGGTACTGGAGGGAGCCACGCAGAAAGCGTACTCAACACTTTCTGCTCAAAAATGGGTAACATCAATTTCAGAGAGAAAGGAAAAAAATCTGACTCACTGGATTGTCACCGTACAAGACACATCAATTGCGAAGAAACAGCTCCTAAGGACTGTTTTACAGGATGATAGTGTAGACGTCCTTGATTTCGGTCTAAAACAATATGAACTTGAAGAGATCTTCATGAGATTGGTTGAGGAGGATGATACCAGTGTCGAGTAAGAATTCTTTCGAACCTGTGACAGAGACAGGTTGGAAAATGGGGCTCAGGACCCTATTCAAAAAGGAATTGAAGACTTGGTTTGGTACAAACGCATGGTGGCAACAAGCAGGGCTATGGTCGCTGATTCTTGTGCTGTTTGGTTCAGTCGGCATCGGAGACCCCGAAGCTGGAGTCTTCATCTTCTATATGATGGCTATGATTTTTCCAGGGATTGCAATCATCATTATATCACAAGAGAGAATACTCGAAGAAAAACGGTCAGGATCAGCAGCTTGGGTTCTCTCGAAACCAGTTTCACGGACTGCCTTCATATTATCGAAATTTATCCCCTCAGCACTGGGTTTTTGTATATCTATGATGCTGATTCCAGGCATTCTGTTCTATGTGGTTGCTGTTTATTTGGGTGCAACACTTCAATTTGGCTCGTTTCTCATCTCCTTAATCCCGTTGATGTTATGGCAGCTCTTCCTATCATGGCTGACAATGTGTTTGGCAACATTCTTTGAGAAAGAGGGGCCTGTGATGGCGGTCCCATTTCCGTTTCTGTTTATTGGTCCAAGTCTTGCTCAACATCCAATATATGGACCAATTGGACCTTGGGGGCTCCTAATGAACTCTATTAGTATCACAACAAGCGGGAACTATCCAGTGTACCCAATCATAATCACTGTAGTGATTCTAGTGTTGTTTCTAGTATTAGCAATAGTCAGATTTCAAAAACATGAATTCTGAATGGCAAGATGAGAGAAGACCCATTTCCCAAGCACCGCTTTGCTTAAAAGGAATGGCAAGAGGGTCCCCAAAGAGATACCAAGGTGTCATATAATGCCACGACCAGGAATGCTAACCAGATCTAGAGCAAACCGGATGGTGAGAACCCCGGGTGATAGGAGGTTCATTCACAGAAGGAAGTTTTACAAAGCATGGGGGACCTGCGCTATCACAGGAGCTAAGCTCCAACTCCCCAAGGCAGCTAAGCATGGAGCTAGACGTAGTGCAAGTCGTTCAGCAAAGCGTCCGAACCGACCTTATGGCGGAGTGATCACTTCAAAAGCCCTACGTCGTGGTATCATCAAAGCCTCTCGAGACTAGTGCAATGAAGCGAGTAATCACCATAGGAGGACTCCATGGCACAGGTAAAAGCTCAGTTGCAGATGCAGTTGCGAAGAAATTTAGTTTGAGAAGAATGTCTGCTGGAGTTGTATTTCGTCAGCTCGCAAAAGATAGGGATATGACTCTAGAGGAATTCAGCAGGGTCGCTGAAGGAAATGAAGACATTGATAGGTTGATAGATGATAAACTGAGAGAAGAGGCTAAGAAAGGCAACGCAGTCATAGATGGTCAACTAGCGGCGTGGATGGCTGGTGATAATGCGGACCTGAAGATTCTGTTGATTGCATCTGTAGAGAACAGAATAAGAAGAATTTCAGAGAGAGATGGCACAGACTTCGAGTATGCCCGTCGAGAAACAATCACTCGTGAAGGTAGTGAGAAAGCAAGATATCTGGAGTATTATGGAGTAGATGTTTCAGACCACTCAATCTATGATCTTATTATTAATACCGACAAATACGATTTAGACGAAGTTACAAAGATTGTCTTCACAGCTATCGAGGAATTCTTCAAAGATTAACTAGTTGTAGTATAAAGCGTAAGGCTCTTATTGCCAACACGAGTCGGCGACATATTCTCCCAGTCTATAGGAATGATGCTACGAGGTGACTCAAATGCGGACTAAGGACAAGGCGAGGTGTATTGAATATGAGTCTCTACGAACCTGGAAGAGTATGTGTGAAAACAATGGGCCGCGAGGCAGGTAGCTACTGTATTGTTGTCGAAGTGAAAGATGAGAGTTACGTAGTGATTACAGGACCCAAAAATCTGAGTGGGATCAGACGACGTAGCTGCAACACAAGGCACCTTGAACCTCTCGAAACTATGCTAAGTATCTCTACTGGTGCAGATGATGAAACCGTAGAGAAGGCGATTGAAGAGGCAGGTCTGACGGAAAAATTCAGAACCAAAATCAGACTTGAGGTATAGGTCAATATTTTAGGAGAGTCAGTAAATTGCCGGGAATGCTCCCTGCTGATCAATCCCGTGAGCTGATTCTAAAGTCATCTGACAGGACTAACCCTGATTATGGTTTTCAGTCGTTAGATAATTTGCCTATTGAATATCTTCTAGAGAACGGTGTAATTGCACTGGACAAACCTTCTGGACCCACAAGTCATGAAGTGGCTACTTGGGTCAGAAAAATACTCGGGGTTGAACGTGTCGGTCATGGCGGAACTCTGGACCCAGCTGTCACAGGCATATTACCAACAGGAGTAGGAAACGCAACAAAAGCAATGCAGGCATTAATACCAGCAGGAAAAGAGTATGTCTGTGTTCTTGAGCTTCATAGCAGAACTTCTGAAGATGAGATCAGGAGAGTTATAGAAGAGTTTGTCGGAAAACTATACCAGAAACCACCACTAAGGTCCTCGGTGAAAAGGATTCTTCGAGTTCGTGAGATCTATTACAACAAAATCTTGGAAATCAAGGGGAGATTAGTTCTATTCAGGGTTGGTTGTCAAGCTGGAACATATATTCGGAAGTTGTGTTTTGACATCGGAGAAGCTCTTGGTGTGGGAGGGCATATGAGAGAACTACGTAGGACACGGGTAGGTATGTTTAGAGAAGATGAGCATATGTGCTCACTCTACGACTTGAAGGATGCTTTTGTCTTCTGGAAAGAAGACGGTGATGAAACAGAGCTCAGAAAGTATCTGCTCCCGATAGAATTTGGATTAGGACATCTTCCGGTCATCAATGTGCGTGACTCAGCAGTGGATGCTATCTGTCATGGAGCAAACCTTGCTGCAAGTGGTGTGGTGAGTCTTAATAGTGGCATGAAGAGGGATGACATGGTGGTCCTGAAGACCCTGAAGGGAGAGGCAATTGCTGTTGCAAAGTCTGCTGATACGAGTGACTTTATTGCCAAGGCAAAGAGCGGAATAGTTGCAAATACTGACCGCGTATTGATGGAACGGGGTCGGTATCCTTCCATGTGGAAAAAGAAGTCACAAGAGTGATTCAAATTCCATCTTAGCCATCTTTTTATCCTCAAAAGTCCAGTAATGGTTGGCTCTGGAGCAGAAGCGCGACTGACGGTACTCATCTTTGGATGAGAGCTGAGGAAACTCCCGACTGCGTGTCGACGCCAGTCCTGTTAAAGCAGGGAGGCGAGAGTCTCGCCCTGGGAACAGAAACGACACCCCCAAGCTGGATACGACGGTGATACAGAGATTGAATCTGTTGAGGATCAGTTTGGACAGGTTGAAACGGCCCATCACTGGGCAGCAATTCCAAGCGTACACCTGCGATGTGTCGACCTGAGGTGTAGGGTAGGATGCTTAGTTTGATGTCGCAAGACTTCAGAATGGTAACAGTCTGAAGTGGAACAGAATTGGGGTTACTCTCTGGACCAGAGCCACCCCACCCATCTATTCCTCGCGTGTGTGTTCATGCATGATTTCCTGTTGAACTTGAACAACCTCACTACTTGTATTGCATTCTGCATAAGCATCAAGCCATTCACGATTCAGGGTAATGAATGAATGACCCCACTTGAATACAGACATCATATCATCAGCTGTTTTGCGCATTCCTAGAATGTACAAAGCTGCGGCTAATGCTTCTGCAGTGGATAGTTTCACTGGTTTGTATGTATTAACCGGATTTGCAGCTAGTAGATAGGGCAACGATCTTTGGACCCCTGTTTTTGAAGCTGAAAAGATCTTCTCGGCTTGTTTCCAGGAGCAGTCAAGTGCCACGAGACCGGACTTGAACACATTCTCTTTGTCAGCAAGTGAAAAAGCAATCTTCGAAACTGGATTGAGAACCACTGACCTGCGTGGTATGAATCGCATGTTCTTGACAATCTTGGCCTTATGCATTCTACCTAGTCGAGTTCCAGTGCATTTCTTCGGATCACACTGATTAGCATGGTAGACAATAATTTCGGGATTATCAGCCAAGATTCACTTCACCAACAGTCTTCTGTCAAAGAGCAAAGGATTTCTGTGTTACCATACGTCATCACAGTGAGGACTTTCATCATGCTCTATGAGCCGGGTAACTCCTGTGAGATTTGTAACCAGACCGAGGGACCACGAACCATCTGCCGTATGTGTGGTGCTAATGTCTGTGAAATGTGCAAAGCCGAAGGGGAAGACCTGTGTATCAACTGTCTTGAGGCAAAGTGCCAGATCTGTGGTGAGTTCTTAGCTTCTCGTGCATGCAACATCTGTGGCAAGCTAGTGTGTGAAGATCATGGGAACAAGGTAAACGAGTCCACATTATGTGATGACTGTCGGAAGAGTGACGAATGAGTAAGAGTCTAGTTCAGATTGGGATGGATGACATCGATAATCCTGATGGCAGATGCACCACTCATTTTGCAAGTCTCGTTGTGGAAAAGCTCAAGGAGTGGAATATTGAGTGGATCGATTATCCAAACCTCATCAGATTGAATCCGAACATCCCCTATAGAACTAGAGGAAATGGTGCTGTATCTCTTCGGTTTATGACCGACAAACACAGTTTGGATTCTATAATCTCCATGGTGGAGAGTCTTGTTCAGAGTTATGTCGAAAAAGACTATCCAAACACAAATCCTGGTGTGGTCTTTCTTGAGGGCAAAGCATCAGAACAAATGCAGAGTCTTGCAGGACTTGCTCAATGGCGAGTTGTCCCAATCCAGCTGGCATTGAGGGTCATCAAAGCCAATGGCATTGCTAATATTACCAAAGGGAATGGAAGGGGACTCATTGGAGCACTCGCAGCAGTTGCAAATACCCTTCAAGGTGATCATACTTACGAGTACATTGCATATCGTTCGTTGGAGGACTGCCATGGCAAACGAGGTGTAGATCCTGACTCAGTACGAGTCATGGACAAGAGGATGGGAAACAGCGTCTTTTCCAACATTGACTCAACAACGAATAGAATAATGATTGAACCACATGGTAAAGATCCTGTTCTTTATGGGATTCGAGGAGAAACCCCATATTTGGTTATTGAGGCGGCGAAGCTTGTTAGGAGTAAGCAGAATATCGATCGATGGATGGTTTTCAGGTCAAATCAGGGAACTGGAGAACACCTGAAACATAGTGTCAAGATTAGATATCTAAGACCTTACATGACAGCTGTTGTAGCAGGTAGAGTAGAAACTAAACCTGTTATGATTGAGGGAGGACATTCAATCTTTAGAATTCAAGATGATGAAACGAGTATTGATTGTGCAGCATATGAGCCCTCAGGTGAGTTTAGAGAAACCATCATGAAGTTAGCAGTTGGTGATTCAATCAACGTTCATGCAGGGGTTCGACCAGCATCCCGAACACATGGACTGACATTGAATCTTGAAGGTCTAGAGGTGGTGGGATTGACAGAAGTAGTCGAGGCATCTAATCCAGTCTGTCCGAAATGCGGGAAGAGAATGAAGAGTGCGGGTACTGGACAAGGTTACAAATGTGTGAAGTGTGGTCACAGAAACAGAGAGATTGGTAAAATCGAGAAGCCACTTGTTAGAAACCTCCACCGGGGGTTGTATTTGCCACCCCAACGTGCTCAAAGACATCTTACTAGACCCTACGAGCGTATTGGAAAAATGAATAATGGAATACCAAGCGAGCTAGTACCTAAATGGCATAGCCACTGAAGCAACATACAATGCAGGATTATCGTTTGTCTAAACCCTTCGGCCTCGACGGCCACCAGGCTTTCTTGTGCCATCATGAGGCATTGGAGTTACTTCGTCAATGATCCCAATCCGTAGACCTGCTCTACTAAGTGCACGAATTGCAGCCTGTGCTCCAGGCCCGGGTGTTTTGGGTCCATGACCTCCAGGAGCGCGTACTCGAATGTGGATACCGTAAATGCCCTTGTCTTTTGCGTCACGAGCTGCTTGGAAAGCAGCCTGCATTGCAGCATGTGGCGATGACTCATTCCTGTCTGCCTTGACCATCATTCCACCAGAGTACCTGGCAAGTGTTTCAGCGCCAGTGATATCGGTGATCATGATTATTGTGTCGTTATATGAGGCATAAATGTGAGCGACGCCCCACTTATCGCGTTCTTCTTTACTCATCTGCATCATCTCCGACAGATTCAAGATCTTCATTTGTCACAGGTTCGGCTTCACGGGATCTCCTTGGACTCTCAATATCATCCACATTTTCAAGACTTTCAGCGGAAGCACGAGTAGCAGCATCCGATGCAGCAATTCTGGCAGGGTGTGATGCATCATTTAATGCGGACTTAGCAGTGTACTGTATCCGGTCTTCCTCTGCAACTGTGATTATCCGTTGAGGTGTGTCTACTTTAGCAGAATCAAGAGCTATGTGTCCATGAGTGACTAGCTGGCGAGCATGATGCATTGAGCTAGCAAGACCCTTTCTGAAAACAACAGTCTGTAATCGTCTTTCAAGCAGATTCTCCATTGTAAGGTCAAGAACGTGGTCCAGAGTTGGCTCAGTTGTAAGTATTCCAAGACGAGATAGTTTGTTTACAAGTTCACGTTCTTCCTTTTCCCTCTCTGTGACTGGAAGGGCAAGGAGGTTACGAGCCTGTCTACGATAGTTTGAGAGTTCAGTCTTGTGTTTCCAGAGCTCCTTCTTGTTTCTTAGACCATAGATACCAATCATCTGCAATTCTTGCTCAAATCGATCACTGTCGAACGGCTTCTTAGGAGCAACATACTTCTTTTTCTGTTTGCGTGGGTCACCCATCAATCATTCCCTCAGTGTCTTTGCAATTCTCTTCCTTGAGACTCCTACAGCCATTCCACCGCGCCCAGTTGTCCTTGTGTGTTGACCTCTTACTCGTAGACCAAGTGAGTGCCTTACACCACGCCAAGACTTGATTCTACGAAGTCGGTCTATATCATTTCTATGAGCGAAATCAAGATCTGAACCAGTTAGATGTAACATTTTTCCACTCATTCTATCTCGTTGACGATTAACATACCAGTCAGGAAATTCAGAGGCAACAGGGTCTTTGAGTATCTTCTCAATCTTCTTGAGATCAGCATCCTTCAGGAAACCAAACCGCTGTGATGGGTCAATTCCAAGCTTTGTGATTATAGCTTGCGATAGCCTAAGGCCCACTCCTCTTATACGAGTCAGCCCTTGTAGTATGTTTTCATGTCCATCAATGTCGCTTCCCGATACGCGGACAATATGCTTGTATTCTTCTGACATGGTCTATAGCCTCATCTGACTGGTCTAAGGCTTGTTCGCGTCTTGGAGTTACCTTATAATCCTTATCATCAAGCAGCGAATTTTGTTGAGGAACTATTCGAGCATAGGGGTGTTCAAATGAGACTGGAAGTTATTAGATATGAGAGAGGAGTAAAGTGCCTAGTGAAGACTCGCCATTCCGTGAACCTAAAGTTACAACATCAATTCTAGCAAGCATCCCTGATTGTTTGCATAATATGCTACAAGAAAACATGGAACGTACTACAGAAAGAAGAACATCAATCCTTGTTTCAAGCAACAACCTTGCTAATAGATTCATCTTGGAACGTTGGGGAATCCGTTCATCTCAACGTCGGCGATACAAGAATCTCTTTGGGACTATTCGAAAACAATGTCGCGCAGTGTTCAGGAATTATCTGACTCGTAAGAAAGTAACATGGAGATATCATAATAGGGAGTATTTGTTCGGTGTTTTCAAATTCGATGAGGTGCGAGGAAACCTAATTCTTGGTTTTGTACTGCCTCATGGATATTTGGATCAGAGTTGCGTATCTGAAGAAACGTAGCAGCTATGCTTCCTTCTCAGTACAAAGTAATTGCGCCACAGGTAAATCTGGGACATCTAAATCAAAATAGTCAGATAAAACATCAACAAGTACCTTGAGGAGATTCTCCCTATATGCGAGATCGATGGCAACCATAGGATGCGAAACTAATCCCATTACCTTACTTATAGCTGAGGGATCAAGAGCGTTGGATGTGTCTTGTTTATTTGCAAACAGTACAATGGGTATCTCAGGATATGCAGCCAGTATTTCTGTGGAGATTGATTTTGATGAAATTATGTTCTTGAGAGTTGAGTCTGTCAATAGAAACACAATATCTGTCGATGAGAGATCCCAAAGCTTTCCAGCAACCTCTCTTCCTGAAAAATCGAAAACCACAATCTCATAATTGGCAAATCGTATGTCATCGAGAATCTCTATATTCACTGCGATGGTGGGAGTATGAGATTCGGGAGGTGGTGTTCCCATTAGGAGATGGAGAAGAGAAGTTTTTCCAACCCCTATGGTTCCGACAAGAGCGATAACGAATTGTGATTGGACAAAACGAGCAACGAGTTGTTCATAATTTTCACTAATATATTTTCTAGTTTGATTGTCCAAGACGGTTCGTAATGAACTGGCAGTTCTGTTGATTTTATTGATAACTTCTTCATCCGGTTCGTCATTGTCTGCGACAAAGAGGATAATCCCTTTTTCACCACATGCTCTACTAATGAACTTGTAATCTCCAATAGTCATGGGTTTGTACTTTAATTGCTCAGATTTTTCTGTGAGAGTTTCAAGCTTTGCTAGATATTGGTTGATGACTTTTCTTGGAATGGATTTTGTCCAATACTCAGAGGAAACTATCTTGCGTTTATTCTTTGCATTTAGCAAGATAGTGCTAAAAATCATCAAATCTGGCCTCGTTCCATTTAATGATTACCCGATTTCCATTCATAAGCTATTGTCATATAGATTGGAATGCAATCCACTATGCATCAATATGAATGGAAAAGATGAAAAGCATGATTCTTTGTTCTCATTCTGCCCGGATAGCCAAGCGGCGACGGCGGCAGCCTGGAGAAGGCGGTTGATTGACCACCTGTCGAACGGTTAGCTGCTCTCCCTTTGGGAGGCACGAGTTCGAATCTCGTTCCGGGCGCCATCTACCCTTGATGTTCGACATATGACATCTCTCCAACATAATTGATATTCATCATCTCTTGGACACGGTCCCTTTCAGTGGTGTGCCCAAGAACCCAAGCAAGTTTGACAAGTGCGGCCTCCGATGTCATGTCATAGGCACTCATTGCACCTACATCTATCGCAGCTCGCCCCACTTCATATATTGAGAGATCGGCCTGTCCAAAGGCACACTGTGAACTCACAAAAACGAAGCAACCTTGATCAATAGCCTGTAGGATTCCCCCAGTCAGGGCATTTTCATCTGTTGGGATATTTCCAGAACCAAAGCCCTCAATGATGATTCCACGGTACCCCATTTCAACTATCTTAGTCAAGGTCTGTGGTGGAAGACCTGGGAAGACCTTCAATAAGAAGACACGAGAGTCTAGACGTGTATCAAATCTAGGTGTAAGACTATGGTCCCGCCTTTTCCGATTTTCATAGAGGATGATGTCGCGAGCAAGTATTCCTATTGGAGATGGATCCATAGAATCAAAAGCATCGTAAGAGTTTACTCGAACTTTTTTTGCTCGTGTTGCACGATGTATCTCACCATTGAAAACTATGCAGGTTTCACCCAGGTCTCCGAAAGCTGCCACTCGTATTGA
>JBHLRC010000029.1:0-27071 GCA_048882965.1 Candidatus Thorarchaeota archaeon
CAGTACCCAGTGTCCAGCCATGTAGAAGTTCCCAAGACCAGGGAGTGTACGAGGAACCAATTCAGTAAGTGTTCTTCTGGTCAACAACCATCCCATCGGGGATCCCTTGTCATTCAAGGTATACCTCCATGATGTGTAAGGAGTGGCAATATCAGTGACTTCAATCTGAGATGTGATTCCAGGATAGAAGACTTCGAGGTGTTTTACGATATCCGCAGCAACCTGTTTCTTGTAGGCATTATACTCTTCACGATTCTTACGGAGCTCGAACCAAAAATCCCAGTCAGTTTCTAGCATGACCTGAATAACAGTCTTTCCTGCAGGGGCATAGGCATCTCCATAATTGAGTAATCGAAGGGGAAGAAATGAACATGTTTTTCCTGCATATTCCAAAGGTTCTTTCAAGGTTAGAGAGAGGAAAGGAGGACCGCTCTCAAACTCTCGATTAACTCCAAAACTCACGATGAGAATCGGATCATATGGTTTCCAAGTTTCATACCGCTTCTTGATTTTGTCATCAATGTATTTGCCCTCAAGAAGTTCGAAGATGGTGCTTCTGCCATCAGCAGCGGATACCACTACATCAGCCCTGTGTTCTGAACCATCTTTAAGAACGACACCAACTGCAAAATTGTCTTCAACTATGACCTTCGCAACTGTAGAGCTATATTGGATTTGACCACCTAATGACTCGTATCTCGTGACAATAGACTGCACAAATTCCTGACAGCCATTTTTAAAAAGACCAAGATGTCCGCCAGCTACAGTCGCCAGTATCATGATTACGAACCAGAATGCTACATCAGGCGAGAAAGCGTTCTTAATCACATCCTGAAGAATTGGAGTTTTCAGGTCTTTTGTATAACCAGCGGCGGATTTGGAATATCTTCCTGTGAAATACTTCATGAAACTCCGCATATTCCACATGTCTTTCAAATTATCAAAACGGCCTCGTAATTCTGGTGATGATAAACTCATTCCAAGATCTGTAAGCAATGGTGAATCTTTCATCCAATCCACCTCTTTGATCAGCTTTCTAATGTCATCAGCATCATCAGGTGCGATAGCAATAAGGTCGCGCTCAAGTTTTTCGAGGTCTTTGGTGAATTCGACAATGGTTGACCCATTCTCATCAACGAATCGAAGATAGCTTTCCATATCTTCAATCTCGTATGATCCGACAGCACCTATCTCTGTGTATACATCATAGATTGGAGTCCCAGGCTTGTGACAAATCAGAAAGTGAATTCCACCATCGATCAAGTAATCCTTCCTCCTCCAAACAGCGGCTACTCCGCCAGCCTTTGTATGATGCTCGAAAATCTTGCTATCATACCCATTCAACTGAGCATAACATCCTGTCGAGAGCCCTGCTAAACCTGCTCCAATAATTATCATTGATTTATCAGCCAAGTTCCTCAATCTCCTTGTTCATCCTTCAGCGATTCGATGATTTTCTCTACAGCCTAAGTCCATATCTTTACTACTGAAATCTAAGTGGTAATAGCTTTACTCAATTATGAAATTTTGTACATTAACGAGTTCGTAATAAAAAGAGGTGCCATGATGGGAAGTATCCCATCATAACTCACTTCAGGTCATTCTTTTGTGACTCGAGTATCTGTGTAACTTCATTGCGTATAGAACGTGCCATCACTAGGGCAATCTCTACCTTCGCTGGAGATGATGGACGCTCTCCCACAACAAGAAGTGGATCATTTAGAGCCTTGTTGGCTTCATCTTCAAGACCTTTAGTATCAGTCCCAGCTGATGCTAGGTTGCCAGCAATTTCTTTGATGCGTGAGAGTGTTGCTGTCAAGTTCTTTTTCTTCGCGGCTTGAGTGTCCCAATCAGCAAGAGCATCCTGAATTTCAGCTTCTAGTTTCTTCTCCTGCCCTGCAAGAAATGCAATTACTTCATCATATGCAGGACCGAGTTTCTTCAGAGCATATTCTTTCTTCTCAGCCTCACGTCTTTCTACGAGATGTTTCATTAATTCAGTATC
Source organism: Candidatus Thorarchaeota archaeon (assembly GCA_048882965.1). GTDB lineage: Archaea > Asgardarchaeota > Thorarchaeia > Thorarchaeales > Thorarchaeaceae > SMTZ1-45. The sequence goes on from JBHLRC010000029.1 coordinate 2,006, forward strand.
CCCAACCAGTGCATCAATAGTGTCAACCATGTCATTCACGAGACGAATCCTTGCCTTTGCTAGGTCTAGTTCACCATCTTCAATATCAGATCGACTCTGTTTCATTGATGCTATCATACTATCTACAATTCTAATCAAAGGTTCAGCTTCAAGATCCGACATCTCAATAGACTCTTTTAGTAAACCTACTCGACCATCTGTCAAATCTGCATCACGGGTCAGTTGTTGGCTCACTTTGTAGTCCCTCAAGATCAAAGTTCCAGGACCTGCTTGGAAACTATATTCGGTCTTTAGTTTGTCACTGTATGAACCACGTACAAGAATCGAGAATTCCTTCTCACCGACGAGAGGTTGAGAGGACTTCAAGACGATGGAGATGTCAAGAGTTTCACCAGGCGGCAGTGAAGCCACCCTTTTAGTACGCTCTCCTGAAACTAAGTTCAATCCCTCGTCAAAATGCCAATCCACGGAGAGGTCTAGTGTTTCACCATCGCCAGTGTTCTTAATCATCACACGGACAGGAAACTCTTCAGAGAATGTCAAATCGTTTGGAAGAACAAGTTGTGATGCTAGTTTTGGTACTTTCAGTTTTCCGCGTAGGATCTCTCGAACCATATCGAGACCCCTATCTACATACTTTGAGAATTCTTGACTATTGGCACTAGCCAATGCCGCCTTTAACTCGGTAACTGCTGCGTTCTCAGCAGATGCAAAACTCTCAAGATTCACAGACTGAATTGCACTCTCTAGCATCTGTGGAATCTGGCTCAAGCGTACAGTGGCTGGAAGACGAATCTTTGAAGCATGCTCAGCGACAAATCCGCGGGCTTTGTAGAAACCATCAGCCTCCTTACCAATCATGACGTACATCATGCATGCTGTCATAGCGAGTGCTGTACCCTTACTTGTTTCAGCATCTTCGCCCCACATTAGATGTTCAGCAGAAGCACTGAGAAGATCTTCAGCTGCACCTTGATATGCTTCCACAGCCCTGGTTGCATTTCCCAATTCAGAAAAAACATCTCCAGCTGCGCACATATTTGCCGCAGCTTTCTTGAAGGTCTTGCCTCCACGATATTCACTTGCAGATTTGAGAAATGCCTCAGCTGCTAAAGCATACTCCTGATCTGCAGCAGTCATATTACCAGATCTCTCTGCTTCTGCAGCTCTCTTTAAGTGTTGGCTGCCAGCAGATTGTCTAATAGCATCCTTCTGTGATTCTTCAATCCATCTCTTTGCGCGTTCTTCGGACAACTTGAATTTCTCTCCTACACGACGTGAAGAAATCTTCGAGTCTTTTCGCCTTTTTAGAGAAGGGAATGACTCTTAGATATTCCGTAGTATTGATGATAGTTTAGTAGACCTCTCTTGGAGAATGTCTAAGTCTATCTGGTAGTCCTCCACCATGACCTTCAATCACTAGCTCGTAACCACGTCCAATACGACCTTGCGAGGAGGTCTGAAAACCAACCTTCTCGATGCCACGAGCATTTCTTTCAGCGGCTCTCCGCTCAATCATACTAGCACCACTAGGGATAGCAAGAATGAGCTTCTTTGAAGTCTCGTCAACTATTAGAGTGATTGGAGTTGTTGGAGTTCCTGAACACTCGTGAAATTGACTATTTTTGTATTCAAGGGTATGCTTCATCTGGACCATAACACCATCCAGTAGTCAGTTCTGTTGAAATGCCTACTTGGTTGCATATTAGGATTTGCGGGATGGAATTCGTTGCATATTAGGAATTGTTTCCTAGAAAAGGGAAAACCAACACACTCAATTGAAGAAACTTAGTTGAATCTGTATCATCGTACAACATGTTCTTGTCTTGATGGTCGGAAAAGCCTACTGCAATTCCGACAAAAGACCAAGCGTTCCTCTGTACCTTGAACCTGGCGATATGAGTGGGGTGCAGCGCAATATGGACACCTGACGACACCGCCAGTAGTTCGTAACCAAGGAGGCATCGATTCTTCTGCAAAAGGGGCTTTAGTCAATGGAGCCCCACAATTCTGACATGCTGTGAAATGCGGTGAGTTTTGGTGAGAGCAGTACGAACAAATTATGGGAGATACTCCACGGTATCTATTCTTACGATCTTTGTATTTTTGGCCCTTTCTGTATTCAACATATTCTACTATACCAATCGCGAAGGATGTCATACCAGTAACTATGAAGATAACGCCTTCACCTGCAGGTGCAGGATATAAAAATGCAAAAAGAATGAGGGGGATTGTCAAGATGAGTCCAAAGAGCATAAAACCAATCCCTGAGAGTCGTTTTGTCGATGCTTCATCTGCATACATGCACTCAGGAGTGCAGTAGAGATTCTCACTCTTGCTGACTGTCCAAAGTGGACTCTCAGGAGTTCCACACCACTTGCATCGAGCAAGATTGTCCTGGGATACAATGACCCTATCAGAATATTCGTCGGACATTTTCTCCCTCTGAGATTATTTTCGCTCAAAGAGTTATAGGGTTTATCTATGAAATGAGTTCCTTGCGTTGACATAGTTTACCTATTCAAGAGGAGAACTCTTTCGAATCTTTGTAGTGCTTGTAGCAATTCTCATAGGAATTGCCTGTACTAGGATTTGGCAAATAGAATTAGGAGGAAGAAGAAGAAAGAGAAGTAGAGCCTGAGGACCTAGAAGGCCTCAAGGCTCGATTAAAATACTGATTCTAGTAATCAGTCAGGCGGAGGTGGCGGCGGTGGTGTATCATCCATCTTAGTATCGACTGGTCTGAGTACCGAGTCTCGCTTCCTCTTCGTGAAGACAAAGCCCATAATGATGAACAGTAATCCTATTACTGCCACTATCGCTCCAATCAACATGGTGTAGCCAGGAATGAAATCATATGCTGCTGGATCTGTATAAACCAACAATGATATTATGGCGCCACCAATTACTAAAAGCGCACCCAGACACACAGGTCCAGAACGCGTATAATCTCGCCATGTTAAATAGCTCAATTTTCTAAGCTCCTAATCGAGACATTACCACGCAGTCTCGTCTAATTCTAGATGAGGCGTTTGTAGCGATTTAAGATTATTGGGTGACTAGGCCATTATTCGAGTTTTATAGTAACAATACATCCAGTAGATGATGTGTTTACGCTAATCTCTGCACCGGTCAGTTCACTCAATTTCTGGGCCAAAAGTTCATGAAAAGCACATGGATATCCAGCTGGTATCCTTGATGCTTCAGGATCTAATTTTCTACAGACACTCAATATTTTGCAGGCGCCAGTTTCTATTGTTGCTGTTCCAGGTCCAGTCTTTGGGAGCTGACTCTCATCAGAACAAGCCTGAATCAATGATGTGAATTTTATTAGTGCTGTTGGTGGCTCCTCAGGATTTGACATCGCCCATTGATAGATCAGAGAGTCGGCTACTCGATTGAACATATTCTCCAGATGACCCTTTGGCATTTCTTTTGCATAAGTAGCAGATTCGCAGATCATTACAGCATGAGCCTCAATATTTGCATCCCAAGCGGCATCTCCAGTGGTGCGAATTAATGGTGGAAGCTCTCCGATTCTCATATCAGGTAATTCGGCTGAGAGAGTTGTATCCTCAACTGCAACCTCACCCCTCTCAGCTGCTGCGATTTCACCAATTGTTGTGCCATCATCATAGGTTAGATCGGGAATCTCGAAATTTGGACATACTCCTGCGGTTTGATATTTACGAGCAAACTGCATTAGTCGTCCAGCCATTTGAGCTACAGCATGTCTACTGAGACCTTCAACCCGGATATGACCATAAGCCACGCCGACAATATTCTCCAATACTAGGTCAGGAATGGTTTTTTCAGCAATGATTTTCTTGCCGCGAACAACCCGGACTGCCCACATTTCATCCATGACACCAGCTTGCGCTCCATAACTTGTATTAGTTATTCCTACGAGAGGAGATATTGGATAGAAGTTACTCATGATTATGCCTCAGTAGTGATGGGTCTGCGGTTCACCATAGAGATATCGCTCAAAAGGATATCTTGATTGTAATAAAAAGAAAAGGCATGAGGTGGATGTGACTACCACATCCAGTCATGCATTTGTGGATTACATATAACCAGGTAGGATATCAGATGACTTCTGCGGCTGTCTCTTTTTCACCATGTCAGCTAATTCCAGAAATCGTTTGACATCATCAGGAGACATGCTGGGACGTACTTCATTCATGGCTTCCTTGAAGTGCTTCATCCCAACTGGTTTCGCTTTCCAATCACCTCGAACTGCAGCCATTGCAGCCTCCCTAACAAGACCTTCAATATCAGCGCCTGAGAACCCTTCAGTATCATCAGCCAGTTTCTCCAGACTAACATCATCAGCTAAAGGCATATCACGTGTGTGAACCTTGAATATCTCCAACCGAGCATCAACATCTGGAGGCGGCACAAAGACAACATTATCAAACCGCCCAGGTCGTAACACTGCAGGATCTAGAATGTCAGCTCTGTTTGTAGCGCCAATCACTAGGACATTCTGAAGTGTCTGCATACCATCAAGTTCTGCAAGGAACTGGTTTACAATTCTTTGACTAACACCAGTGTCATCCCTTTTTCCTCGAGACCCGAGTATTGCATCTATCTCATCAAAGAAGAGGACACAAGGTGCCGTCTGACGGGCTTTCTTGAAAATATCACGCACTGCCTTTTCTGATTCACCAACATACTTGTTGAAGATTTCAGGACCTCGTACTGAGATGAAATTAGCTTCACTTTCAGTTGCCACTGCTTTTGCCAATAGAGTCTTTCCTGTACCTGGGGGACCAAAAAGGAGTACTCCTTTTGGAGTCCGGATTCCCATCTCCTCAAATACATCAGGATGCTTGAGTGGTGCTTCTACAGCTTCTCTAAGCTGCATCTTGACCTTTGCTAATCCACCAACATCCTCCCATTTTACATTTGGTTTCTCAACAAGTACCTCTCTCAGTGCAGAAGGTGCTACTTCACCAAGGGCCATATCGAAATCTGCCTGGGTGACATAGAGATTCGTGAGAACATCTGCAGGGATGTCTCCAGTTTCTGGGTCTACATGTGGTAATGCTCTTCTCAGCGCTTGCATGGCAGCTTCACGGGCTAAGGCAGCCAAATCAGCTCCAACAAAACCGTGTGTCACAGCGGCAAGTCGCTCAATATCAAGACCTTCCTCTAAAGGCATGGAGCGAGTATGAATCTGTAGAATCTCTAGACGACCTTGTTTGTCAGGCACACCTATTACAATCTCACGATCAAACCTTCCAGGTCTTCGAAGTGCTTCATCAATGTCATCAGGTCGATTTGATGCTCCAATTACGATAACCTGACCTCTCCCAGCGAGACCATCCATCAATGACAAGAGTTGAGCGACCACCCGTCTCTCAACCTCTCCCGTAACATCAGCTCTTTTTGGTGCGATACTATCAAGTTCGTCAATGAAGATGATACTAGGAGCATTCTTCTCTGCTTCCTCAAAAGCTTCTCGCAACTTACCTTCAGATTCACCATAGAACTTGGACATGATTTCAGGACCATTGATGACTCTGAAACTTGCACCAGACTCATTGGCAACAGCTTTTGCTATCAGAGTCTTTCCAGTTCCTGGAGGTCCATGGAGTAATACTCCCTTAGGTGGAGCAATACCAAGTCTCTTGAACAGCTCAGGAGACTTCATTGGAAGTTCAACCATCTCTCTTATCTTCACCAGTTCCTTACCAAGTCCTCCAATATCTTCGTATGTCACATCAGGAACCGTTACATCCTCGGGCTTAGCTGGCTTGGTCAACACCTCTACATTAGTAGATGGTGTCACTCGAACGTGCTTGGTTGGTGAAACATTAGTTGCGGTAAATTGCAGACCTTGACCAATTGAAGCAATGAGAATAATGTCACCTCTTGTGATTGGTTTATTGATAATCTGTTGCTTCACATAATTTTCAAATCCCTGCTGAAACCGTACTGGTTGGTTTGGTGCAAGGACTACTCTAGCAGCTTCTGGGACAGTTGTCTTGCTGACCTCAACCATCTCCCCAAGTCGCGCACCCGCGTTACTCCTAATCAGACCATCCATTCGTACCATATCAAGAACTTCATCTTCCTTAAGACTAGGCCATACTACTGCGACAGTTTCTTTCTGACCCTTCAAAAGAACAAAATCTCCTGACCGTAATCCCAAATGGTTTCTAACATCTGAGTTTAATCTTACAATACCACGTCCTTGATCTTTGGGCATTGCTGCTGCTACCTTAAGTCGAACCGTTTCTTCACTCATTAAATCACACCCTAGTTAATACGTAGATATCCATCATTACTAACATTATTCTCACTTTCAATCTTCACTGCAGAGATCTCAAGCACACCGTTTCGATAGGATACATCCGATTTTTCAATATCAATTTTGAATCCAACATCGAGATTGATTTCCTCCTTCTCAGGATGAAGTTGTACAAAAATCTCTGACCCAGAAACTCTAACTTTAGGAGTTTCTATGGGATTTCTTGATTCAATCAAGACTAGAACACTATCTCCGAGATCAATCTGCTCTACTTCTGGTTCATCATTAGACTCGATTTTACCATCGAATGGTTCATTGACAATTGAGCCATTCCAAGATTTAATTGTCATTCCACCCTCTGGCATTCCGCCAAAGGCGTCCATGAATTGTTCCATCATCTTTCGGAACACTGACTCAAAGTCATCATCTATCATCTAGGAAAATTCCTCCATTACGAAGCCCCGGGCGGCTATAGCCGCCCTCCGAGTCACCGTTGGGGCTCCCTTTCTGTACGGCTTATCAGCCAGTACCTAATGTACCATTTGGTATATTAGTATTTAAGGGTTTGGAAGTGGTCGGAGTCAAACACGTAAATCAAAGGACAGTTCCTTCTTTTCGGAGAATATCACGAGCCACAAGTACACCAGATACAGAAGCCTGAATCAGACCTCTTGTAATTCCAGCTCCATCACCTGCTGCATAGAGATTCTCAACTTCAGTCTGTAACTGTGCATCAAGCCTAGGTCGTGATGAATAGAACTTCACCTCGACACCATAAAGAAGGGTTCCAGCACTGGCAACACCAGGACACAGTTCATCCAAAGCATTAAGCATCTCGAGTATGGAGCTCAGGTGACGGTAAGGTAAAGCAAAACTGAGGTCTCCGGGTGATGCACTTGGGAGAGTTGGTTTGACTGGACTTCGGGCGATTCTTTCGTTTGTACTTCTTTTCCCTCGCTGGAGATCTGCCAACCTTTGGACAATGACTCCGTCACCCAACATGTTTGCCAAACGAGCAATGTGTTTTCCGTATGCGATTGGTTCTTTGAAGGGAGCAGTGAACTTGCTTGAAACCAGGAGTGCAAAGTTGGTGTTAGCAGTTTTTTTGTTGGCAAAGGACTGACCGTTTACGGTGAGGATATCATCATAGTACTCACTTGTCACAACTCCACCGGGATTAAAACAGAACAATCGGACCTTGTCATCGAATCTTCTAGAATAATAGATCAGTTTTGGTTCATAGAGGGTTTCTGCAATATCCTGCATGACGGGTGCAGGGATTTCGACACGGACTCCAATATCGACATAGTTGTTTTCAGTGTGAAGAGATAGACGTTTTGCCTGATCAGATAGCCACTCATTACCAACGCGACCGGGTGCGGCAACTACATATCGTGCGTTAATCATATCGCCACCATTGGTTTCTAAACCTTTGACGGACCCCCCGTTAATGTGAATATCTTTGGCTTCGGTTTTGAATTTAACATCTGCATGTTTCGTAATCTCATCATGCATACGACCCATGACCTCTATGCATCCTTCACGGCCCATATGTCTGACACGTTGTGGAATCAATCGCATACCGATTAAAGCTGCTTTTTTCCTGTAAGTTTCAATATCTTCATCATTGCTACCATAGATTTTAGTTGGTGCACCATAATTGAGATACCTTCCATCGACATAATGTATCAGATCCGTTAGACGTTCATCACCAATCAAGTCAGCTAACCATCCACCAACCTGAGTAGAATGAGTCAATTTGCCATCGGAGAAAGCACCCGCACCGCCCCAGCCAGCAAGAATGTCACAGGGATTACATTTCTTACAACCAACAGCTGCAGTTGAGTTCGGACAGATACGACGTCCAATACTCTTACCTTTCTCGATTATGAGGATATTCAAGTCAGGTTTATGTTCAATCAGTTCGAGGGCACAGAATATTCCAGCGGGGCCGCTACCGACAATAGCAACATCATAATCCAAATAGTACCGCTCCTTGAGTCTCCCGGCTGAGAGCGGGTCAGTCCTTCCTTCACTTAAGCATTGTGTCAAGATGAAAGGTCACTAGGAATACGGATATATTGACTAAATTCAGAGTGCACAAAGACCAGAGTGTGAAAAAATGCCTAAATGTTCTCTATGTGGTGTTGATGAGCCGGGATTTACATGTCCATATTGTAACATGTTCTACTGTTCAGAACATAGGTTACCAGAGAGTCATGGGTGTCCAGAGATGCATAGAGTAAGAGAGGATGCCCGCAAGAAGGTTTCCAGCTCAGTGAGAGTTGCTGAAAGGGATGATAATTATGTTCAGTCTCTTCGAAGAAGAAGGAAGAAGCGAAGTAGAAGGAGTCGGTTCTCATCTACTGAGATTCGTGATCTGACAATTGCTTCAATTCTTGTCATTCTTGTTAGCATTTCCATTTTTGGCAATTCTCTTGGAATCATCAATGCAATTAGTGTCGTAGGCCTTTACATTAACAGTGGTCTTGCATGGCTCGTTATCGGAGTTGTCGGACTGTTTCTGGCATCATTCATGGCACATGAATTAGCACACAAGTTTGTAGCCCAACACTATGGTATGTGGTCAGAGTTTAGGATGACAACAATGGGATATTATCTCTCAGCTATGGCGATTTTGTTCTCACTACCAATATTCGGTACAGGTGCCGTATATACAAGTGGTACGTCTAATATGGAACACAATGGAAAATCAAACCTGGCTGGACCTTTGACGAATTTCGTCATTGCTGCTGCGCTCGCTATTATCTCCATTCTAATGTTTACTTTAGGAATTTCATTGTTCCCATTAGGAGTCCTTCTTCGATACGGAGTTCAACTGAATGCCTTTCTTGGACTGTTCAATATGATTCCGATTCAGCCATTTGATGGAGCCACAATTAGATATTGGGATACTAGAGTATGGATTGTTCTAGTAGTGGGATTGCTATTCATGTTGATCTTTGGATATCTTGCATATCCATTCCTAGGTCTTTAGATGTTGCGAGAATAATACCACGCTTCATAGCAGGATAATATCAACACCACTTGATATTATCCGGGGGCTCATCGATTGCTCACACCGAATAGTTACACATCAGACATCACAGAACTCTCAGTTTCAGAATGGTTCTACAGAAACCGAACGATAGCGGGATTTGATAATCCTGCTCGCTCTCTCTATGTTTCTATTCGGGAGCTTGTTGAGAATAGTCTTGATGCATGTGAAGAGGAACGTGTATTTCCAATTGTAAGCGTCCTTCTAAGATGCGAAGCCGATAGAGACCAAGAGCTCGACAAATTGAGTCAGGGTTCTGAGATTTTCGAACTTATTGTTAAGGACAATGGAAAGGGAATTCGAAAGGACGATATACCGGTCTTGATTGGAAAAATGCTCACAGGTACAAAATTCACTCTCAGACAAAGTAGAGGCACATTCGGTCTTGGAGGCAGCTTGGCTCTTCTTTACGGACAAGTCACAACTCAAGAACCAATCGAGGTTGTCACGGGTAGACAAGGGGAGGAGCAAGGTCATAGGATTGTCATGCGTCTTGACATTGAATCCAACCAACCTGTGATAATCAGAGAAGAAACAATTGCTAAGGCACCTCATGAGTGCGGCACTATGGTTTCGTATAAACTCCAAGGAGATTGGATTAGAAGCAAAAAGAGAATCATAGATTACTTTGCTAAAACTGCAATTATCGTTCCATACGCATCATTTCTATTTGAAACTCCAGATGGAGAAGTCCACCGTTATGATAGATTGATTGACATACTTCCAGTAGCCCCGAAGGAGATGAGTCCCCACCCACGAGGAATCGATGTAGAATTGTTGAAGAAAATGATAGGAACCACAAGAACTCGTACATTGAAGAGTTTCATGAAAAGTTCCTTCCAACGTGTGGGAGTTGCAAAAGCAGAGGAGTTCCTCAAACATTCTGGATTAGATGCTGAAAAAGACCCTTCGACCTTGACTCAGCAAGAGCTGATAAGTATGATGAATGAACTTGCAAGCTTCACGAAGTTCCTTCCACCTTCACCCAAATCTCTCTCACCAGCCAGTCCAGAGGTGTTGGATGCTGGAGTTCAACGGCTATCACCAGACTTTGCAGTTTTCAAGCAGAGATCTCCAAATGTTTACGAAGGTCATCCGTTCATCATTGAAACAGGTGTTGCTTATGGTGGCGGTATTGAACCGGGCATCAATGTATATCGATTTGCAAATCGAATCCCTCTGCTCTATGATGAACGATCGGATGTGACATACAGAGTTGTTCGAAATCTGAACTTACGTAACTATGGACTCAGAAAGGAGGACCCTCTAGTATTTGTTATGCACATTTGTTCAACAAAAATCCCATACAAGACAGTTGGTAAGGAATTCATTGGAGATGTAGACATTGTCAGAAAAGAGATTGAACTTGGATTCAAAGATTGTCTCAGAGAGATAGGAAAAAAGGTCAGAAAACGGGAGAGGGCACATAGACAAAGAAAACGTGAGAATCGTTTGACAGAATACTACACGTTCATGGCAGAAATCCTAACAAAAACGCTGGATAGAGATGTACCGATCTACAACTTATTTGACTCAAAAGGAGGAGATGAGTGGTGAGTTCCACAAATCATGAGGTCTTGCATCTGATTGATGCAGTATTAGAAACAATAGCTGATACCATTGAGGACGGAATGTTTCCTGAGATCGGGTTCTATGGCTCATCGAAGAAGAACGTCCAATATGTAGAGAAGAAAGGATACATCCCTGTTGATGACAAAGCAACATTCATTGATGGTCGAAAAGTTGAGAGTGCAAAGACCATTGCAGGGCTTCTTTATGGACTTACACAATTCAAGGAACATCTTGAACAAGGATTGTCTATGAGCTTGAGAGACTTCTACTACTTACACAAAGTAAAACATGTCCAAAATGTGATGAAGATAACAAATCAATCTGAAACAAACAGGTTGATCAACCTCTGTGAAAGAATATTAAGACAGAGAGGTGCATCAGTTCCTCGGGAGGAATTTGGGGTTGTCAGTTCACCAAAAGGCACATTCTATGGAGATGTCACTTTATCAGATCTCTCTGGCAAGCGATTGAACTGTAACTCAGCTGGTGAGTATGGATGGTTTATTTCTTCCAGGCCTTTCGATGTTGATATTCATGATATTAATCTCGATGCGGCGGTCTTTGTTGAGAAAGAAGCTATGGCACGTAACCTTATCGAACTGGGGCTTCCAGAGAAGCTGAGGATTGGCGTAGGTTCTCTTTTTGGCCAGCCGGGAAGGAATATGAGAGCTTGGATAAGAAGACTATCCGACAACGATGTACCAATTCTAGTGTTAGTAGATATGAGTCCATGGTCATTGAGGATATTCTCTACTATCAAGAGCAACTCAATCGAACTTGCCAATATACAGGGGCTAGCAACTCCAAAAGCTAAACTTGTAGGTCTTACAACTGGGGATTTCTGGGGAAGGAAAGGTATGCTCTCAAACATAGACCATTCACTTGAATCTATGACAAAATCAGATGTCATATGTGCTCAACAGAACAGAAACATCCCATCAATAAGTCAAGATCCAATTCTCAGTAAAGAGAATGAAGTTATGTTAAAGAAGAAGAGAAAAGGAGAACTTGAAGCCTTCAAAGCATTTGGGTATCCGCTTGCTGAGTTGAAACAGCTGTATATACGATACTTGAAAACTAAGGCGAGTAATTGGGATGTGAAACTCATATAAAGCAGGTCGTTATCCTCCACAATGAGGAGTGTCTACATGACCGATAAGGAGAAGATGCTTGAATCATTGGATGAGTTCAAGAACTCAGTTGTCAAACTTATGGATGAAAAGGAAACTCTAGAAAGCGAAGCAGAGGAACTTAGAGCATCCAAAAGAGAAGCAGAGGAAAAGGCGTGGGCTGCAGAAGAAAAGGTCACTGATCTCACAAACAAACTTGAGGCAGCAAAAGAGGAGGCTTCAAGTTTATCTGCAAAAGCTCAAGAGGCTGAGGCGGGTAAAAGCGAGGCACAGGAGGCCCTCCAACGTGAACGCGATGAACTGCGACAAGAGATGGATGAGATTAACGCTCAACTCAGTCGAGTTTCTGAACTTTATCGCGAAGCATCAGCAGAGAAAGAGGCTTTGCAGGAGAAGGTTGATGTTAGCGACCTTTTAGCCATATATATCACTCTTATTGAAACAGTCTTCTATGGTAAACCTCATGCAAGAATTCTCTACACACTTCACGATGTGAAATCAGCAATAACCCGAAAGAATATAGCTTCCAGCACGGGCATAATGCCTGCAGCAGTTCTCAAAGCTGTACATGATTTAGCTGCCGCAGATCTTGTTACGTATGACGATGAAACACAAGAGGTCGCACTCAAAAAAGACATCTTTAGAGGTTAGAGATTAGAAAAAACACGGAGAGAGAGAAACCTATTGTCTGGAAGAGTTACCATCGGGCCAGCCCTGAAAAAACATGTGAAAAAATACACACTTGATGAAAAGCTTCGTTCTATTATTGCACTTCTTGGCGATGACGCACAAAATGTCATTGACTGGGCTTACACTGAAGCAAAACGCCGTATCAAAGAAAACCCGGACCAGAGGAAATCAAATCTTGGAAGAATAGTCTATGAACTCATTGGAAATGAAGCGGCGATAATTCTTGTCAAGCAGAACCACGCAAAGGGACGATTGACCACAAAGAGTGAGATCAAAAGAAAGACTGGACAAAAAGCTGAGATGCCAGTCTTGTATAGAGAAGCAGGTCTCAGGCACCCTCAAGAGGCCAGAAATCTTAGACACAATTTATTCCATGAAGCGTTTCATGCACTCATCATGTATCTTTTTCCTGATGTAACGACAAGTGTCCCTACGACAGGTGAGGGACTGACACCTGACCTTATGGTAGAACATAAGAATCCAGACTGGCTGATCTCAGTAGAGTATAAAGGTTATAGATCAATAACACTCCTCAGTGAGTCAGAGGTTCTCAAAGGAATGCGTTATCAAGCGGCATATGGAACATCCTGGCTTGTCACCTCAACCACAAAAAGTGTGAAGAAATTATACGGCAAGACTATTCACTCTCAAGATGTGATAAAAAGAGGTCTTGCGAGACTAAAATGGATCTATAAACGTCGGGCATATACAAATGAACAGAGAGAAAATCGAGGCATTGCAAGAAAAGGAATCTCTCATCTTGAAAAGCAAAATGACCTCAATATGAAGTGCAGACTTTGGTCAGCAGAAGAGCTACTGGAGTCAATGAAAGCTGGAAAACCTGTCAAAGGACTCATCATCACCACAGGTTTTGAGTTTGTAGATCTTCTGAAGGAAAATGGTCTCGTTGATGAAGCTGAGAATGTCCTTAGAGTCATGAAGCTTCCAACCTCATCATTACATAGTGACAAAGTGACTTCAGTACGACTAATTGAGTAGATTCCTCACTAAAAACAGGGAAATCAGGCATGCTCCCAAGCTTTATCAATATCTTACGCTGATTGAAGTTAGACCCTGTGAGAATAGGGTGGATTTCATCTAAAGGGAGCGTAAGACTTGGAAAGCACTAAAGTCACAAAACTGCAGGAGTCAGTAAGTGACCTCCTGAAGGATCTCGCCTCAAAATCACCAATACTAGGTGCTGCTGTATTTTCTATAGAAGGACTTCCTTTCGTAAGTAGATTTCATAGTGGAACTGAGGAAGCATCCATAGCAGCGATAGTAGCTGCTATCCATGCGGCTGGCGACCAAACCGTGAAGGAACTTAGGCAGGGGGAACTAAAATCAATCATCATAGAGGGGGACCTTGGAACGACCCTTGTAATCGCCATATCAACTGATTATCTTCTCACTGTGACAGCTCCAGAGAATGCTAAACTCGGTCTTATTTTCAGTGATGCAAAGAAGACTGCTAGAAACGCACGAAAAATACTCCATCAAAATCTCTGAAGAAAAATGGCAATACTATGTGAATACCCATTCATTCATCATCCTTGTTATTCAAACAACCGTCGTTCACTCTGGCATAGGATTCATCTTCCTGTGGCACAGAGATGCAACGTAAAATGCGCATTTTGCTCTCACTCTTATGGAAGTTCATGTCATACATCAATGCCAGGATATTCAGGCAGGCTCATATCGCCCAGAGATGCACTCGCTATTACTAAGAGTGAGATCGATAAGAACAAGAATCTAAGAATAGTAGCCATATCGGGTCCCGGTGAACCTCTAGCAAATCCTGAAACATTCAGAACACTTCAGTTGATTCGAGAAGAATTCAGTGATATTGCAATATGTCTAAGCACTAATGGCACATTATTAGAACAGAGTGTAGAGTTGTTGAAGAGAATTGATGTAAAGACAATCAGTGTTTCAATGAGTACAGCAAATCCTTCCTCAGCGTCTAAAATCTATGAGTGGGCATATCTTGACGATGAGCTTCTTCAAGATGAGTGTGCAGGACCGAGGATTATACAATCGCAACTCAGAGGAATCATAAAAGCAGCAAACCAGGGGATTAATGTCAAAGTGAACTCGATTCTAATTCCTGAAATAAATAAATTAGATATCATACCATTAGCTAGGGAGATTTCTAAGGCAGGAGCAGTTCTACAGAATATCGTACCACTCATTCCGAATGACACACTAGCATCATCAAGACCCCCAACATCCATGGAATTACAACAAGCGCGACAAGCTGCATCAGTCTACATTAATCAGTTCACACATTGTAAACAATGTAGAAGCGATGTGGTTGGAATACCAGGAAATGATAGGATTCTCTAGCGTTTCACAGAAAGGCATCCAACTTCAACAAGTTTATTGATCAAGAACCATAGAGCTCGTTGGTCGTAGGAGAGTGATTCAGCAACCTCTTTGATCTTCTTTGTTCCATCGAATTGCTCAAGGACATCTTCCAAAGGAGATCCGTATTGCGACTTCATCTTTGCCAAAGTAATTTCTGGACACTCTACTCGAATCAGTATATCTTCCTCTGTCAGACGTGTCTTGAAATCGATCCATTGATATCTATCCAGAACTGAGATCAGAGCTAGAACCTTTTCATCTGTAAAACCAATTAGATCCATAATCTCTCCAACGGTTCTCTTTCCATTGATGAAGGACTCAATCTGCTCCAAATCATGATCAACTTCCCCAACTCTGAATGGTATTTTGACACCAGTCGTTTTCCGGAGTGGTACAAGGTCCAAGTCAACTGAAGAGAAAGGAAACTCCTGCACTATATCTAACGCAAACTCCCTGAACCGACGAATATCTCCCTCAAAGTGTTTTAACTTCTCACCATGCTCGCTTTCGACCTGTTTAAGAATTCTTTTGAGTTTTTCCCGATATGGAGCTTCATCAGGGACTGGATCTACAACTAACAACACCAATACAGTATCTCCAACCTCGATGAGTATGTCATATGCAGCCTTTCTAATGGTCCTAATCGGCGTCTTGGCAAATATGATAACCGCAGTGACAAAACCTGCGATAAGGTCTGGATCGACTGTGAGTTCAGCATATGGTATGTTTAGTACGGATTCTCCACCCTCCAATCTGATGAGGGAGATATAACGTACTTTAGAAACATCCAGTGCCATTCCTCAGACCTCCTTTTGCCCCCCATCCTTGGGAGCTGTGTCGACGTAGCCCAACACACCAGCGTCAATTAGACGATTTGCCACAGTCTTAACTGCTTCCATGTTGAAGGGGAGAATCTCACAAATTTTAGATAGCGGCTTTTTGCCATCAATCTGCTCTACTAATTTTGTCAGTTGATCTCCATATACACCAAGAAGGAACATCGGGGGATCCATAATCTTAGCCAATATAGAAGAATCTTCTAAACGTCTGGTCAGAGTTATCCATTTGTATTTGTCTAGCATTGATAGAATTGCCAAAATCTCTGAGTCATCAATTTCGGATCTTTCCAATATCTCCTCTATTGTTCGTTTCCCATTGATATATCCCAGAACAACTTGCAGTTTTTCATCAGTTTCGCCAACACTCCAAGGAATGTCAGTATGGTGATCCGGTGTAGCATCAGATTTTGACACAAGTCTTGGAATTAATTTGTAATCAAACGTTCGATACGGGTATACTTGAAGAATATCCAGAGCATATTCTCTAAATGGACGAATATCCCCTTTCCAAGCAACTAGCTGCTGATGATATTTGGTTTCGAATCTATCAACTATCTTAATCAGACTGCTTCGATATGGTTCTTCATCTTCCACCTTATCAACGATGAGTAAGCCAACAACATGTTCTCCTTCCTCGATGACGACTACATATCCTTCCTTTACAAAGGTCTTGAGTTGTCTGTTCTCGAAGATGATGACAGCAAGAACGAAACTGGCAACTAAATCGGGATCAACTGACATGGCTCGATATGGGACACCAATGATGGGTTCACCGCCTTCTTTTCGTACAAGAGAGATATATCGAACCTGTGCTTTCTCCTCAATAGTTTCGTTCACAATAAATCGACTACGCGATTCCCTAAATAAGCTTGTTAGAAGAAATCCATTAATCCACTCTGTGTAACCATAGTAATATCCTCATCACTATCTAGGTTATACCCGATGACTTGTTTCAAGTCAGTCACTGTATACGAACTCCCTATACTTGTGACAAGAAGAGATCCTTTCATACCAACTACATCACCAACTAATGGTCGTTGGTCAATTGGATCAGACCGTTTCCTCCAAGGAGTGGGTTTGGTATCTAGGACTGGAAGAGAGTAGTATTTCGCTAAATCCTCCAATTCTACTTTCGTACCAAGTTCAATGTTCTCGATCCCAATGATGAAATCATCAACAATTGACTGTGCTGTATCAATATCTAAGGAATCTTGGAGACTCTTTATCTTCCTTTCTCCTCGAACCACTTTGGAAATGTTGGGATGCTTGCCAATTCGATCCTCCCTGCGTCTTGCTTTTCGTCCACCTATTATTGTATCAATGATGCCACCAAAATCAGCTCCTTGTTCAACCCACCGTAAGCGGACCCTTCCTTTTGATGAAACTCCAACCTTTAAGGTTGAATCATTGAAAGCAACAACATAAACTACGTACTCTGAGTTATCACACTGTATTTTTCTAGCTTCTGTAGCAGTGCAAGTTCGACCATCACAACGAATACACGGATCATAAAAATCAACAGCTGAACATGGGCCACAACGAATTCCCTGACGTAAGATGACTGCTTCTTCAGGACAGCGGATTAGCTTTCCAGTTGAATCAATGTTACCAACACAGCGTTTTGGCCCTCTGAAATACCAGTTGAGATGTTTTCCTGGAGTTAGTGCTAAGAAATCAAGATCTTCCTTACCGTCCTTCCATATACGCAGACCAGACTCGTATCTTTCATCTTCCAAAGGTTTCCATGCTACATCAATAACCTGCAGTGTAGCCACCTCAAAATCGCTTGAATCGACTCTTTCCTCGAATCATCCACTCGACTCCAGCGATGTTCAAATCAGCTTTACATCTAGGACATCTACCTTCCTCATCAAGATTATTCGTGTTAAGGTAGACTGAGTATCGCTCGACTACCTTAAAACCACACTCAGGGCAATATGTATTCTCATAATCATGACCAGCAACATTACCTGAATAAACAAAGACCAATCCAGCCTCTTTTGCCACATTGATGTGAGCCTCCAATGTGGCAGCTGAAGTTCTTGGTAAATGTGTAAGCTTGTAGGTAGGCGCAAATGCAGTGAAATGGAAAGGAGTTCGTTCTCCAAGGTTTTCAACTACCCATTCAGCCAATATTCGGGAATCCTCTAACGAGTCACCAACTTCCGGTATGATGAGATTAGTAATTTCGATGAATATGCCTTTTTCTTTCATAGCCAACATAGAATCAAAAATAGGTTCAACTTTCGGAACAGACATCAGATCTTTGTAGAATTTCTTGTTTGCACTTCCCTTGAAATTAACGGAGGCTGCATCAAGATAAGGTGCGATATAGTCAATTGCTTCTTGTGTCATGTAGCCATTTGTTACAAATGTGTTGAACATTCCCTTGCTGTGAGAGATTTCTGCAGTATCATGAGCAATTTCTATGAAGACGGTTGGCTCTGTATACGTGTATGTAATCCCCGCACAATCATATTGCTCAGCCAATAATACAATCTCTTCAGGGCTTAGCTCTCTTCCAACCGGAGTTTCTCGATGAGCTGAATGGTAGTTCAAACAAAATTGGCAACGAAAGTTGCAAGATGATGTGCTTATTGAGAATGCGCTACTCCCAGGTGCAAAATGAAAAAGTGGTTTTTTCTCAATAGGATCAGGAGCCATGCCATCTATTAATCCATAGACTATAGTATACAGCTTGCCATCCTTTACCTTTCGGACCCGACAAAAACCAGTTTCACCGTCATGTATAACGCACCGGCGAGCACAAAGGTCGCATCGGACACCACTCTTCAGGTTTGAGTATAGTGCAGCTTCTCTCATCATAGTTGAAGGGGGAGTTGAGTCTTATGCCTCTTACGGTGTAGCTAGAGATTTCTTCAGCTAAATCAAAAGGGATTTTGTTAAAAGGGATTGTTTCGAATATTAGACTGGTTTGGTAAATGACAGCATCCAAGGAGCTTGAGCGAATAGGAGGCCTGTTCAACCTTGCATCAAAAAGTAGCAGACCATTTCTTATTAGATGCTCCGAAACAAAATACCTTGCTGTCAGAGATTATAATCGAGCGACCAATATTACGGTTGAGTTAGCAAAACAAACACTAAGAGAAGCTAATTCAGGTTTGACTAATAGAGCTGATTTTAGAAGTTATCTGACCACTTTGCAAAATGCTATTGAGTCAGGGATGCTAGATAACAACGTCATCAAGGCACTTGAAAATCTAAGAACCAAATATCTGGAGAAAGTTCTCCGCCCAGCTGTACAGACTTATCTTGAGGATGATGAACAAAAGACTTCGGAAATCGAACTTCTGTATGATGATGCGTTGAGAATCGAAGCACTTCTTGAGGTAGTTCAATTTCTAAAGAAAGTTAAACCGGTTACTCAATAGCTATCTTACTCTGGTTTGTGGTCACGGTGAACTAATTTCTGACCATCAACAATCCAGGCGATTCCGAGAGCCTGGAACTCATCAGCCCATTTCATGACGATTGCAGGTGCGACCCCAAGAGACCTTGCTATTTCACGGATAGACATCTCTCCGTGTTCCTCTACCATTAAGAACGCCTTAGTCTTCTCTGTGCTATCCATCAAATCGAGATATCCTTCAAGAGTTTCTTGAGTATGTTCAAGTTTAGCGCGGGTCTCATTAAGATCGGTTGTAGCTCTCTGAAGATTAGCTGTTGCTCTTTCATGTTCAGCCTTAAGCCGTTCCAATTCCCTTGCCTTATCACCCGATTCAAAGGATCTTAAGCGAGCACGAATTTCTTCCATCTCTGTCAAACGGTCCGCAGTCTTTGTCTTCTCATCCTCAAGCTGCTTAACCTTAGTCTTGAGGTCACCAAGTTCAAGATCTTTCTTCGCGATCTCATTTGAGTACTCTGTACCCCTCTGTTCTGCACTGGTCGCTCGAGTTTCAAGTTCTCTAACTTTCTCCTCCAAGAGATCGCGAGAAGCCTCCAGTGTCTTAACATTCGCTCTTAATTCAGTCAGAACCTCGACATCTGTTTGAGGAGCCGCCTTAAGTCTTGCAAGTTCTTCCTCTATTTCCTCATTTATTACTTTGAGATCAGCATTGCCTTTGCGGAGATTTTCAATCTCTGATTCTCTTGTTTCAACTTTCCTCTGAGCAATACTCAGCTCCTGAGTTAGTTCATCGATTCGTCTCTCAAGAACCTTCATTTTCTCTGCTATATCCTTAGGAACTTCGACTTTTGGTTTCATACCGAGCTCCGAAGCCAAGAACTCGATCTCAGTAGATGATCTTTGAGTGAAATCATCAATGTTTGATTTTAACGCGGAAAGCTCTTCGTAGGTAATTTTCATTGCCTCTTTAAGGCTCTCAGTCAGGTCCCTAACCTTCTCGAGAATTGGGGTTGACATACCGGTGGTCAATGATTCTTCAACTTTGTGAAACTCTTCATCAACGATAGGTTTCACATCATTGTCAATATATGTGACCTGAAGATTCGTCTTAGCTGCACGTTTACTGCGAGTAACAATATCTCCTCTCATGCTAACAAGATTGCCTTTGAGTCCAACCAAGAATGACAAAACAACAGGAACGAGGTCCCTCTCAATTCGGTCAATCGACCCATCAACATTCATTATATTACGTTCAAGAAGACCGATACTGTCTTGTAGCTTTTCTATGCTTTTATCGATCTCCATTCGTCGACGGACTTGATCAGCTGATTCTACTCTCATGACATCACTAGTCATTCGACCTGAATCAATTAGTTCCTGCCTCATTTCATTGTCTACACCGAGCTCGGTAAGAAGCTCATCCACGACGCGTTTATCCCCGGAGGGTTTTTTGTCAGGATCTTCTGCCATGCGAAAACCTCGCGTTCCTCATTCCTGTAAAGGACAGATGGTTAGTTAGTCAGATAATACATAAATCTATTCGAGCCAACCTCAGAGTATACGAGGAGCCTGTGAAGCAGTTATGCGGCTGAAAATTGAGATGCAAGCTAACATCCTTAACCGTGGATCATCAAAACTGACTCAAGGGATAATTACTTGGCATCTCTTCACTGATATTGAAAATCAATTTGTCGAAATGATAGATGTCTTTCCACCTTCTAGGGTCAAAGAGAAGGCAGAGAAGAACATGGTGGCTGTCGTAAAGGTTCCTGATCTCAATCCTGGAGAGAGCTTCTCGCCAACTGTGGTTTTACGAATTGATACAATCACGCGCGACTGGCTTATGGAGCCTCGTTCAACAACAGAAGAACTCATTGCAAGAACAAGAGGTAACTATTGCTCTTTGAAGAAATACTGGGAAATCGATGACCCACTAGTTCAGGAACTTTCTCAAAAAGCAGCTGAGAGAGCAAGTGGTGATGAGGCTTATGCAAGACATGCCTTCAGGATGGTTCGAGAAAGTCTGAAGCTCAAGACTCCTCTAGATGAACGAAAAGGAGCTGCACGGGCTATCAGAGAGAAGGAAGGAGACTGTGATGAGCATGCGGATCTCTTTATCGCATTACTTCGTGCAGTTAGAATTCCAGCGAGAAGAATCGTTGGACATTATTATCGGGATGGGATGGACCCAGAACCGCACGCGTGGTGTGAAGTGTTCCTTAAGAGGAATGGGTGGATTCCTGTTGACCCAGCGCTGGGTAATTTTGGAGTAATGTCTGAACACTACTTCTCAAGAATTCGAGAGGGTCTTGAATCGGAGCGTCATAAAATTGAGCTGAAGGGAGTTGGAGAGTCGACCATGGTTGAAGAAGATGTCAAGATGACTATCTTGAAGAATGGTCAAGTATGAAAGCCCGAGATTTTGCCCATCGTTTCTAGTTTTACAAACATCTCAGCTCCGAAATACCAACAAGAATGTGTGTCGAATATACAACACTTTATGTTTGGCAAGAGAGGAGCTTCAAATGCACTCCTTAGAGTGTTAGCAAGATGATGAGCAATCATCTCACCATAAGCTGAAACCTGAGGGATTGAATCCATGAAACGACTCTTTGTTCGTTCAAGGGGACCGGGTTTATAGTCACAGACATGGATAATTCCATCAACAAATCGGATTAGGTCGACATGACCGGTTATCTTGTATCGATCAGACCAGACAGGGACTTCTATGGCTATAGTATGTGGATCGTTTAGGATGAACTCTTTCAAGATACTATGGTCCGCACTATAACTTAGGTCATTTCGAGACCGATGATAGTTTCGAAGCATATTCACCAACTCATCATCTACACTCGATGTGAGTGCTCCTGTTCTTCGGAGTTTTTTCCTGAAACCTATCTTCTCGGTCTTTGACATGTCAGAAAATCGCAGCCTTGATGCGCGAGTATAAAATGGGTCGATAAAGGGATTGGCAGGAACATTACCACTAAGAATTGAGTTCAAATGAGCCCACAAAGCAGCCAGGTCGCCTTCTTTGTACCCAAGACTCTTGTGATGGGACGTATTCCATTGGAACCCATACGCTACCTTGCCATGTTGAAAATCTCTTCTCAGGATGTCATTCTTGGCTGGAGGCATGTCCCTCAAAATCAATGTCTTTTTTCAAACTTTTTAATCCATCGAAGAAAAAGAAGGTAAGACTTGAGAGGTTCTATCTGTACTAGAGGGACCATTGTGAAGAATCACAAAGGTTATTTTTGCCACTCAGTTTCTCGCATTCTTGTCCTTCCTGGTGTTCATTATGACCAAATCAAATCAAGATAAGCAGAAAATACGGGCTCAACGCTCAATCGAGATTGACAGATGTTTTAGTGAAGTAGGTCATTATCCTAGAAAGATGTTGGATGTGGGTCATGGTAATGGAGCTATATCGAACTATTATCATACCAAAGGTCTAGATGTCACAGGAATAGAAGTGGTCCCAGCTTATGTGGAAATGGCTTCTCAAATGTATCCAGACGTAAAGTTTATTCTCTATGATGGTTTGAACTTTCCTTTTGAAGATTCAATTTTTGATACAATCATTCTTAACGATGTCCTTGAGCATATTTCCTATGAAGACATTGAAACAGTGCTTTCAGAGGTAAAGCGAGTATTGACCCCTGATGGAGTCGTGTACATCAGTGTTATGAATAGATGGCAATTGATAGAACCCCACACACTCATACCATTACTCACATGGCTACCCAGAGTTGCATGGAATTCAGTATGCCTGAAAGTAAAGGGAAGAGGGTACATAAATTATTGGCCATATACCAGAAAGCGACTCCATAGATTACTCAGTAAGAATGAGTTCGCTTATTCTGATATGACATACATTTACGTTATTCACAAGATGACCGGGAAGAATCCTGTTGGAGATAGAATGACATCAAAATTAGTAGCACTAATGAATCGTCTAAGGTTATTTCCTTTGGCGTACTACCTTGCTTTGAAAGTGAGTGTCCTATTGTATGTTGCAAGAAAAAGTAACTGAGAATAATTGCAGAAATTGACTGGACATTCTTGTATCAAATAGAATCCTCAATCCTAGGACTGCACCAATGTTTTTAATCTGTAAACCAGTCACTTAGCCTGGTGTCACTGAATGTCCTACGCTTTCATTGTATTCTACAGGTTTCAGTTGATGACTCCCGAACAGGCTGGTGAGGCGAAAGAGTTCTGGGAAGAGTTCAGCACTGCTAGTTGGCCAGAGCATCTCAAGATTTTAGGTGATTATAAGTATGCATGGGGGTCCGACTGGAGTGGTTTCCTCTTATTAGAAACTGAAGATCCTCAGACATTCTTTGAGTTCTGGCCAATCTTTCGAGACAAGACTAGATGGTACATCGACAATACTCGGACAGTTATTGCAGTCAAAAGAGAAGCGAAGGACTGGATGTAGAATAAAAGATGAACTAAGGAAGAAGGGCCCGGAGGCCCTAATCCTCTTCCTGGAAATTGAGCTAAGTATCATCCTGGCGGTGCTGAATCCTCCATCATCTTGACAATCCAACGAACATTTCGTTCACTAAGTTCATCGCTTGTCCAGATCATTATTGATCCAGCTGCTCCATTTACTGAGGTCTTTAGAGTGGTTTTGGGGCTTGGATAGTCAAACATGCCTCTGAATCGGGCAATCTCTCCCTTGTATCTTCGAGTATACATACCGACCTCCTCCTCACTTTGGAGACCTTCACCTTTAAATTCCGCCTGAGTCAGGCTTCCTTTCTCGACGCCAGTGACAAGGACAGCATCCACATCAGTTGCTAAATCATAGAGTTTCTTTGCACCACCATTAAGATTGAGGGGAATAATACTAGCACCAGTTTCAGATGCAAGGATCCTCCGAATTCTACTGGCAATTCTTTCCGACCCTCGGACCTCCAATATCTTTCTGTCCAGTTTGACCAGCAGAGACCCATTATCAACTGAGTAGTATGGTTTCGTGGTAAATCCTTCCTTTCCGTATATTCTAACGGACACACGGAAGTCAGCGATGAAATCCGCAGTGATTGTCTTTCCGTCTAATTTCACTTTACTGAAACCTGCACCCAGTTTCTTACTCTTGCCAGTTGTTGGCGTATATGTAACATCCTTCATTTTGGCTACAATTTGATTGGCTGATAGCTTAATCTCGTTCAGTCTGAAGAGTCTGATTGAAAGACCCAGACCTCGAACCGGAATTGGCTTAGCTTTCGGCTTCTTTGGTTTACTGCTCAAGTTTCCTCAACTCGCTACTATGATATTGAGACGGTGTTTTAACCAACCTCAACTTCCATTGGAAAGGAGCATCATTCTCATATAAAACATAGGTAAAACTCAGAAAATAGCAGCATATAACGGACGTAAGACACTCATACATATCAGTGTAAGAAATGGAATAGAGTTTCTTCAACACACAATCAAGCGAGCCATTGTTTGGCGCCAATTGGGAATGGTTGATGAGAAAGAAAACTATGGGCGAATTAGGGAGTACAGTTTGAGAGTATTCTCCAAAATGATTTCACGAAGTTCCGTTTCATCTCTCTGTAATATCTTAGCAATCTTTTGAATCACTATAAGAAGGTTCAAAGACGTATTTCGTAACCTCCATTCCGGAGCAAAAACGGGGCTATCAATTTAAACTAAGAATCGTTCAATATTCACCGCTTTCACCAGTTTTCGTTTTTGAGATGACCTAACAACGGAGGTCGGAATCGAGAAATAGTAATCTTGATCATTTGACGCCATTCTGGCAAGACT
>JBHLRC010000030.1:0-26589 GCA_048882965.1 Candidatus Thorarchaeota archaeon
GAGATCCTGTGTGCGACATAGAGGCTGCTTTAGCCTTCTGCCCTCTTCCTGATTTCACAACCAGAATAGGCTTGTTAGGAGTCACAGTCTTTGCGGTTTCGAAGAAGGTACGTCCCTTATCTTGATCGTACCCCTCTGTGTAGTAACAGATGACTTGTGTTGTAGAATCCTCCCCGAGATAAAAGAGGAGATCGTCGTCATCAACATCGCATTTATTCCCTAGACTGATGAGTTTACTTATTCCTAGGCCAAGTTCTGCGGTCCAGTCAGATATCGCTGCTGCAAAGGCTCCTGACTGGGACACTAGTGAGATATTTGCGACATTACTTGGTTTTGGACGACCGCATCTGTATTCGGGTAGGAAGAATGTGTCAATGTGACTATGAGTATCTACAACTCCAACACAATTGGGACCGATTATTCGTATTTTGTTTTTCTTGGCAATTGCTACAATCTCGTCCTCGATTTCAGCCCCTCGTTCTCCAGTTTCAGAGAATCCTCCTGATATCACAATTACCGCTTTTGATCCCTTTGCAGCGATATCCTCGAAAACCCTTGGTGTAATCCTTGCTGGCACTGCAACTACAACCAAATCGATAGGGTCTTCTATCTCTTGCAGGGTCGGGAAACAAGGGATCCCTAGAACTTGTGTATACTTCGGGTTGACTCCATAGACTTTTCCGGTATACTGTGGTTTAATGAAATTCTGGACAATTGCTTGACCAACACTGTTCTGATTTGTTGAAGCACCATAAATTGCTACACTCTTTGCATTGAAGAACACATCAATTGAATCGCTATGGACAGTAGTCATGGTGTTCCACCCACAATCGTGAAGAAAGTCGAGTCCTAGAGAAAATCAAGCTGTACTTGTTTGTTGTCCTCTGGCATACATGACAATCCTAAAAGCCAATGTGGCTGTGATATTTTCGAGGATAACCTGTGAGCTTTGATATAATCAATGAAGGTCATGCAATTCTAGAAGCCTCTTCTGATGATCTGAAAATCATGATGAAGGAAGGATTTGATCAGCGGATTACTATCTATGGAAATGACCTTCTGTGCTATAGTCCAACTGCATATCCCTATGAGATCAAAGAACATGCTCAGGTAGGGCCTCATAACTTTGTTTCCCTCAGTGTCACAGGAACATCCTGTTCACTCCAGTGTGAACACTGTGGCGGAAGGCTTCTGAAAGGCATGGAACCTACAACGACCCCCGAACGTCTATTCGAAAGATGTCAGGAAATCAAGAAGCTAGGAGGTCAAGGTGTTCTAATCAGTGGGGGGTCTGACTCAGGGGGATATGTTCCTCTAGAACGATTCACTGACTCCATCCGACGAGTGAAGTCTGAGTTAGACCTTGAAGTCGTGGTCCACACGGGCTTAGTCCGTGAGAAAACAGCTCAAGGTCTAGCAGAGGCACAAATTGATGCTGCAATGCTTGACATCATTGGAGATGAACATGTTTCGAAAACTGTTTACCACCTTGATGATGGACCAAGAAAAATGCGTCAATCCCTCGATATTCTGGAAGGACTCGGAATTCCAACAGTCCCTCATGTACTAGTTGGTCTTGATTATGGACAACTAGCTGGTGAGATTGAAGCCTTAGACATGATCGCTCAGGGAAACCCTGCAGCAGTGGTCATTATCGCATTGAGCCCCCTCAGAAAAACGCCAATGGAGGGAGTCACCCCGCCCTCTCCCGAAGATATCGGACGTGTAATGACCGTGGCACGTCTTGGAATGAAAGAAGTGCCACTTCTGTTAGGCTGTGCAAGACCTCTTGGTGACCATAAGATTGAAACTGATCGATATGCGATTTTGAGTGGCGTAAATGGTATTGCTCTGATAAGTCAAGAGGGCGTTGACTTCGCTCATAATAATGGATTGAACACTGTGTTTCTAGATGTTTGTTGTAGTCTTGCCTACAAGACCTTTGTCTGATATCCGTTTCACTAGAAGTCCAACAAGCTCGTATCCAAAGTCAAATACCCAGAGCCCTATTGCAGTGGGTAGAAATGATGGCCATGGGATTACTAAGCAAATCGCGACAATCTTGAGGACAAACCTGAACTCGAATAGTTTGTACGCTCGTGGTGATGCATTCCTGTCTGTCCAATCATTTCCCTTTTCATCTAAAACAGCAGCCAAGAAGAGAATAATGAGAACTGTCAACCAGTCTAACCAGCTAGTAATTGGGGGAATACCGATGACTAGGAGAGTGCTGAAGATTAACACGAACCCCACAATAAACTGAGGACGATTCACTTTTCCTGATACCAACACACCAATCACGATACTGGTCAAAAGGACAAGATCCCATTCTGAGACTGTCATGAGCAGACCAAATAACAGCCCTGACAAGGCTAATGGTGCCCATGCAGTCTGGGGCTTTTCAAGCTCATCAAGAAGGTCGTCTCCAAGCTTGAGCGTAAGTCCTGCGAGAAAATATGCTGAAAAATATATCACCCACTCAACCATCTCTATTATCCGTCCATAAACAGACAACCATGTCTAAGATGTGGCTCCTCAGTCTAACTATGACTCGTCGCTGGACATTTCTGCCCTCAGATAGCCAAATTGCATCATCGGAGCCAGATAGGCATCCATTGATGACCTGATAAAACTTCGTGATTGTCTATACCAGAATCACAGGAGTTCCGATTGCTTGACCTGGAAGGTTTGTTCGGAACTTTGCACGAACTGCACCACTATTTCCATGAGGACCAAGAACTTTACCCAAAAACTCCTTTTCCTCAGGTGAACTCCACTTCACTTTACGTCCAACAAGTGTTGCAGCTTCAGACCTGGTCTTGATATCATCAAATAGCAATATCACTTGATTTGGATGCTGTAGGTGCTTGCCCCTACGATAGCTTGTGACAACGCCTTTGCGGCCCTTTAGAACGTCACTCTTTGGCATACGGAGTTCCTCCTTGTGGGATTCTCGTCAACGCCCCTAGGAATTGGATATAAGACTTACTGAATAGACCGTGGTTAATTCAAGATTGAATTCCTGGTCCCTTATCAGATGTGACAGAGTCTCTGGGCGAATATTGACTCATCTCTCTCAATTCTTTCCCTTTCTCAAACAACACATCTCTGATGGCCCATCCGACCTGGTTCGGTTTCTGGGCGAGTCTGTACAGTGCAAACCACACCCTCCCATCACCCATAGGACCCTGAATAATGAGATCTTCGATAAGGTTTCTAGCAACTCCAATCTTGTCAGTTGATGTGCCTATCGAGGTAACTAAATAGCGTTCTTGAATATTAATCTCCTTCACACGCCAAGCCACCTGCATGGAGCTCAAGAAGGAAAGGAACATCACGAAGAGAACGTAGAGAATTACACTCATGAACGCGCTAAAATCAGCCATTACTAATGATATTCCAATCGATGAGATCACCAATATGAATTGGAAGACAATGCCTTCTATTATTGCATTACCATAGCTTGTTATACGCCAATCATAATATCTGGAAACTAATGAAGAGGGTGCACGAAAGTGCATTATGTCACCGAGATACGTGTCTCTGGCACGACGGCCTACAAAGAGCCAGATACCTTGTAAGAATAGAGCATTAATTATGATGATCAAGGATAGAGTGCCGTAGGGACTTGGTTGCATACATCATGCCTTGGTTGTTGGCGTTTAAACGTATTGAAGTGCGCTAATATGATTACTTTCGGAAGACTCCCTACACCCTGATTGTGCACCTGACAGGACAATTATACTGGGGAAGGCTGAACATATTAGCCACTGTAGCAGAGTCAGAATTCGTTCTGGATTTACGAGTCCTGGTCGAAACAAAACCCAGTGCCACTCCTGGGTGGACAGATAATTGTCCAATAAACAATGAGTGGTCCTGGTCATGCCCTCCCGGTACAGACCAGTGCAGGCCCGGACTCGTTTCTTTCATCCCATCTCAACAGAATGACTTATCACAATCGGAAATGGGTTCGCTGGTGGTGACACTATTGCACAAGGTCGACCACATTGAACCAACTCACATCAATAACATCTCTGACTTCCTCGAATCAATGGAGAGAGTCGGTGTTCTTGGTGCTGGAAGACTGGGAAGAGCTGCTGACATTGTGAAACGCATGTTTGATGATAAGCACTGTTTCACCTTTCTTTCCATGTCTGGACCCATGATTCCTGGAGGCCTTCGAAACGTTGTTTGTCTATTAGTAGAGAGAGGTCTAGTCCAAGCCATAGTCACCAGTGGCGCTAACATAGTGCATGATATTGTCGAGGCATATGGAGGCGGTCACTTCAGAGTGCCACAGTCAAAGGATGATGTAGAACTACGAGAAGCTGGAATGGGAAGAATCGCAGACATATTTGTTCATGAGACGGACTTTGAACTCTTCGAGAAAGGAATCTACCATTTCCTTGATACCCTTCCAGAGGATAAGCTGACCTCTCTTGCCCCGAGTGAGTTTCTAGCAGAACTCGGTAGAAGCATTGATGATACAAAATCAATAATCAGCCAAGCAGCCAAGCATGAAGTTCCAATATTCTCTCCAGGTCTCATGGATTCTATGCTTGGTTTTCATCTTTACACATATAGCACAACAAAGAATCTGGCTCTTGACTTTGTGAAGGACCTCAGAATCCTTGGCAATATCGTGACTGAGCAGAAAAAGACTGGGGCAATCATGCTTGGAGGAGGTCTCACGAAGCACTTCACAATGGGTTCCACTATCCTTCGGGGCGGTCTCGACTTGGCAGTACAAATCACTCTTGATCGACCTGAAGGCGGTAGTCTAGGGGGTGCACCTCTTGTAGAGGGCGTGTCTTGGCAGAAAGTACAGACAGGGGCTAACTTTGAAACCGTGATTGGGGATGCAACCATACTATTTCCACTACTTGTCATACCTCATCTCACGTGATTCAAAGACAATTCACAATAGTTAAATGAAAATACATGAAAATACGATTGTGATTATTATGGGCGACAAGAAATGGCCTATGCCATACAAGAAGGGGTCTGTGTACTTCCAGTATCAGGTGAAGGACTTTGACCGTGCCAAGAAGTTCTACTCAGAGGTGATGGGATTTGAGATCACCTGGGATGGTGGAACAGAGGTCGGTTGGGCTGAGTTTGCACTCCCAGCTGAGGGTGCTAAACTGGGTATCAACCTGATACAAGAGGGTGAACACCGTCAGGGCTCTGGGACACTCACTATGGAAGTCGAAGATCTTGATACATGCAAGACCTACCTTGAGAGTAAGGGCGTTGAAACCTCTGATATAACTGACATCCCTGACATGGTCTCATACTTCAACACGAAGGACCCTGAGGGTAATCCTATCCAAGTTGTGGCTGACCCTCGCATCAAGAGCGAGAAATAGGCTCTGGCTTATTATTCATCATATTTCATTGCAATGGCAATTCCGACCAGCATGAGAAAAATGCCTAGGTATAGATGGTGGAAGTGAAATCCCCATATGATGAATGGATCTGAAGCACCTGGTATCCATTGAAGAAACTCGGTACCTGGCACAAAATCATGCAAATCATCTAGGAATATACCTAAACCCGCTAAGAATACTAGAACGCCACCAGCGACTCCTGTCTTTCCCAAGAATTGTCACTCCTTCTCCATGTCTTGCGAAATCTCTTGTTTTATGTGTTAGCTTGAAAGGATTTCAATGCATCTTCTATCAGACTTCAGGTTAGTGGTGGAGCTATGATGATCATCGCTGTAGTCATAATCCTAAAGGCAAGGAAACCTTAGATTTACGCTTACAACAATTAGGAAAAACAGCAAGGACTTGGTAATTGAAACAGTAACTGATCCTGTTGTCATAGGGACCGTAGTTTCAGCCTGTATTGTGTTTCTGATAGTTACATTGAATGTCCTGAAGGGTCGCAGACCAAATTGGTTGTCAAGATTCTTAACACATTGTTGTAAGAGATATGCTGGGAGTTCGATAATGGCTAAACGTGGAATTGGAAAGTCAATCACTGTCCTATTTCTCATGGTGGTCTTATTGTATATGCAAGTTTGGACCACAAATTCTACTGTTCCAATCTCATCAAGTTTAGAATCGACGCCAGCGCAGCTTGCTGATAGTAATATAATTTCAATTGACACTTTAGAGTTAGGTCCTGCTTACGTTAGTATCTATGATTGTGGTCTAACTACTTACGATGACTGTCTCTATATTGCTACTTGGTACGACTACAGCGAACACGGAAAGATGATCATCGTAGATATTAGTGATCCAACAAACCTAGCCGAAGTGGGTCGTGTAGAGTCACTCGCTTCCTGCCGCCAAATCAGTGTGTTGAATGATAGAGCTTATGTGATTGACTCAATGGACGGATTGTGGATATTCAATGTTTCAGATCCCACAGATGTGAGTGTACTTGGTCAGTTTGGTGACAATCAATTGACCCATGTCTATGTTGACAATCAATTAGCGTATCTTACAGGATATTCCAATAGGGTCCAGATTGTCAACGTGAGTGATCCTACTACCATAACCGAAATCGGATACTATGATACTCCTGCAAACACAAGCCTCAGCATAGTCTGCGTTCAAGATGATTTAGCATACATTGCGTCTCTTGCTGTCATAGAGATTGTAGATGTGAGTGATCCCAGCAATCCAGTCTTAGTCGGAACTGTTGATTGCTATGGCTGGAAGAGAGAACTCTTCCTGAGGGATGATTTTCTATTCCTCAAATACGGAGGTTATTTCACTGGATTCAACGTATCTGACCCGGCAAATCCTGTGGAAATTCTGGAACCTATATTATTGGGTTACTCAACAAATATTGAACTTCAAGGAGATTTGCTATTTTCAAGTAGCTATACAGGACTTCGGGCTTATGATTACCACAGTACACTTCATTCTGCAATTCTAGGCCAGTTCACTCCCAATGGTGATGCTATAGCTGTTACTTACAGCGAAGGATATCTCTACCTTGTGGACCAATACAATGGGCTATGGAGTTTAGAACACGATTGCGATGAGGATGGACTCTATTCGAGACAGGAATATGAGGTCGGAACACCTCCAGACAACCCTGATGCTGATTCTGATACAATTCCAGATGGATGGGAGGTGGAATATGGACTAGATCCTCTTGTTGATGATGCACATGATGACCCCGATGGTGATACATTAGATAACCTACTCGAGTACGAGATTGGGACAAATCCAACACTTGTTGATACTGATCAGGATACTTACTCTGATGATTGGGAGTACAACAATGGCTTTGACCCGTTAGATCCGACTGTGGGCGGCTATCAGTACTTGATAACCCATCCAGAATGGATTCTTATTGGTCTCTCTGGTGGATTAGGAATCGTTTGTGTCGTCTACTTCATTCTAAAACTCAGAATCCCTAGTGAACCAGCATCATCCCACTATGGGCAAGTCTAATCACGCTTGCGTACTCTCGACTCGTTGAATTTGCAGTCTTGTGAGATATAACACAATCACGAAGTGCAACGGTAGTGGGACCACTATGATAAGCCATCCATACCAAGCAATGAAGCTGACAATAATCGTTGCAATGACTTGTATCACTAATAGTCTGAGTGCTAGCTGCCAGAGTACACCTGCGTCTTCTTGACCATCATAGACATGCTGTAGGACTCTACTGCTATAGAGTCCGATTATAACCCAAGCTAATCCTGAGAATGATGGAAGTATAGGAAAAGAAGGTAAGAAGGGTGGAACGAGGATGCCAAGACCCAACCAGATCCCAAAGTCATTCACGTAGGACCAGAGTGGAAACAACCAGATTTGGATTGGTGTCATTATCCAAGTGTCAGCAATCACAATACCGTATGGTAACAGCAAGCTTGATAGAAACGCAATGAATGGTAGACGCGATAGCTTCTGCTGCATGTCAATCCCCCAACCAGCTGAACTTCAAGGAATACTAGAACTAAATCACATTTGAATGTGATTTTTTCTGCGAATATTGATTAGGTTACATGTTCAACACAATATTAGTCGTAGTAGATTCGCTGGTTGGAGTTGGATTGAAGCGCGATCAGATTAACAGAGTAATCAATCGTCTATTACTGGGTTTCTCTTCTGCGTTTGCGTATCTTCCCGTTATTGCTGGTATCATCACACCAATGCTTTACTTATTACCGGCATGGTATAGTGCTTGGTATGTAATTGGATTCATCTTTCCTTTCAGTCCGATTTGGGGCGGTCTCTGGGTGCCAGACCGGGGTCCACTTGGTGCTCTCTTTATTTGGACCATAGAAGGAATCCTATTATTTTCAGGATTAATTCTTTTCATAATCGCTTTATTCGAAATGGCTCGTAAATTCTCAGAAGGGGTGTCACTAGTAACATCTGGTCCTTATCGTTGGGTGAGGCATCCACAGCATCTTGGCCTTATACTGTTTCTTCTTCCTCTTGCTTTGTTCAATATTAGTTACTCCGCTTCTTGGAGCGGAATACGACCCGGAGACATCCTCTCTTGGTCACTGGTTTCATTCTTGCTGGTTGTCGTTGCTGATCTGGAAGAGTATTCACTTGTCAAGAGATTTGGCTCTGAATACATAGACTATAGCAATCGAACTCCATTTCTTGTACCGAGAGTGTCCTTATTTGGATTTATGGACAAATATCCTCTCCTCTCTAAGAGGAAACCACTGAGGTATATCATCTGGTTCGTACTATATTGGTGCGTGGTTTCACTAATTCTATATGGATTCACATTTGTGGAACTGGCCTGGACAATGTAGCTAGAATGAAGTGTGCATGCAACCCTCGCAAAGCACGTGCTTTACTGTGACAATCAGAGCTCCACGCACATTAATAGATTATATTATTTTATATTTACATTTTGGCTGTGTGTATCGCCTTCTATTTGTGTTATGTGAACTGAGGATGCTACAACCAGAAGACTCTACTTACAAGGCAATAGATAGTCCATTATTCTACCGGCTAATAAGGAAAAATCCGGTTCTCGTACTACACAGAACCGTAATGATGCTTTTTAAGAAATAAATGATTCAGGTCTGGTGTTGGTTGAGATGCGGAGCTCGGAGAACTATTGGTATGTTTTTGCCGTTATAGGAATATACCTCATTCTTCTTGCTGGGTACTATTCTGGTGTGCCTACATGGTTGGACTACCTTGACTATGTCTTTTTACCAGTTGGTGCTGTTTTCTTGATTCTTGCTGCAATTGAGTTTCGAAGGCGGAAAAAGGTATGAACAGTCCATAATCCTTCTAGTCAATTCCTCAAGACTCGGGGTAAGCCAATTAGCAGCACAACCGATTCAAGCAATGATATTGCCAGTTGGGAGAGGATTGATAGCAAATGACTCCCAGTTTGTAATAAGATAACAGAATAACCAATCAAAGGTAGAGAGCCAACTATTGCGCTTACTATCAGGGCTATGATTGATACTGCCTGATCACCTACTAGATTTACTGAAGTCACTCGACCCCCGCCACGCATCCTATAAATTGCACCACCTACAGCTCCACCAATCGAATACGCACATGGTAGTTGAAACAATGGTATGAACAGAAGTAATGGTGAAATTAGGCGACTAGAGAGGAGTAATATGAAAACAATCAATAATGTGACCGCATAAGAAATGGCGAATATTGTTATCTTCGAGTTAAGAACCTGTCTTGTTTGAAGCGGTAATCCTTCATACACTGACGCTCCCTGTGTATCAAGCCCAAGTAGCCCCATCATTGAGAAACCTGCAAACGCTGTAGCATATCCCACCACCATTAAAACCGAAAAACTCCGTATAACGGTGGACTCAGTGTATCCGATGAATAAAGTAGGAACGATTACAAAGATCATGAGAAATGGAAACACAAGGAGCATGATTGAACCAAGACTCCGAGTTGCGACTCGGATATCTTTTCTAATGAGGGCAGGAATTGATGAAGAGATATGCAGATCGATTGGTCTTATGGTGGATGCTACCACCATAGGCACACCGCCTAGTGCAAGAGAACGCAGTATTCGACCACTTGAACGATAACTTCGTACACCTAAAATAACATAGATGATTGATGCAGCAATAGCAATAATGCTTGTTGGGAGCGAGAATACAAGACCATATGTCAGCATTGACCCAACGAATCCAAAGGAGAATGGAAAAATTAGTGCAAAGATACTCAAGACTTCAGGACTAAAAGATGTTGAAACAGAGATGATAAACTCGACAATGTATGGTATAAAATTCATAGCGCTGTAAGCCATGACAATACCGAGAGTCATTCCTATGCCTGCCCCAACTCGAATGATGACTGAAAATGCTGACTCGTCACCAGACTGCGATTTTTGATGAAACCATCCCGCCGCCCTGATTAATGCACCTAGAGCTAAAATCAACGTAGTCGCTAATGCTCCAAGAGCAAATAATCCTGTGACAATCCCAAAAGCAAAAGCTGTTATTGAAGGAAAAATAATCAGAAGTAGGATAAAGGGAGCTATGAATATTCGTACAAAGACCAAGGTCATCAGTCCCTCCAGATCGGATCTGCTAAATGGCAATGTAGAAGGTAATAGCATAGCACCTGCATTGAAGAATCCGGTTGCGGAGGTTAGATTCACAAAGAATATTATTACAAAACCTAGACCAAGGAAGATTCCAAGTGATATTGCAAGATTCAGTTCGCGTTCACCAGGTATTCCAAGGAATAATACTGACACCACCATCAGAACACCAATCATAATGATGACGAATCCTGTCAGGATTGCATTCCATGATGCACTTCTTTTGATTTGGTTAACAACACGTTCAGGTTTCTCTTTGATTCTGGAAAGATTGGAAGGGTTGGCTTCTAGCATTCCATGAAATCTAATTTCCTGAGCGATGGTACCTGCAATCTTCCAACGCTCACGAAAATTCACTTGTCCAACGCCTCCCGTAATGCATCGACGCCCTCTCTGACTTCCTCCTCTTCACCAGTTAGTTTCAGAAACACATTCTCCAACGTAGCTCCTTCAGATTCTGCTTGATCCCGAAGCTCCTCAAGAGTTCCTTCTGCTACCAAAACTCCTTCATCGATAATGCCAACACGATTGCAGAGACCCTCTGCCATCTCCATTACGTGTGTACTGAGTAACACTGATCCACCCTTTTCTGTGTGGATACGAATAACATCCTTCATTATACGAGTTGTTCTGACATCTAGTCCAGAGAAAGGCTCATCTAGTATCAACAAATCAGGAGCATGTAGCATTGCTATAAGGAGCATTGCTTTCTGTTTATTCCCTTGAGATAATGTCACAATTGGTTTATCATAGTGATTCGTAAAATCAAGTGCTCGCGCCATCTCGGTCACTCGGTTTTTTGCACGATAATAATCAAGGCCACGAATTGATGCCACGAATTCAAGGATCTCTCGAGAGGTTAACGAATTATAGAGAAGTTGTTCTTCAGGAACATAACCTACTCTCTTCTTAACTTCAATAGGATCAAAAACCGCATTGATTCCAAAGACATTGACACTTCCAGAATCAGGATCTAAAAGGCCCATCATAACCTTCAAGGTTGTTGTCTTTCCAGCACCATTTGGTCCTAATAGTCCATAGATTTCACTCTCGCGAACATCGAAGGATAGATTATTGACAGCAATCAATTGGCCATAGGACTTCACAAGATTTCTTATCTCAATTGGATTCAATCTTTATCCCCCAAATTTTGAATCGTGCTTACACACTCCACGCAGAGTACATCGACATGAATCAATTTATGCTCTTCGAGGAAAGCGGCATTCACCTGAGACTCTATCCGATTTATTACTCTGGTCTTAGGCACAGTACATAATCCTTTCAGCTGTTTGAAGTCCGTCAGAAACATATATCGGAAAAGTCAGTTCTTCAGTCACATCGTATAGAGGGTGCGATACCTTTGGAACTGGAAAACGGAGATGTTCGAAGAAATATCTTTGTCATGTCCATTGGAAATACTGTGACAACATCTGCTAACTCTCTATGGATCATGTTCATGCCCTATTATTTTACGGATGTTGGAATTTCGCCATTTTTCATCGGGATAATATTCACTGCGATAGCGGTTTCTCGGGCGATGGCATCACTGCTTGGTGGTAGGTTTGCAGACAGATTTGGAAGAAAACCAATCATTAGAATTGGCTACGTGATTTATACAAGCGGAATCTTCGTTATTCTCTCATCACTAATCTTTGTTCCAACACACCCGCCTCTAGCGGGTATTTTTTCTTCAGCTGGTTACATGTGGATGGCTGCGGGTAGTGGATTCTTGAGACCAGCATCGTCAATGTTACTTGTTGAGAGTAGTCCGGAAAAACGTAGGGGGCTCTCCTATATGGTCACAACAAGGGTCCTTCCATCGATTCCTCCCGCAGTTCTGGTGCTTATTGGAACCTCTCTCTATCTCAATAACCAATTCTGGCTTGCGATCACACTGGGAATGTTTGGTCTTGTCTTTGTGCTTGTCCTTTACAGTGTCGGACTTCGAGAAACTCACAATAGTTCGGTCAATATATCTGAAGATGTAGCCCCGCCTCCCTCTCTTTGGTCTGACTGGTTTCTCCTCCTGTTGATTGCTGCGTTTGCGCTTGATGGTATGTCGAGCAGCGGTCTCTCTTGGTATGTGCCCATCTTTGTTGGTCGTTCTAACGTTGACCTCTATGGAGTCATGATCTCAGTTTCAACTCTAGTGATTGCGGTCTCAGCACTCGCATCTGGTGGCTTGGTGGACCGAATTGGCACTCATGGCGCAATCCTTGGTGGTTGGACACTGCTTGCTGTGACCGTTGTCTTGTTTCCTTTTGGCACTCAGACATTGCAGATACTCTTTCTTTATTCAGTCTGGGCTGGTCTAGACATGGTAGACATCTCAGTACCACCTCTAGCTGTTGCTGAGAGGTACCCGAAGGAACGACGTGCATCAATAATGGGAGTCTATTCAATGTCTGTTTCTCTTGCTAGTATGGTTGGACCAGCATTAATCTCGTTTGCTCTTCTCTTGGGGGAAAATGTGCCCTTCTACCTGAAGGCGATAATGAACTTGCTAGGTGCTCTTCTCTTCATGGTTGCCACCAGATCAAGTCATGAAAAATCCTCGACCTGAGATACCAATAATCGAGAAGTCACACAATCATACAGGAACGCGGCTCTATCCGCTAGTCCTGTAAACATTGATTTTCTGGGTACTTGAAATAGCATGTCCAAGAGTACATAAGTTCCAACAGTCAATTGTCTAGTAGAAACCTTTGAGGATGATAATGGTGGGAGAATCAGCACGAAAAAGACAAGTTTCACTTTTTCTGGGTTTCTTATCCATACTATTCCTAATACTAGTAGGTCCTAGCATCATTGCATTATATACAGGGTTTCCAGACCAACAAGAGATCATATATGCAAGTCCTGGTGAAGGTGTTAGTCTAAGCAATGGAGAATGGTTCGGAAAGGCGTTCATCATTGAGGAAGACCAAAGGGAACATATGGTTGGTGTTGAAGGTGTCTTATTTAGCCATAACAAAAATGAGGATGATATCCTACTAGAGTTCGGCTTTGCACATATGTCACTATCCAGTTTTCTGTCACTCGATGACCCTGATAAGATTGATTCATTTGAGGGATATGGTAGTGGAGGCGGCTGGGATTTGACTGGCACTGAATACGTTTCCGGTTACTTCGGTGTAAGTTTTGCAGGTGAATATGTCTGGGCAATTCGTTTCATTGATCAAAATAACAGTTCAGCTGTCTTTCTGACTGCTTTCGAAGTATGTCTTCAACTAGCGTAGAATACAAAAGTTAGATTCATGCTGTTTGCAAGGAACAAAGACAAGCCGAACCTGTACTCTGGATATTTGAGATATCGATCATCATGAAGTCACTCATTCTCGCAGGAACGCGGAACTGTTCGCTAGTCCTGCCAGTGTGACTCTCTCTCAGAAAATACTCCTAAAGGTCAGTTTAATTCTCATAGGAAGTGAATTCGATATTCAAACTAGTGCATTTTCATACTCATCAAAAAACGGATAACCTCAGATAACTAAGAGTGCAGGGGCAGTCGTTGACTGAAAGACATAGGAGTCAGATTTCATTTGCTATCATCCTTATGATTATGTGTAGTAGTCTTCGGTTGGTTGATAAAACAACAATAAAAGCTCAAGATTCTATTGAACCCAGTGACGTATTCAGTCTAGATAATGCTACAATTTCTTCAGGGCTCCTCAGTACTTGTTTAGAGGTTTCATGTACAAGGTATGGTGGTATTCCAGAGTCTGAGTATCTCGATTCAGAAATATTACTCCTATTGTCATTGGACAACATGTCATGGATAGGAGTGAAAAACTACACATTCAACGACGCTGTTCTAACAGAAAATGTTTCGAAATCAATCAAGATTTGCAATACTTTGATGCAGCCATTCCCTTTTGATGTTGAAAAAGGAGAAACCCTCTATGTCTGCATTGAGTATAAGTTTGGTCAGTCCATGATACTTACGGATAGATTCTATCGAACACCTTCTTTTGCGGTTGTAGTTCCTACCTCTATCATCAGACCTTGGTATTTCACAATTGATTGGACTCTGCCTATAATCTTCTGGTTGCTATTTCTCTGTCTATTCACAGTCTTCTGGATAAGCAAGCGAAGAAAGATCGAACCAATGGTATGAAATTATCTCTATGACATACTCATTTGACTACTCAGTCTTAAGATGAGAATGTATGTTCTACTGTAGTCGGAAACGAGTCTTTCTTTTCACAGTCCATAATCCTTTTATTGGAATCCTCGCGGTTTCGAGTAGTTCTGGCCAGCTACTAGGCCATAAGACCAATCTGGTGATTAAAATGGGAAAGCGTCCGGGTCAATGTTACAGGGAATGTGACAGGCCTCCATTCGTCCGTAAGAAGTACATCCACAGACAGCCTGCAAGCCGAATAGTGAGCTTTGACATGGGCAACACTGGTGGAAACTTCGATGTAGAGCTATCACTGATTGGCCTTGAGAGGTGTCAAATCAGACATCAAGCTCTTGAAGCTGCACGTATTGCGTCGAACAGGGAAATGACGAAGACTGTGGGTAGACAGAACTACCACCTTAGAATACGGGTGAAGCCGTATCACTATCTCCGAGAGAACAAGATGATTTCTGGAGCCGGTGCAGACCGTGTGCAGGATGGAATGCGAAAGGCATGGGGCAAAGTCATAGGAATCGCCGCAAGAATTCGACCGCGACAACCACTCATCACAATTAGAGTGAACCCTCGTCACGTCAAGCAGGCAATGAAGGCACTCAAAAAGGCAGCACCAAAGATGCCCACACCCTGCAAGATAGTCTTTGACAAGATTGACCCTGAACTGAAACGCAAGATGGGTTATGGTATCTAGTCCTCCAAGCTCTTACTATCGTTTACTAGTTCATTTATTCGTCGTACAACACCTGTGAGCGTAGCAACCTCGCGACCTGTCATATACGCCCTTCCTAGAAGATTTCTGAAGACTTGTTTAGCGATTGGAATTCTATGCTCTTTTAGACTCAGTTGGTCAACAACATCATCAAAGAATTTGTACACCTGCTCTCTTTCTTGGTAGGTTGCGGCTCTGGCTTCTGAGGGCTGACGAGGTTCTTCTGGAGCATATTTTGAGAATAGGTGGTAGAGGACCACTGATACTGCATGACTGAGATTGAGACTTGGATAGTCCTTGGATGCTGGTATTGTGAAGGCTATATCACACAGTTCCATTTCATCGTTGAATAGACCTGTACTCTCCCTTCCAAAGACTAGCGCAATGCGCCCCTCAAGTGCATTGGGGTCCGGTAGTTCAGCCAGCGGGACAACAGCTCTTGTGACACTGTGATTTCTGCCAGCTCTTGCTGTAGCAGCCCATGCAAGATCAATATCTGAGAGAGCAGATCCAAGATCATCATAGACACCTGCATTATCCAGTATCTCATGGGCATGAACTGAGAACATCTGTGCAAACTGGTCTTGACGACAATCTTCTCCTACAATCCGTAACTCACTCACTCCGAAATTCGCTAATGCTCTTGTCACAAAACCAACATTACCTGGATTTTCTGGACCTACCAAGACAACAACCAGATTTGGAAATTCAGCCAAGTACAATCCCTACCTACTAGCAAGTTGTAGTACGTCTCCATCCTGAAGAGGGTAGTTTAGACCCACAGTTCTCCTCTTTATCTTGTCATTATCACGGATAATGACTGCAGAACGGAATCGTTCAACAAACAGCTCCTTGTGAACTTTCATTGCGGCATCTTCCACAACCGAACCCTCAGGGAGTACTATTGGTTTGTTCTCTCTCCTCTTTCCTGGAATCTTTGTGTACACTCTAAGAATGTCAAGATGCTCATAGAATGCCCAGCTCATTCCATCAAGGTTCTCCTCTGTCTTGGCTGATGTCGGGATGATGTCAAATCGATGACCATACCTATCCTCTAGCTCTTTGAATCTAGATTCTGACCCCTCTGCATCCCCTTTTGTCGCCACAACAATGGCACGAACATATGCAACACTCGCGTCCATGGCATCAATCAGCTGTTCGAATGTTGCTGGTTTCTGAAATCTCACGATTATGTTTGTGATTCTGCGGGCTTTGAGGTACTCCTTCACTTCTTCTATATCACCTTGGAAGTTCTGCGCACCATAGATCATGTGCCCACCTAGACCGACTCTTTCAATTCTGATGGCTGATTTCTCTTTGTTTAGTCGGATTCTTGCAGCATCAAGCTCTCCCAGAATGATGTTCATCTGTGAGTCGATGTCTTGGGACAGGTCAATGACCAATGCAATACAGTCCGTATTTCGTGCTACAGCTAATGCTTGCCGCCCAATTCCTGACTCGTTACTTCCAACAAATACTCCAGGAATCTCAACCAATTGAATATTGATATCGTCAAGAGTCAACATTGCTGGAGTCGGAATTGGAGTTGTGAAAGGATAGTCCCCAACATCAAGATCTGCATTTGTGACTGCATTGATGAGTGAAGACTTTCCACTGTTTGTTACACCAATAAGGCAGATTTGTCCAGCCCCCTCTTTTCGGATGACTCCCTCCTCTGTACCACCACTTCGACGGGCACGTTCTTGCTCACGTTTCTTCTCTAACTGTGCCTTGAGAGTTGCGAGTTTCTTTCTATAGTCACCAACCATTCTCTCTGCACCCTTGTGTCTAGGTGCGAGTGAAAGGAGTTTTTCGAGCTCTACTATCCGCTGAGCGAGGTCTTCTGTTTCCTCGTAGATTATCCTTTGTTTATCGAACTCAGGGGTTACATTGGTAGGCACAGAATCACACTCAATGACTGATTCCACTCGGAATTACAATACAGACATTATGAAGCTTTCTTCAGGATTCATTCTCTGCCTTATCTGCATTCAGATTGGAATCAAGGATGAATCGTTCGGGATGAGTTGAGGGCACTTGAAGAACATCCTGCTCCCAACTTTTGATTAATTGGTCAAGTGAGGCTCTTTCAAGCTCAATACCATTGTCCATTGTGAGTGACTCCCCTCTCTCTATGTTGTTGATCTTCTCAACTGCCTTTAGCAAGAAGAAGGAGATTGATCTCTCATCAGGAGATACCCGTTTCAGTGATTTACCAAGGAATGATATCGCTTTCATATCGTCTGGGCTTCCAATTCCCAGGGACACCACGACATCTCTCCGAAGGTCTCCTGAAATGAAAAGTCCTACATTGACACAGCGACAAGCTGTGATTACCTCTGGACTATTCTGTCCTGACTTTACTGAAGGTTTGTCAATTGGCAAACTATCGAAGGTAACAAGAAAACGACGCACTGACATCACATTCAGACTAGATCATCCCATTCCCTCAAGACCCGGAAATCCAGGAAGACCACCCTTTCGCCCTCTACGCTGCTTACCCATCTGTTTCATCATCTTCTTCATCTGATCATGCTGCTTTAGGAGGTCTCTGACATCTCTCTGAGAGGTTCCAGAACCTCTGGCAATCCGTTTGATTCTTGAGGATTTGATCAGTTTGGGTTCTTCCATCTCTTCCTTTGTCATAGAGTTCAGTATGACCTCCCACCGTTTCATGTTCTCTTCCTGAATCTCAGCTATACCGTCCGGGAGTTTATACTGGAGTCCCAACATCTCCATGACCTTTCCAATAGGTCCCATCTTTTTGAGTTGCTTCATCTGTGCCATCATGTCATTCAGTGTGAACTGTCCCTTCATGATGCGTTTTGTTGCATCTTCATCAATCTCAATCTGAGCCTCTCGGACCTTATCGATAAGTCCACGGATGTCTGACATTCCAAGTAGTCGCCCAGCAAACTTTGTTGGATTGAAGGGTTCAATTGCATCCATTCCCTCTCCTACACCGATGAATTTGATTGGTGCTTGAGTTGCAGCTACTGCAGAGAGCGCACCACC
This sequence comes from Candidatus Thorarchaeota archaeon, assembly GCA_048882965.1. GTDB lineage: Archaea > Asgardarchaeota > Thorarchaeia > Thorarchaeales > Thorarchaeaceae > SMTZ1-45. Next base: position 18,393 of record JBHLRC010000030.1, read on the forward strand.
ACCCTTCGCACTGCCATCGAGTTTGGTCACTATGATGGATCCTATGTCTGTAGCTTTTTTGAACGCTGCAGCTTGAGCTCCAGCCTGTTGACCAAGAGTTCCATCGATGACCAGTACAATCTCTTGAGGTTTGACACTCTTCGAGATGTCACGCATTTCTTTGATGAGCCCCGTTTCCTCTCTGTGTCTGCCTGAGGTGTCTAAAAGGATGAGCTCAATCCCTCTCTTTTGCATCTCTTTGACGCCTTTCTTCGCCAGTTTTATGGCATCCTTCTCTTCCTCATCACCCCAGAATGGGATATTTGATTTCTCGGCCAACTGCTTCAGTTGGTTATAGGCCCCTGGTCTGAAGTTGTCGGCACAAATCACTCCTGTCTTGATTCCCCTCTTCTGATAATATCGGGCTAACTTTCCTATGGTGGTCGTCTTACCAGATCCCTGAATTCCCACCATCATGACAAGATTGGGTTTTCCTGGATTGATTGTCAAGGGAACCGTCTTCTCACCCAAGAAGTAAGCGAGTGTGTCCCACACGACACGAACGATGTGTTCTCTGCGAGAAACCCCTCTTGGCAAGGTTTCATCAAGGGCTTGCTCCTCTACCCTCTTAGTTATGGCCATCACTAGATTGACGTCGACGTCTGCAACCAGTAATGCTCTTTGAATATCCTTTACTAGTTCTTTCACCAATTCTTCATCAATCACACTGGCACCAAAGAGCCTCTTCAGAGCTGAATTTAGTGATTTACCAAGACCTTCTAGAACCAAGACCATCACACCGTCTTCTGGGACTGCTCCTTCAGCTATGCATATCAACCTTCGCTTTAGTCATCATCGAATTTATCCACAAGTTCTAAAACTGAGTGTTAGTAGTCGAAGCTGCGTGTGATTGGACATGTCTGAAAAAGTCGGAGATGAAAAAATCAGGATTGTGAAAATCCACGATGGCACAGTGATTGACCACATCAGGGCGGGAAAGGCACTTGAGGTACTAAAGATACTTGGAATCACTGGACAGGAGGGTAACATTGTTTCATTAGCTATGAACATTAGCAGTTCCAGGATTGAAAAGAAGGACATAGTAAAAGTTGAACATCGATTGTTAAAAGAAGAGGAAGTGGCTCGTATCGCACTTGTTGCACCAGAGGCCACAATCAACCTTATTGAGGATTTCAAGGTCATAAAGAAGACAAGGGTCGAGCTCCCTGAAACAATCACTGGTATTTTCGAGTGTCCAAATCAGAGATGTGTGACGAATAAGGAACGAGAACCAATTCGTAGCAAATATGAAGTTGTTTCAAAGAAGCCACTTCTACTGAAATGCCTATATTGTTGGACAATGGTTGAGGAACAAGACATCATATCTCAATTCACAAGTTAGTAAATGGCTTCGCCGGCCAATTCCAAATGCTTTTTAGTGGACAGCTAGGCATGAGTCTAAGTCCGACGACAGTGGTAGTATTCATGTCGAGTAACAAAATTGCAGTCATAGGCGATAGGGATACCGTCACAGGATTTCGGCTGGTTGGCGTTAATGAATGCGCTATTCCGAAGACTCCTGAAGAAACCCGTAACTACCTCTATCAATACTTCAGAGACCCTTCTATGGGTCTCATAATGATCACTGAGCCTCTGGCTGCACAGGTTGAGGATGCTATAGTTGAGCTATCCCAGTCACCTGTACCAGTTATATTGCTGGTCCCAGACAGAGACGGAACCACTGGTGCGTATGAAACAGTACTGAAGGAACTGATTCGTAGGGCTGTTGGAATTGAGATAAACATCTAGTCTTATACAAATCCGGAGATGTATACTTTGACTAAAACAACTGGACGAATTGAGAGCATTGCGGGACCTGTAGTCAAGTGCTCAGGGATACCTGCAGTCCGAATGTATGAGGTTGTACGAGTGGGGAACCAGCAACTGATTGGTGAGGTCATTGAGGTCGGGGATGAGGAGTTTACAGCCCAGGTCTATGAAGAAACATCTGGTCTGGCTCCTGGTGAACCAGTGGAATCTACTGGTGACTCGCTTTCAGTAGAGCTTGGTCCTGGTCTTCTTGGATCAATCTATGATGGAATTCAGAGACCTCTTCCTGACTTGCGAGAGTTGTCTGGTGACTTTATATCAAGAGGACTAAGTGTCGAGGGTCTCAATAAGGAGAAGAAATGGGAGTTCACACCATCAGTCAAAGTAGGTGACAAGGTCGAACCAGGTGATATTATTGGCGAGGTGCCTGAAACTGGCATCATCACATCTAGGATTATGATTCCCCTCGGAGTTAATGGTGAGATTGTTGAGATTGCAAAGAAGGGCGAATATACAGTAATAGAAACCATCTGCAAAGTAAAGGACCAACATGGTGACATCCATGATGTTATGATGTTGCAGAGGACCCCTGTTCGAATTGGCCGTCCATTCAAAGAACGTGTTGGGATGGACACTCCTCTGGTCACTGGACAGCGTGTCATTGATACTTTCATGCCTCAAGCAAAGGGTGGAACAGGCGCAATTCCTGGCGGGTTCGGAACTGGAAAGACAGTGACCCTCCATCAGTTCGCAAAGTGGGCCGATGCTCAGGTCGTTGTCTATGTTGGCTGTGGTGAAAGAGGAAATGAGATGACTGAGGCTCTTGAAGAGTGGCCGCATCTGAAAGACCCGAAGACTGACCGTCCTTTGATGGAACGGACAGTTCTGATTGCTAATACTTCTAACATGCCTGTTGCAGCACGTGAGGCATCTATCTATGTGGCTGTTACACTGGCTGAATATTTCCGAGACCAGGGCTTTGATGTTGCTTTGATGGCTGACTCGACATCTCGTTGGGCTGAAGCATTACGTGAGATATCGGGCCGTCTTGGTCAACTTCCGTCTGAGGAAGGATATCCTGCATATCTTGGCTCACGGCTTGCCCAGTTCTATGAACGTGGAGGTTGGGTTAAGACACTTGGTTCAGGTGATCGACTTGGCTCTATAACACTATGTGGAGCAGTTTCGCCACCTGGAGGAGACTTCTCAGAACCAGTCACCCAAGCGACTCTAAGAATCGTGAAGGTGTTCTGGGCACTTGACAAGGATCTTGCTGCTCGACGATTCTTCCCCGCAATTAACACTCTGACAAGCTACTCGTTGTACTTTGGAACGCTCGAGAAATGGCAACGAGAGAACATGGGCGAAGATTGGCCTGAATTAGTCAAGGAAGCATTGGCCCTCTTACAGAAGGATCAGGAACTTCGAGAGATTGTACAGTTGGTAGGACCCGATGCACTTCCAGAGTCAGAACGCGCGATTCTAGAGGCTGCAAGAATGATCAAAGAAGATTTTCTGACTCAGAGCGCACTGCATGAGATTGACACATTCTCTCCCATGGGCAAGACCTATCGCATGTTGAGAATCATCATCAACTTTTCAAAGAAGATGACTGAAGCCGTACAGCTAGGTGTTCAAGTTCGAAGAATTTTGGAGCTCAGTGTTTTAGATAACATTGCCAGAATGAAGATTTCACCTTGGGATTCATATGATGAAACCATGGACCAGATCGAGAAGAAGATAGATGCAGAGTTTCAATCGCTCCTTCAAGAGCTTTCAGAATCGGGTCTACTGTATCAAGAATCCTAGTTGGAATCAGTGATGCAAGTCAGATTCGTGGCCTTTATCGCCATCTGTGGGAGCTAGTTGATAGACATGTCACAAGAGAAACAGCTTGCAAAACTGCACGAAACAATCAGAATGTGCACACTCTGTCCTCTACATAAAACTCGTAACAATGCAGTTCCAGGTGAGGGTCCTGCTATAGCACGTGTAATGTTTGTTGGCGAAGCCCCAGGTGCAAAAGAAGACGAAACTGGTAGACCTTTCGTAGGAAGATCCGGTGAGCTTCTCACAACCATGATTCAAGAGATAGGTCTCTCGAGAGATGAGGTCTTCATCACATCAATTCTGAAGTCAAGACCACCAAAGAATAGGTCTCCTACTCAGGCTGAGATACGTGCCTGTAGACCATACCTCAAACAACAGATTGAGATAATCAATCCCAAGGTGATTGTTCTACTGGGCGGAGTGGCAATCTCATCCCTTGTTGGACCTTGGAAAGTTTCTGAGGCTCATGGAAAATTCTATGAAACTGATGAACGGACCTACTTCATGACCTATCATCCTGCGGCCGCACTACGTTTTCCAAAGACAAAAGTTGCTATGATGGAAGACTTTCAGATTCTTCGCAAGGAAATTCTTTGAGTGGTCATTATAACCCATCATACCAACTCCTTTCTGTGAACCAAATGTTCAATCTAGTGAATCTACTGCTCCAGTCGCCTTTTGATTTGCAGTTACCAGAGGAATGGTTCAGTACGGTTTATGACATCCTCAATGTGTTCTTTGCTCTGGCTATTCGGGGTTACCTGATTTTCGTTTTGATTGGGATGATGATTTACGCTACTGGATTGAGTGATGGTCTTGCCAAGTACCTGGTAGGATTAGGGGTGGTACTATACTTTGGTGGGCCCTTCATTGTAAACCTGTTTGGTCATTTTAGCGGGGTTGCACCCATCACACTTGAGAGTGCAACCACAACTTGGCTTCGTGTAGTTGGTATGTCTGATACTGAGTTAATCTCACTCTTGGTATGGTTAGGTGATGCAGTCGCTGCCATCTGCATTCTTACTGGGGCTATTTTGTATTTCACACCAAATGCAAACGATTTGACTGGGAAGGGAAAGTCGTTAATGATCAGGGCTCTTTTATTGGCACCTGTTCTTGCCTTTGTTCATGTGGCAATTTGGTTGTAAAGACACTTCGTAACTCTTAAAACTCGGCTACTGTTACGACAGTGAAGCATTGACTGAACGACCAAGGCGGTTTCTACAATGGCAAACGAGTCTTCAATTGTATACAGAACAGTATCTGATGTTAGTGGCCCGCTTCTAGTTGCGGAAAACACCCATAATGTGGCTTACAACGAGGTTGTAAAGATTAGATCCCCGAGCGGGGAATTACTTACAGGTACCGTTCTAGAAACAGGAAAAGGCCGAGCAGTCATTCAGGTCTTCGAAGGAACGAGTGGTCTTGATACTGATGTCACTGCAGTTCGATTCACAGGCGACACCTTGAAGCTTCCAGTTTCGTCAGAGATTCTAGGGAGGGTTCTTGACGGTGCTGGAAACCCTCTGGATAAGGGCCCACCACTGACGGCCGAAGACCATTGGGACATTTATGGCTCTCCAATCAATCCATATGCACGTCAATATCCACGACAACCAATACAGACGGGTGTGTCTGCAATTGATGGATTGAACACTCTTGTTCGAGGGCAGAAGCTCCCAATCTTTTCAGGTTCTGGTCTTCCTCACAACAGACTTGCAGCTCAGATTGTGCGACAAGCCGAGATTCCTGGTGAAGAGGGTGACTTCGCAATCGTTTTTGGTGCGATGGGTATTACAGCTACTGAAGCACAATACTTCATGCAGTCCTTTGAGGAAACAGGAGCTCTTGAACATACAACTCTGTTCCTCAATCTAGCAAACGACCCTGCTATTGAGCGTATCATCACCCCACGAGCGACACTCACAGCGGCTGAATATTTGGCGTACACAACTGACATGCACGTACTCGTCATCCTTACAGATATGACCAACTATGCTGAAGCGCTTCGAGAGATTAGTGCGGCAAGATCCGAGGTACCCGGTCGTCGTGGTTATCCTGGTTACCTCTATACAGACCTCAGCCTTATTTACGAGCGTGCTGGACGTATTCATGGAAGGAATGGTACAATCACTCAGATGCCCATTTTATCGATGCCTCAAGACGACATGACTCATCCCATCCCTGACCTTACCGGATATATCACCGAGGGTCAAATCATCGTAGGTCGGGGTCTACACAGAAGAGGTATCTTCCCACCAATCGATCCTGGTCCATCTCTTAGTAGACTGATGAAAGAAGGAATCGGAGAGGGAATGACACGATTTGATCACAAGGAAATACAGGCACAACTCTATTACGCCTATTCTGAAGGTCGTGACCTTCGTGACCTTGTTGCAGTTGTAGGGTCTGAGGCGCTTACAGACAGGGATCAGAAGTATCTTAGGTTTGCAGACAAATTCGAGGCTGAATTCATCAACCAAGGTGAGTTCGAGGATCGTTCATTTGAACAGACCCTTGACATTGGTTGGAACCTACTTAGTGACTTCCCAGAACGTGAGCTCAAGCGTTGTGATCCTGAAACAATCTCTTGGGCACGCAACAAGGGTGTCTATAAGCCATCATAATCAACTGTCTGTCACTGCTCTCGGTGTTTAAGAACAGTGGTATCCTCTATTATTTTGAGGAAGTCGTAGTGAGGGTTTTAGTCGTTGGGAGTTGTGGAAAGAGGAAATTGTATAGTCCTCCTGACCAACCAAAATGCTGTGACATTGATGGAAACCACGACATTGTCTATTGGAAACAACAATTCCCTTCTATGTGCGTTCCAGCACGTGATATGTACTTGGGACCACAGAACAGAGAACTTGTCAAGGCTGTCGACATACTCAGGACAATACCTGGCGTGGAGGTTCAATTAGTCATTATATCTGCAGGGTTTGGGATGCTCTACGAGGAGGATCTAGTCCCTCCCTATGATTGTAGCTTCACAACAATGAAGATTGCAAACGTACGGGAACGGTCGAGTCAATTACAACTCAAAGAAGCCTTCACGCAATTAGTAGAAACCGGTTTTGATCTCATCTATCTAGCATTAGGAAAACGGTACTTGGAGGCTATTGGTAATGATATCCTGTCAACTCTGCAAGCCACTACAATTTCATTTCATGGTCGAGACACTGAACATCTAGTTCGAATCTCCTGCTCAGCAGAAACTGTAAAGACCTTCTCAAGTTCTGGACACAAGATACACGGAGTGGTGGGTTTTAAGGGAGACTTGCTCCGAGTCTTGGTTCGATATGCCCTTACAAGAAGAAATCCAGAAAACGAAATCAGGAAATGGAAATGTCCAACATATCTGAGATATCTAATCCATCGGCTTAGAGATTTGAAACAGACCAAGATAGAGTAACTAGGATTTTTTGGGTAATGTCTTGCGACCCTTATAGGGTCCTTTCCTGAGTTCCTTGGGATTATCCGCCCATTTGATAAGCGTCTTGAAGCCATTCAGTTTGACACTGTTCAGAATTCCTATCTCAGTCTTAATCCTCCGTTGCTTCTTTCTAATAGCAAGAATCACCTCTTCTCTCACAGCAGTCACAGTATAATTTTCAAACTCCTCATCATTTCGAAAGTGATTCACCCACTTCTTCATGAAGTCTACAATTTCTCTAGCGCCTTCAATCCGATATCGGTTCTTTTCAAGCCACATGCTTCTTGTGTTACTTGTATAATGAATTGGCCCAAACCCTTTGCATGCTAGTTTCCACTTGAGCATGTCATATGTTTCCAAATCTTCAGAAATTTGCTGGTGAACCAACTTTGATAGTCTTCTACTCAGTTTCGACTTCTTCGACAAAATCTCTCCCCCACCAGTGTCTGAGATGAAAGACACTGCCCTCAGTGCCTATTAGTTACATGGTTTCCTCTAATAAGCATGTAAAACTCATGAAGTTCAAAACTCTACGGGGATCGACTCGTACTATTCTTCACCGATTCCGTGGTGGAGGTAATGGTCTTTTTCTTTCTTTGTACCAAAACTTCTGAGACCGTCGGTCTTCAATTGTCCTTTGATCTCTCTGGCTTGAGATGGACTGATTTCATTTCGCTTCATCAGAAAATCAACAATCTCTAAAGCCTGCGACACGGTATCACATCGTCGTATATAGTCCACGACATCTGGTGTGAACGTCCCTGAACCTCCCGTAGAATCTGTTTCCTCCGCCATTGTCCGGACACCATCTATTCTGAATGTCTGTGTTGACTTCTCTTCAAGCTCTTTACTGAGAGCGGGAAAGGCCTCCCGAAATTCGCCATCTTCAGACATATCTCGTCACCAGACAGCCATGGTCTTCCTTTTTTCCATGGCATATCTCATGAGTGACTTCCAAGAATTGACTTAAGAGCTTTGTCAAGACGGCGCCAGTTTTTTGGGTCTTATTTGCGCAAAAAGGACCATGGAAGGTCATTTTGTAGCCTCTCTGTATCATTTGCCAACGTCAGGAATGAAAGACCCGTTTCTTTCTCTGCTTTTCTCCAACCTGAATATCCACCATAT